>CAMBIK010000103.1 GCA_945867435.1 Klebsiella pneumoniae
GATCCAGTGTGGCGGCATCGCCCATGCCGACGACTTCCATCGTGAGCTGGTGCTCATGCTGGGCGGTCGCGAGCCCGATTGGGCCCGCACCATGCAGATGCTGGCCGATCGCGGCATCGTCTGCGGAAGCGGTCCGGTCGAGGATGGCTTCTACTACCTCGTGCCCGAACCCCTCATCGACCCCCTGCTCGAACACCTCGGTGCCGAACTGGAACTGCCAACCTTCCAACACGAAGACATTCGGATCGTCGAGCAACGCCCGTTCTGTCCGCCCCTGGATTTCTCCCTCGCCACGCTCGCAACGTGGATGGACCAGCACCCTCCGAAGCTCACGCAGCGGCAGGAAGTCTTCAAGGCCCAAAAAGAGGACCTGGACAAGTTCTTCGGGCAGGTGTGGGCCCCCGAATCGGAGGTCTTCAACCTCCACTACGACTTCCTGATGATGCACGGGATGATCGAGCTCCGCGGCGACCGGGTGTCGGTGAACCGCGAAGTCGTCGAAGAATGGCTGACCCTTGAACCCGAAGACCAGCGCGACCTGATGTTCCGGGCCCTGGAGAAGCGCCAAGCCATGGCAGAATGGGTCCTATGGGCCGTGCATTCAGGCAAGGGCGAATGGATTCCGGAAGCGCCGCTCATGGCGCTGTACCGCCGCTGGAAGCGCGGCGAAGACTGGCGGGAACGCTTCCACCGTAAGCAATACGCCTCCCCCCGCGGCGCCGAGCGCGATGCCTACAGCTTCACAGCGCTGGTGAACTGCGGCGTGCTTGAGATGGGCGTCTGGGGTCAACAAAAGGTGTACCGGCTCTCGCCGCGCGCAAACGCCCTGCTTGACCCGCCTGAAGATGAGGGATTTTCCAAGTTCTACCTCACGCCCAACTACGAGATCATCGCTCCGGCGGGGCTCGCTCCCGTGCTTTTGTACCGGCTCGGGGAGATCGCGGAGCTCATCGGCTGCGACCGGGCCAACACCTACCGCATCACCGAGATCAGCATCGAACAGGCGCTGAAGAAGGGATGGCGGCGCGAAGAACTGCTGGAGTTCCTCCGAGAATACAGCCAGATCGGCCTGCCACAGAACGTGGAAACCACCGTGCGCTCCTGGATGGGCGGCGATGGCGACGTGGAATTCCACGAGGTTACCGCGATCACCGTACACCGCGCGCACATCCGGCGGTTCGAGTCGATGCGAGCGTTGCGGCCGTACATCGTGCATCGTTTCGCGCCCGGCCTCTACGCGGTCGACCGCAAGCGGCTTCCAGAGATCACCCTCGCGCTGATTGAAGCGGGGATGAACCCGGGGCGGGAGATTCGGAAGTACCCGGCCGACGAAGAGGCGGCCCAGAGCCGTGAGCGGCTGCACCAGTTGCTCGCTGAAGCCAGGGAACAACGCGAAGATCCCGTGGCGCGGGCTCAGCGTGCCGATACCCAGCCGGAACAGCTGCACCCCATCGTCGGGTCCGCGGTGGCCGCCCAAGTCAAGCGCCGTGAGGATGCCAAGGCACCCCCACGGGGCAGCACGCCCGAAGTTCGCGCCATCGTGGAGAAGGCGCTCAAGGGCGGTCTCGGCCTTGAGATGATCTACCACTCGCTGAAAGACGACAGCCGTCGCCAGATGCTCGTGATCCCGGAACGCATCGCGCTCAACCGCGAGGGGGCCTCCGTGCTCGTCGCCCTGGACCTCGAATCCGGGAATCGCCTCACCTACGCCATCCTCCAGATCGAACGTGCGCGCACGACCGAGCAGAAAGCGGGAGGCGGACCGTGAGCGATCCGAAGGCGGAAGCTGGGAGATCGTTCGAGCTAGCCCTGCGGGAGCTGGAAGGCCGCGTGGTTAAGCTCGAATCCGGCGATCTCCCGCTCGATGATGCGCTGAAGCTTTTTGAAGAGGGCGTGGGGCTCGTTCGAGAGTGCCACGAGCGTCTCGATGCCGCCGACGCGCGCATCGTGGTGCTTTCGCGTGGAGAAGGTGGTGATGTGGTTGCCACCGAGGAGCCGGAGGGGGAGTGAAACGGGTTTCCATCGCCGCGACGACCGCTCGCCCCTTGCTCTCCTGCAAGATACACGCGCCGTTGACACGTGCAGCGGAAGCTGCGACTAAGGTGCCGGGCTTCCCAGCACGAGGATCCGTCGATGTTCGACAACGTCGGTCGTAACCGCCGCCAGAATGCGGGCCGCACTCTCGGCTCTTTGCTGCTATCGCTGTTATTCAACGGCGGGTTGCTGGCGTTCATCGCGTGGATGATGGTGGCCGCCCCCGAGCTGGTCGAGGAGATCAAGGACAAGCTCGTTGCGGTAGATCTCGCGGCGCCCCCCCCTCCTCCTCCTCCTCCTCCTCCGCCTGCAGGCGGGAAGAAGAAGGAAAAGAAGGAGAAGGTGGAAGACATCCCGGAAGAGGTGCCGGTGGCGCCGCAGGTGCTCGAACCCGAGCCTCCCCCGGTGGTCGAGGAAGAAGAGGAAGGCGGCGTCGAAGGCGGCGTCGAAGGCGGCGTGAAGGATGGCGTAGTCGGCGGCGTGGTCGGCGGCGTGAAGGATGGCGTGCTCGGCGGTCAGCTCGGCGGCACGGGCATCAAGACGGTCCACTGGTCCGAAGCCCAGGTGAAGACGCGCGTCAAGCCGCGCTTCCCCGAGGCCGCCCAGCAGTTGGGACTGAAAGAGGAGAAGTGCATCGTGCACATCATCATCGCCGAGACCGGCGAACCCTCCGACGTCTCGTTCAAGGCCTGCCCCGAGCTGTTCAAGGCGGCGGCGCGCGAAGCCGCCATGCAATGGCGCTGGTACCCCATCATCGAGAACGGGCAGCCGGTACGCGCCCAGTTCGACATCAACTTCGTATTCAAGCTCAAAGACTAGGACGACACCCATGGATCTCTCTCTTCAAGGCCTTTTGGAGTCGATGGGCGTCCCCGCCCGCGCGGTGCTGCTCACGATGGTGCTGATGCTGTTCTGGTGCATCTATGTGGGCATCGAACGCAGCATCTTCTTCATCAGCTCCCGTGGGCAATCCCGCGCCCTGGCGGCGGGGATCGGAGCCCCGCTCAAGAATGGCGATCTCCAGGGGGCCATCAAGCTGGTCGGCGGCGAGGGCTACAAGAAGTCCTACCTCGCCTCGATCCTGGGCTCGGCGCTCAAGGAATATGCAGCCCGAACGGACGCACATGGGATCGCGGCGGCCAAGCGGGCGCTTGACAACGTGGCCACGGAAGAAGCCGCCGCGCTTCGCAAGGGCATGAACGTCTTGGCCACGACCGGCTCCACCGCCCCCTTCGTGGGGTTGGTCGGCACCATCTTCGGCATCATCAACGCCTTCGGCATGATGGCCGAGGCCGGTGGTGGCGACCTCACCTCGATCTCAGGCGGCATCGCGGAAGCGCTCGTCTCCACGGCGGTGGGCATCACGGTCGCGATCATCGCGATCTGGATCTACAACTACTTCAACGCCGTTATCGACGACATCACGAAGGATGTGCATGTCTCTTCCGCCGAGCTCATCGACTGGCTCGAGAAGGATGTGCTGAAGCGTTCCGAAGCCACCGCAGCGAAGTAGCGGAAGGAACGACACATGGGCGCGAGGGTCGGCGGAAAAAAGGGCGGCGCGATGGCGGACATCAATGTCACGCCGCTCGTGGATGTCGTGCTCGTCCTGCTCATTATCTTCATGGTGGTCACGCCGATGCTCAGCTCCGGCGTAGACGTGAAGCTGCCCAAGGCGAAGACAGCCCAGGAAGAGAAGGACATGGGCCAGAACCTCGTCGTCGGCGTGAAAGGCGATGGCTCCGTTTGGGTCGACAAGACAGAGGTCACTCACGACACGGTGGTGGCCGAGATCGAGAAGCAGCGTGCCAACCGGGCGTTGGTGCTGAAAGGCGATAAAACCGCGACCTACCGGCAAGTACGCGAGGTGATGGACATCATCCACGAGGGCGTGCCTGGCACAGATACCATGCTGCTCGCCACCGAAAAAGTCAAATCCGAAGGGGCAAACTAGCCATGGGCGCCAAGGTCGGCGGCAGCAACAAAGGCGGGATGGACGAGATCAACGTCACCCCGCTCATCGACATCGTGCTGGTCCTGCTGATCATCTTCATGGTGCTCACCCCGATCACCGTGCAGAAGATGGCCGCCGAGCTTCCGCCTGTCGATGACCAGCCCCCGCCGCCCCCGCCGCCGCCGGGCGATGTGCAGCTCATGATCGCCATCTACAAGGATGGCGCGCTGGCCCTGAACCTCCAGCCCACCGACGAAGCCAAGCTCCGCAGCGACTTGAAGCGCCAGCTCCAGGGTCGCATCAAGGACAAGAAGAACGTGTTCATCGATGCCCATCCCGATGCCACCTACGATGCAGTGGTGCATGTGATCGATCTCTCGCGGGAGGCCGGTGCGGAGCGCGTGGGCTTCGCCGACCTCAAGGATGAGGGCCCGACCCAGCTCACGTCCGAGCAAATCCAGCTGCTTGGCACGGGCGCCGCGGCGCCGGCCACTGCAGGCGCGAGCACCGCGGGCGCGAGCGCGCCGTGACCGCCTTCCTCCGCGCGGGCGGAGAGCCGGCGGTGAGGGCCATTGTAGACCGGTTCGTGGACCGCATGGCGAACGACTTCGTGATCGGCTTCTTCTTCGCCAAGGCCGACCTGAACCGGGTCAAGCTGCATGAGTACGAACATGCCGCGCGTGCGCTTGGCGCAGATACGGCCTACACGGGCCGCCCGATCGTGCCGGTTCACCGTGCCCTCCGCATCAACGCGGGCCAGTTCCGGCGCCGCCTTGCGCTGTTGCGCGCCGAACTGGAGGCAGCCGGATTGCCCCCCGATGTGGTTGAGGTCTGGGTCGCCGAACAGCTCGAACTGCAGGCGGCCATGACCGACGGGCTCGACTGCACCCCGGAGGAACCGTGATCACCCCCGGGGGGCAGGCGCCGCCGCTGGCGGGCCAGCCCGTGTTCGGACACCCCTTCGACCTCGATCGCGTGCGGGGGCGCGGGAGCGTGGTGGTAGCGTTCTTTGCACGGCTCGCGGCAGCCGCGACCGTCGAGAACCTCGCTCGATTCACCTCGATTTGGCCCCGAATCGATGCCGAGGCGGGCGGGATGGTCGCGGTGACGCGCTCCCCCCTGGAAACGGCTCGCGACTTCGTGCCCCGGCACCACATGCTCTTTCCGATGCTCGTCGACGAGTCGGGGGGCACCTTCGCCGCCTGGGGGGTGGGCCAGGCGAAAGGGTTCGATGCCGTACTCGCCCGCGCGCAACCCAAGCTGCTTCGCCGAGCCGTAAGCGTGATCCGCAACGGGCAACCGCTCCCAGAAAACCATGACAACCAGCTGGCTGCCGCGTTCGTCGTCGGCCCCGACGGTCGGGTGCGCTGGGCTTGGTACGGTCGCACCCTCGCCGACCGGGTCGATGCGGAGGCCGCTTGGACCGCCGCGCGCCAAGGCTGACCGTTCCAAGGGCGCCGTGGGTAGTCCCGGCGGCGCTGTTCGCCGCGGCGTGCTCCCCAGCGGCACGACCGCTCGACGAGTCGCTTCCTCGCGCGGTGGCCATCGCGCTGACCTCTCGGGGAGCTCCGATCACGGCCTTCTTTTCGGTGCAACCCAACCAGAACGGGCATGTGGACGTGCGCATCGCCAACGGGCTGGAGCTGCCCGGCGAACGGGCCGTGTTCGCCATCGAACCGACCAACGACGGGCGCACGGCTTGGCATCTCCTGGAGCGGCTGGGCGGCGCCCGGGTGGCATTGGGACTTCCCGCCACCGCCGCCCTTCGCCCCTCGCACTTGGAGGAGGGCGCTGCGTGGTTCGTGTCCTCCGAAACGTCGAAAACCTGGCGCTGCGAACTGGGGACGGGTGGCTGCGCACAGGCGGTCGAACCGGCTCCCGCTCCCCGTCTCACCCGCCCGGGTCCAGGCACCGGCTTCCAGTTCGACCTCCACGATGACACCCTCCGCTTCCACCAGCCCCACCAGAGCGAAGACACGCCGGGCGATGTCGTCGCCACCCGCGTCGGAGAAATTCTCGGCGTCCGTTGGTACCGTGATGCGCCAACCCCCCGTGTGCGGGAGTACCTGGACCGGACTTTCCGTGGCCGAAGCTCCCTGGTGGCGGAATTCGGCGCGGTAATGGTCGAGGGCACCCTCGACGAATGGGCCACCGCAGCCCCCGCCGTGGTCGATGCCCCCTGGCAGCTGGCCGAGCGGGAAGGCTGGGCGGGTCCCGACGACGCCAGCTTCAGTGTCGCAGCACGCTGGTCCGATGCCCAGATCTGCCTCGCGGGGCGGCTACGCGACGACGTGCTTACGGCCGAAGACACGTTCACCGTGGCCCTCGGGCGAGACCGCTGGAGCTTCCCGCCTCTGGCGCCGGGCAACCAGGCGGCCTTCCACGCAGAGACGTTCGGCTGGCACTACGAGCTGTGCGGACCGCGCCCACCCACGCTCAGCGCAGGCCATGACCTGGCGTTCGCGATGATCTATGACGACCACGATGACGATGGTGCGAAAGCGCAGTTGAGCACGGCCCCCGTCTACCGCACCCTACCCGCCGGCTCCCTCACGCTTTCACCGCCAGTGCCGGCGAGATGACCAGCACCGCCACGGCGGTCAACAGGAACAGCAAAACCGTGACCTGGATGGGGATGTCTCGAAGGAGCGTTTCGTCGGGGGCGGCCCCCTCTCCCTTCTGATCGATCAGGTAGATGTAGCGAAAAACGCCATAGACCACATAGGGCAGCGTAAGCCCGAGCCAGGGCGTGGGCGATTGGATCGTGTACAGCGCGTAGCTGAGGATGGTGCCGCTGGTGGTGACCGCCTGAAACTCCTGAAGCATGCTCGCGCTGTAGTGATCGAGGCTTTTCCGCGTGCCCTGTCCCTTCCCCTCGACGAGTAAAAGCTCCCCGCGCCGCTTGTTAAACCCAAGGAAGAGGGCGCCAAAGGCGGTGCAGACGAGCAGCCAGGTGCTGATGTGCACATCGATCGCGACGGCGCCCGCCGCGGCTCGCCAGATGTAGCAGGAGGCCAGCATCATCACGTCGAGGATGACGTGATGCTTGAAGTAGACCGAGTACGAGAGCGTGGTGAGGAAATAACAGAGGGACACGGCTACGAACGACTGGCCCAGCGTCGAGGCGATCCCGAGCGCGCCCGCCGTACACGCAGCCATGGTTATCCAAGCACCCGTCGCGCTGAGCTCGCCCGCCGCCAGTGGGCGCATCCGCTTCTTCGGGTGGCGACGGTCGGATTCCACGTCCTTGAGGTCGTTGTAGAGGTATCCGGTGCTGCTCAACAGGCAGAAGGCGGCGAAGGCCGCGCCAGCACGCGCGATGTCCGGTGGCGAATCGAAGCGGGATGCAAAGACCAACGCAGCGAACAGGAGCGCGTTCTTGGTCCACTGTTTTGGCCGCAGGGCCACGAGGAGGGCGACCGGCAAAGGCCGGCGGGGCAGGATGGCTTGCAAGATCAGGGCTCCGATTGCGGGCGGCTTGCGGGTGGGGCGGCAGGATGCAGACGGCTGCCGGTCAGCACGCCCAGGACGAACGCCGCGACCGCGGCGGCGAAACAAACGAGGGCCCAGGCGGCATGCACTTGCACGCCCAGGCGAGCGGACGCCCGTGAGGAAGGTCGAAGCGGCGGAGCCACAACCTTCGGCTCGACAGGAAGATCGACCGTATCGCCGCCCTCCAAATCGCGCGTGTTGAGGGGGCGAATCACCGTGTTGGCCTCCCCAGCGAACGGGTTCAGCTCTGCGGGGGGTGGAGAAGACCCCGCTCGGCCAAGGCCTCGACCGGACCGGATCAAGGTCGACACCTCCCCCGAGGAGGGCTGAAGCGACTCCAACGACAGGGTGCTCAGCTCGACCGTCGGTGAGTCACATGCGGGGAAGTCTACCGGGGGAGGCCCGAACGGATGGCTGACGGATTCCTCCTCATCCAGGTCCAGCTCGTCGGATTCGATGAGACGGGTCGCCACATCGGCGGTAGGGCGGCGCTCGGCCGGCACCGACTCGGGGAACAACCCCCTCATGAACGCCGCCAACGTGGAGGCCGAGAAGATGAAGCCGCTGTCGTGGAAGAAGCGGTCGAGCCCCTCCTTGAACTCCGCCGCCGACTGGTGGCGTTCACCCGGGGAAACCCGAAGCGCACGTTCCACCACCAGGTCGAGCGCGTAGGGCACGTCAGGATTGACCTCGCTCGGAGGCAGGAAAACGCCGCGACGCACCGCTTCCAGGGTGGCCAGCTCGCCGGTCTGCCGGAAGGGATGACACCCGGTGAGCACTTGGTAGAACAAGACGCCGGCAGAAAACAGGTCGCTGCGCTGGTCCACAACGGCGCCGCTGGCCTGTTCGGGACTCATGTAGTCGAAGCGGCCCTTGAGCACCCCCGACATCGTTTCCAGTGCCTTCACCGAGGCCTTTGCGATTCCGAAGTCGGTGAGCTTCACTTCCCCCTGAAAGCTCACGAGTACGTTTCCAGGGGAGATGTCCCGGTGCACGATATTGAGAGGCACGGGCTTCCCGCCACGCATGACTTGCCGATTGTGGGCGTACTCCAGACCTTTCAGCATCTCGAGTACGGCATACACCGCGTGCGGAACGGGGAGCGTGATGCTTTTTTCGGCGCAGCGAGCGAGCACCTGCCCCAGGTCGCGCCCGTTCACAAACTCCATGGCGATGTAGAACTGCTGGTCTACGCTGCCGAGGTCCAGGATCTGCACGATGTTGGCGTGCGAGAGGAGGCCGGCCACCTTGGCTTCATCGACCAGCATGTCGACGAACTCAGGGTTGCTGCTGAGATGAGGCGCAATTCGCTTGATGGCGAACGACCTTTGAAATCCGCCGATCCCATCCAAACGGGCGCGAAAGATCTCCGCCATTCCGCCGACAGCGATCCGGTCCAGGATCTGGTACTTGCCGAAGCGACGGGGTTCCGACGCGGGAGGAGCGGCCATTGCCGTCGCTGCATAGCCCGAAGCACCATCTCGGACGAACACGCGACGCGTTCGGTGAGGCGTCGCGCACGTCCGTCAAAATTTCTCACGTCTTGCACTTGCAAAATATTTCCAAAAGAGTAGAAATGGCGCGCCCTCGGGGAGGCTCCGCCTTCGCGTCCCCCCGTTCCGGAGAGGTCCGGCTTCCGCCCGGTCCATGCGTGGTGCGATTCCTCGCAAGGTATTACTCAACATGATCGTTCTTCTCGCAACCATCCTCACCGCCTGCGCCCCCGTTCCCGCCAGCATCAAGTTTGATGGCGAGGCCACCGTGACCGTTCACACCCTCGAAGGCGTGAACATCAACAAGGCCACCGTCCTCGACGCCGAAGGCAAGGCGCTTGACCCCCAGCCCACCATGGTTTGGTCGGTCACCCCCGCCACCGTTGCAACGCTCGCCGGCACCACCGTGACCGCGGTTGCCGATGGCGAAGCCACCGTGGAAGCCAAGGTCGGCGAGATCAAGGGCGCCTACAAGTTCGTGGTTGCCCTCCCGAACGCGATCGAGATCGCGGGCTACGATGCCAACAAGGGCTGGGCCGTCGGTGGCGAAGCCACCTTCACCGCCAACGTGAAGGCCGGCGAAGCCGTCGTGGCCGGCCAGGCCGTGGCCTGGTCGACCTCCGACGCCGCGATCGCGACCGTCGATGCCGCCACCGGCGTCGTCAAGGGCATCGCAGCGGGCACCGCCGCCATCACCGCCACCTCGGGCGCGCTCACCGCGGTCGCCAATGTGATCATCGGCGGCGCGGACATCGTCGCCACTGTTGATGCAGGCGCCCCCGCAGCGGATGCCGCCGCGGCCCCCGCAGCGCACTAAGCCGCTTCGGCCCTTCGGGGCCGTTGCACCCGGAGTCCAGGCACCCGTCCCGCGAAAGCGGGGCGAGTGCCTGGACTTTCGGCTTTTGCCCCCCCGTTCACTTGACCGCTTGCACCGCCACACGTACGAGCCCGCCTTGGGTGCGGGGGAAGGGAGCGGTCTTCAGGGCGGCCTCGATGCAGCCCCGGGCGGCCTCGTCGGGGTAGTTCAGCAGGTCAAGCGACTGCACCGCGCCATCGCCGGCCACCACGACCTGAAGGGCAAGGAAGGGCGGACTGCCGCAGGACTTCCCGGCGGCGGCACCGCGGTCTGCGAGCATGTACGCGATGCCTTGCCAATCCGCGTGCGCCTGCGGGTCGGTCTCGGCCTGGGTGAGGTCGCGAGGTTGCCGGCTCAGCATCCACCCGCCGCCAGCCGCGGTCAGCACGACGAAAACGAGCGCTGGCAGCCTCCACCTCGGGGCGGAAGGCGGCGTTTTTTGCGGGAGCGGCGCGCGTTCCGCAGCCGGAGGATCCTGGCGCACGCCCGGATGGCTGCGATGGGGCAGGGGGTTCCAGGGCGGCGCCCCGGCAAACGCAGGTGGACGCCCCGGGTCGTTCCCCATGGCGATGCTGTGAAGGCGGGAGGCGAGCACGTCGATCTGACAGCGGTCGCCCGGGTCTGGGGCCATCGCCATGTGGAACGACTCCTCGATCCAACGCGCTTCGACCTCAGGCAGCTCCTTCAGGGTGGGAGGCAAGTGACGCAAGAGGTGCTCGCGCTGGTCCTCGGCCTCGATCTCCGTCATCAATTCGGCCACAGCGCGACCGGTGATGCAGAAGTAGAGGAGCGCCCCGACCGCATAGACATCCGTGGCGGGCTCAGGGGCCATGCCATCAAACTGCTCGGGTGCCGCGTACTGTGGGGTGCCGATGAAGGCGCCTACACGGGTCAGCCGGTCTCCTACGCCGCCAAAAACCTTCGCAATGCCAAAGTCCGCCACCCGGATGCTGGGCACCTCCGTGCGCGCGACTTCCGTTTCGAGGAGCACGTTCTCGGGCTTGAGATCTCGATGGATCACCCCCTGCCGGTGGGCGACCGCGAGCGCGTCGCAGATCTGCATGGCGACCGCCGCCGCCGTTCTGGGGTCCAGGAGCCCCACCCGGACAATGTGGTCGAGAAGCGACCCCCCGGCCTCGAAGCGGGTCACGAGGTAGGGCGAATGCCCGGTGCGATGGACAAAACCCCGACACTCGACGATTTGTGGGTGGTTCAAGCCTTGCAGGATCTGCGCTTCGGTCGCGAGCCGGCGAAGGTACCCCCCCTGATCGCGCTGGGAGTAGAGCACCTTCACCGCCAGAAGCGGTCCGACCTCCTCGCTCGCCCCAACCTCACGCGCCAAGTACGTCACGCCAGCACCCCCGATCGCTAGCCGCGAACGGATGCGGTAGGTACGATCGATGAGCTCGCCCGGCTGCAAGAGTTCGCCCCACCCCGCCATCGGCCGATCGCCACGACAACCAAGGTTAGAGCAACGGTCTTCGTCGCTCACAAATGTGGTGAGGCAACGACTGCAATAGCGCGTGCGAGCTTCGCTCGAAGACATCCTAAGCTAGTGTATCCTCAAAGAAGGGAAGGGGCACCTTGCCTTCCCTGACGAGACAAAGTGGGGACACGACTGCGGACAGCCCTTGTCGATCGCGCCGCGCACCGGTAGGCTTCGCTGCATGCGCTTCGGTGTTCTTCGCGAGACCCTTGCGGGTGAACGGCGTGTACCCGTGACGCCCGAAGGTGTGCGGGTGCTCTCGGGGCTCGATCACAGCGTTGTGGTCGAGTCGAACGTCGGCATCGGCTCCGGCTTTTCCGATACCGAGTACCTCGCTGCCGGGGCGGAGATCGCCTACACGGCGCGGGAAGTCGCGGCAGAAGCGGAAGTGGTGCTTCGGGTACACCCCCCCAGCGTGGCCGAAGTCGACATGCTCCGCCCTCGCACCCTGCTCGCGGCCTTTCTCCACCTCGCCGGCCAGCCGGCGGCCCTGCACACCGCGCTGGCGGCCGCGCGGGTCTCCACCCTGTCCTTGGAGCTGGTCCGCGAAGGTGTCGACGAGTACCCGATCCTGGAACCCCTAAGCGCCATCGGCGGGCGCGTGGCGGTCACGCTTGCGGCCTGGCACCTCACCATCCCGGGAAGCGGCCCTGGCATTCTCCTCGGCGGATCGCCGGGCGTACCTCCGGCGCTGGTCGTGGTGATCGGTGGCGGGAACGCCGGTTCTGCGGCGGCTTCGGAAGCCGCCGCGATGGGTGCCCAGGTGGTGGTCTTGGATCGCGACCCGCGTCGCCTGCAACGGCTCGGGCACTCCATCGCGAGCAAGGCCGTCACGGCAGTGGCCAGCGAATACCACCTCGTTCGCTACCTGGAGCAGGCGGATGTGGTCATCGGAGCGGTCGCCGTTCGCGGCGAGCCCGCACCGAAGGTGCTGCGACGAGCGCACATCCGAGCGATGAAGGAAGGAAGCCTGTTCATCGACATGTCGATCGACGAAGGCGGTTGCGCCGAGACGAGTCGGCCCACGACCGCCGAGGCCCCCGTGTACATCGTAGAAGGGGTCCGCCACATTTGCATCCCCAACTTGCCCAGTGAAGTGGCCCGCACGAGCTCCCGCGCCCTCGGCTCCAGCCTCCTGCCCTACCTCACCACGCTCGGTGCCGGTCTTCGTCCGGCCTTGTCTACGACGCCCGCGCTGCGCCATGCCATCGGCTTCCTGGACGGCCAACTGGTCAATCGCGGCCTACGACGCTTCGTCGCCGCTCCGTACACTTCCTTGGACGAGATCGTTCCGCTCGCCGAGGAGTAGCGCCGCAGGGCGTGATAGCATCGCGACCCGTGGCCACCTTCCCCGTCGGCGTCCTTTCTTCCACGCTAGGCTTCGGCGCGCTTGCCGCAGGGCTCGGGGGCTGGTTCGCGCTCCGCGCCTGGCGAGCGGCGCGCCTGATTGCTTCGACCCCACCCACGGCGCTGAGCGCGCTCACAGCCGGCCTTCACGAAGTTCAAGGCTCCATACATGGCAGCCACACCCTCACCTCCCCCCTGGCCCAACGCGCCTGCCTGTACTGGCGGCTGCTGGTCGAACAGCGGCGACAGAACAACTGGGAAACCTTGGTAGATCGCAAGGAAAGTGTCACCACTTGGCTAGACGACGGGGGCGGGCGCGTGGAATTGGCGGTGCAGGAAGCCGACGTGATCCTCACCCGGCCCGAACATGTATCTGGCGGCATCTTCGGCGTTCCGAGCGCAGAGTTGACAGACCTGCTCGCCCGGCTGGCCGAGGCCCCCCCCAACCTGCAGGGGCCGTACGTTCGCTATCGAGAAGAATGCTTCGTGCAGGGGGATCGCCTCCACTCCATCGGCACCGTCGTGGAATCAGAAGGCAGCTGGCGGATGCGCCCCGAGGGCGATGTCTTCGTACTGAGCGACCGCGATGAAGCGGAAGTGGTCCGCTACGAAGAACGGATGGCGCTCCGCTGGGCAGGATCGGCTCTTTTCGGAATCGGGCTCTTCGTTTGGAGCGCGTTGCAGCTGCTGGGGTAGTCCAGCTTCTACCGCAAGCTGGACACCTGCTCGCGCACCCCCGCCACC
>CAMBIK010000104.1 GCA_945867435.1 Klebsiella pneumoniae
GTCCAAGGTTTCTTCAGACGACTGGTCCAGAAAGGTGGAATCCGGTCTGGCGACCAACTTCGATTTGTTGGTGGGCAAGTGGTCGTTTGGCTTGGTGGAAGAGGTGAACGACTTGTTCCAGACCCGGTCGGGCACCACGGCTGGTACGCGGAACATCTTCAACTACACCAACCCCGCGGCCGACCAGCTGATGGTCGAATACAATCAGGCCCGGACCGACACCGCTGCATTCGACGCGTATCACAAGCTGCACAAGCTGCTGGCGGCCGATCTCCCGTACTTGTTCCTCTGGAAGCTCGACACCAAGAGCGCGTGGCGCACGGAAGTTCGGGGGAACGTCATCTCGGCGTTCTACTACTGGACCGAAGTGGACGGCTGGAAGCTTCAGTAGGTCTGGCGTGAATCGGGAAACGATGGCTGCGCGAGGTGCCACGAGATGAAAGCCTGGTGGATCCGCCCGGGCGTGCGCGTGCTGGCGGCGATGCTGCTGCCGGTGCTCGTTCCTGCGATCATCACGGCGCTCATCTGGGCGTTGCCGGGCGATCCCGCCGAGATCATCTGCCCACCCTCTACCTGTGGCGGCACCTCGCAGCTGGCGGCTCGCTGGCACCTGGATGCCGGTCCGTGGGCGTTCTTCACCCACTGGTTCGAGGGAGCCGTTCGCGGCGACTTCGGCATGAGTTGGCGTGTGGAGCAGGGAATGCCGGTGGCAGATCTGCTGAAGGAGTCGATCCCGGTCACCCTTAAGTTGGTGCTGCTTGCGCTGGTGCCGATCGCGTTGGGCGCGGTCGGGGCCGCCACGGGGTTCCTTCCTTCTCGTGCCGACGGCGTCTTGGCCACGCTCGGCCTGGTGCCGGCCCTGGTCTTCGCCCTGCTCGGCTCGGCCGCGATCGTGGTCAAGTTCGGTGCAGCAGCCTTTTCCCTTGAGGCAGACCTGTGGCGGCTGGGGATCGGGGCCGCGGTGCTGGGAATGTCGGATGGCGCTTTCGCATCGGCGATAGCCGGTGTTCGCAGCGTGTTCTCCGCGGAACGCACACAGCGTTATGTGAGCATCGCCATTCTGCGCGGGGAACGCCCGTTGGGGAACATGCTGCCCAACGTGGCACCGGCGCTCGCCGGTCAGATGCGCGCGCGGATTCTGCATCTTTTGAGCGGGGCCGTGGTCGTGGAGGTGGTGCTGGGCCTTCCCGGGGTGGGCGATCTGCTCTGGTCGGGCACCCTGCTTCAGGACTTTGGCGTCGTGCTCGCAGCAGCGACCCTCTTCGCGGTTTGGAGCGCGGCCTTGTTGCTGGTCCAGGCCTGCGTGGAAGTGATCGTGTCGCTGCATGTGCGGCGTGCGCCTGACTTGGCGCAGCCGTTGGCCGCGGTGAAGGCATGATTTCCCGTGTAGTCGCAGGTGGGGTCGCTTGGGTGGTGATGGGATCGCTCGCGATTTTGGCGTTGACAGCTCCGGACCACTTGAGCGACGCGAATCGGGAGTTCGCCTTTCGCGGACCGTTCGCAGGCGTCGACGATGCCGGCGTGGCCGTCGCGGGAGTTCTCCCATTCGGCACGGATCAGCTCGGCCGGTCGCTGTTGCAGTACGCGCAGCAGGGGGCCTCGGTGGTGGTTGGTCCTGCGATCGCGGCCGGGCTGCTTGTCGCGGCGCTCAGCACGCTCGGCGGACTGCTACGGTGCGTGGGAAGTCAGAGAATCGACGCGACGATTCAAGGCTTTGGCGAGGTCGTCGGTGCCCTTCCGCGTATGGTCGTGATCCTTGTGGCCGCGCTCCTCATCCCCTCGACAGCTCGCGGGCTGCTGCCCCTGGCGTTGGTCTGGGCCGTGCTTGCGGCCCCCAGCGCGATGGACGAGGCTGCGGCCGTCGCGGAGCGGCTCGGGGGGGCTCGCTTCGTCGAGGCGCTGCGGGCCCATGGATTCTCGTGGACGAGGATTTTTCTCTACCACATCGTCGCCTTGAACCTCCGCCCCGTGGTGGTGCGCCAGGGGGCGGAAGTGCTGTTGCAGGTGACGTTCCTCGAGCTGGGGCTGTCGTACCTCGCGGTGCAGGACAGCCAGTCCAGCTTCACCCACTCTGACTCGCTGAAGTCATGGGCAGACCTGCTGTATATGGGCTACACCTCCATTGGCCTCGGGATGCCCACCGCGCATGCACTGGTGCTGGGACTGGCCCTGGTGGCCACGGTCACCTTGATGGCGAAGGCGACCACGACGCTGGTGAGGGCGCGATGATGGAGCTCATCCAGCTCCGCGACCTATCGATCCGCGCAGCGGAACGACCGCTCGTGGAGGGCGTGAACCTTACGGTGTTCAGCGGGCAAGTCACGGCACTTTGTGGGCCGTCGGGCTCCGGTAAGTCGCTGACGGCGCGTGCGTGCATGGGAGTGATCGATGTCCTCCCCGGCCTTGTCGGGGGCTCTCTGCGTTTCCCGGAGCAGGGAGACCAGGACTGGTACGCAGGGGTGTCCGGGTCGGGTTCACGGGGTCAGGCCGCGCTGGTGCGAAAAACGGAGACCCTTCGCGGCGGGTATGTCAGCTATTCGCCGCAGGCCGCATCGAGTGCCCTGAACCCCGGCCGCACCATCGGGCGGCAAATGGAGATCGCGGTTGCCCGTCGCGCGGCCCCCCCGACGGATGCCGAGGCCACGCTCAGGGATCTGCTCCATGAGGTGGGCCTGCCTCCGCGCGCCGCCCGCTCGCTGCCGGGAGAACTTTCGGGTGGCCAATGCCAGCGCGCCGCGCTCGCGATTGCGATGGCTTCGGACCCGCGCGTGCTCATCGCGGATGAGCCGGAGACGGGGCTCGATCCTGTGCTTCGTCGGCAGGTTGTGGAGCTGCTTCTATCCGTGGGTAAGGCGCATAACTGCGGTATCCTGCTGATCTCGCACCACGAGGACACGGTGGAACGCATCGCCGAACATGTCGTACGCCTGACCGCCCCGGCGGGCGCGCAGGGGGCGGCATGAACCCCATCGTGGAGGTCAAGGGCGTGGGCAAGCTCTTTGAAGTTCCCGGGCCCTGGCCGTGGAGCCCCACGCACTCCGTGCACGCCGTTCGCCATGTGGATCTGGTCGTGTCACCGGGTGAAGTGGTGGCGCTGGTCGGCCAGTCCGGGTCCGGAAAGACCACGCTGTCTCGGCTTATTCTTGGCCTTGAAGAACCTACATCGGGCGAGATCTGGCTTGATGGTGTTCGGTGGGACAGCCTCCCGGAGCGCCAACGGCAGCGCCGTCGGGTTCAGTACCAGTACATCCCGCAGGATGCGATGTCGGCGCTCGACCCGCAGCAGACCGTCCTGGAAGCGATCGTCGAAACCGTCCGCGTGCTGGCGGGCAAGTCTTCTGCAGAGGCCGTCGTCGTCGCAGCGGCGATGCTGGCCCGCCTCGGACTGGCGCACCGTCACGATGCGCTTCCCCGCGAGCTGAGCGGGGGGGAGCAGCGCCGTGTCACGTTGGCTCGTGTTCTGGCGCTCTCCCCGCGATTGGTGGTGGCGGACGAGCCCACATCGGGTCTGGACCCCGATCGCCGCGCCGCGGTTTTGGAGGATCTCGTGGGTAACTTGCCGAAGGATGCCGGCTGCATCCTCGTCACCCATGACCTCGACGTGGCGATGGCCTATTGCCACCGCGCGGTGGTGATGCTCGAAGGTCGCGTGATCGAAGTCGTCGATCTGCGGCACGAAGAAGCGCAGCACCCCTACACCCGCTCTTTGCTCGACCCCTGGCATTCCCTCGGAGGTGCCGCATGACCCGATTCTTCCTGCTCGTTTCCCTCGGGCTCGTTCCCGCGCTCGTTCCGCTGGCGGTGGCTGGCACGGTGGAGCACGCGGAACACATCCGACTTTCCGAAGAGATGAAGAAGCTCGCCCAAAGGAACGCGTGGAGCGCCGTGGAGGCGCAGTATGTGAAGCTCGAATTGTTGGAGGCCAAGGGGGAAGTTCTGACCTACGCCGAAAATAAGCTGGGCGCCGAATCTGCGCGCGCCCTCGGCAACATCACGGGTTGCCGCAATCGGCTTTCCAAGGCCGCGCGCCTTGACGGCAAGCCGGAGGTGGTGGACTGGCTCGCCGAGATCGACCGAACGTACGCTGGCGTGAAGATTACGTTTCACCCAGACTATGCTGGCGAACGGGTGTTGATTCCCACGGAGCCTCCGTTCGCACCCGGCGAGCGCGCGGCGATTCTTTGGGTGGCCAACTACGTTCTCGAGCACAACTTCGATGGCATCCTTCCGGCCGGTGAGTACACCATCTCCGGCGTCAAGGTGAACGTGTCCGTCGGCGGCGCTGTGGCCGTCGCTAATGTGCAGCCTGCGGAAGGAACCAAGGTCAATCTGGTTCACTTCGCCTATGTGGGCCCTCGCGTTGAGTTGGGGGCCGCGGTCTTGTTCCCGGCTGACTCCTTCGAGGGCGTCGTTTCGGAGTCGCAGGCCCTGCAACCGGAGAGCTTCGGGGGGGCGGGGGCTCGGCTCGGCGTAGGGATTGAGCTGGGCGCGACCGAAAACTTCGGGGTCATCGCCCAGGTCGGGTACCACAACCTCTTCGGCAGCCCGGCGATCGGGGAGGGGGCGCCTGCGGGCTACGTGGTGAGCGTGAATCAGGTACACATGGCGTATGGCTGGCTTGCCGCCTCGATCCGGCTGGACGACCTGTGGATCGCGGCGGGTCCGGTCTGGGGCATGGGAGCCGGCACGGTGACCGGGCTCGACCCCAAATGCGTGTCGTCGAAGGCGTGTTCGGACGCCGACGGACATGTCTTCGACGCCGCGGAATTTGCCGACTACCAGCAGCTGTCGGGCACCATCATGGCCGGTGGTGGCGCCGCGAGCGTTTCGTACGCTCTGATGGACATCGGGACTCTTCGCGGCGCGTTGAGTGTCGAAGGGGGTGCCCAGACCGATCTCGTTCGCCTGTTCCCTTGGGCACAGGTAGCCTTTACTGTAGCGCCGTCTGCCGACGGAGGGAAGAAGTGATGCCGCTCGCGCTCCTCGCATTTGCCTCGTTCACTCAAGCCGCCGAAGTCACCTGGGTCGGCGGGGGCCACGGGAGCAATCCGCACTGGTCTGCCGATGGGGGATGGTTGGCCTACGAGGTCAACAACAACTCCGACAAGGTGGACTTGTATATCGTCAAGGTGACGGGAGGCGCGCCGGGTGCCCCCACGAAGGTGGTGATCCCAGGTTCTTCTTCCAGCTTCTCGGGCGGTGCCTCCTTCGCCGCTGCACCCGTCTGGCATCCCAAGCAGGGTGTGCTGATCTTTTCCGGCGCCAACGCGGGAGGAACGATGCGCCTGTACTTCCTGGCGGCAACCAACCCGGCCCCTGCCGAATATGTGAACGGGTCTCAGGCCCCGGGCTCGCTGGCCTGGCCGGCGATCTCTCCAGATGGGCTCACGGTCGCGTTCACGACTTCGGCCTCGGGCGCCGGCGATGTGATGTTGTTCTCGCAGACGACCAACCGGGTCTCACCTGCCTTTCCGAGCACCAAGGAACCGGAGAACGCGCCCACCTTCGGCCCGGACAGCAAGCGCGTGGTCTTTTCACGAAAGAACTATGGAACGGAAGACGTCTTCTCGATCTCTGCGGGGGAAGCCGCCGCGGCACCGGTCAAGGGCGCGACGGGCAACGGCGACCAGACCCGCCCGAGGATGTCGGGAACCAACGTGGTTTACTTTACGGGCGAACGCGGGGACGACCACTGGGACATCGGCGTGGTGCCCATCGGTGGCGGGGACCGCCGGATCGTGGCCAAGGAAGTGCGGCTGCCCATCCGTGCGACCCCGGCGATCACCCCGGATGGCCGCGCGGTGGTCTATGGGTCCAGCGAACCCGCGAAGGACGGTTCGGTGTACTTCACGAAGCTGGATGGCAGCGGCACGGTCGAAGTGAAGACCGGCCTGGCGGCGGTGGGCGAACCGGCCGTAACGACGGCGAACGGGAAGACCTGGTTGGCCTACACCGCCCTTCCTTCCGTGGGAAGCGACTGGCGGCAGCTGCATGTGATGGACATCACGGGCAGATACTAGTCGACAGGCAGCGAGCACCCGCCGTCTGCCAAATAGTTCATCGCGACCTCATTCCAGTAGCCACGTCCGTATTGGCTTCCCGAGCCGGGGAAGTACCAGTCTACGGAGCCGTCGCCGAGCCGTTCGATGGCGTAGGGCTCTTCCATGCTTTCGTAGTCTGCGTACTGGCTTGCGTTGCAGGTGGTCTTCGCGAGATTGACAGTCGCGTGGGCGAGCAGGCCGGCGTCGCACGACGAGCAGGCCCCGGTCGCGGCCGGTTCGGCAACTACGTCGTACCAGACTTCGCAGTCTTCGAGCCCGTGGGCGTACCATGGCTGGTTTCCGAAGAGATACCAGGCTTCCTCTCCGACCCAGCCCGCCGCGTCGGAACCGACGAATTCCCCCCAGTAGTACGTTTGGGCGGCGGGCACGTCGTCGTGACCTGCGATCACTTCGCAGGCCTCTGCCCCGCGGATCATCTCGTTGCGTACATCCTTGAGGCCGCTGCCCCCGGTGTCGGTGTCGCCGCTGTCACCCGTGTCGGTGTCCCCCCCGCCGGTTTCCCCAGTGTCTTCCGGTGGGGGGTTGTGCGGGTATCCTTCAGCGGTTGGCGCTTCCGTGCAGGCGAGGAGGAGGAGCAGCATGGACCCAGTTTAGCGCAAATGGGAACTCGGGGGGGCGGCAGGTGTCTTTGACCGTTCGGTTCGATAGGGAGTCAAATGCTGCTTGCCCTTGCCCTTGCCCTCCATGCCTTCGCCCAGGACCTGGGCTTTGGGGTCACCCCCGCGCCGGGTCCCAAGGAAAGCCCGGCTTTCTTCCTTACGCCAGGTCGCGCGTTGAAGTCGCTGTTCGTGGACTGCGAGGTGGGCGGAAAGCATGTGCAGGTGGAACGGGGAATGGTGGCGGCCGGGGCGCGCGTCACGGTCACCTTCGCGCGCAACGAGTCTGTCACCTCCGCCGAGTGTTTTGTGCGAGCGAACTACGCGGCTGGGGATGTGGTGGAGCAAGTGGTGCCCGTGGAGTGGGCCTACACCGTCCCGTTGTCGGTCGACCTTCGGCATGCGGATGCCGACCTGGAAGCCAGGACCGTCACGGTGCGCGCCAGTGCCCGCGTGGAGGAAGCCGAGATCATTGCGTATGGTGCCGGGAAGGCCGTTCTGGACCGCCGCACGGTCTCGCTCGGCACGGGACCGGGGGAAGTCAAGGTGCCCTTTGTGGGCGACCCGTCGGATGTCGTTCTGCTCGATGTCACGCTGCGCAGCGGTGGGGCCTGGGCCGGATTTACCTACTCGCCCTGGTTTTTGAACATCCCGCACGATGATGTCTTGTTTGCATCCGACAGCGCCACGATCCCCGCCGACCAGGAGTGGAAGGTCAAGCACGCGTTGGAGGCCCTGAACGATGTGGTGGCCAAGTATGGCAGCGTCGTGCCCGTAAAGCTGTACCTCGCGGGCTGCACGGACACCGTTGGCGATGGCGCTCACAACCGGGACCTGAGCGAGCGTCGTGCCCGTGCGATCGGGACCTGGCTGAAGGCCCACGGGTTTGCTGGTCCCGTGTACACCCATGGATTCGGGGAGTCCTTCCTCGCGGTTCAGACCGGCGATGGGGAAGACAACGCCAGCAATCGGCGCGCCCTGTACCTTGTGGGCGCGAATCCGCCGCCCGCAGGTTCTGGTATTCCCAGCGTGGGCTGGCAGGCGTTGTAGGTTCCAGCTTCAGCGCAGCAGGTAAACGACGCCAATCTGCCCGGTGAGGATTTGCTCGTTTACCGAGCCTGCACCGCCTAGATCCGCCGCTGACAGGTAGCGCCAGTCCCAGGCGATGCCGAGGCGTACCGCCACGGGCGCGTCGCCAGCGGGAATGTCGAGGAGCGCACCCACATGCGTTGCGGCCGGCGCCCAGAGGAACGATTCCGCAAGGTCAACGCTCAGGTGGAGGTCATTGGGCAAATCGACATCCATCTGGCCCACAGCGCGCACGCCAAACCACCCGCCTACGGCGATGTTCGCTGCTGTGCGCGCCTCGTCCGTGTAGGTGAAGTAGGGGGCGGAGACCGACTGGATGTCGAGGCCGCCGCCTACGCTGATGCCATCCGCTACGGGGTGCAGGTAGCGGCCCCCCGCGGTGATGTCGCGCAGGAACACCAGGTAGGCATCGCCATTCACGTCGTAGATGTTGGCGGAAAACCTGGCATCGGCGCCGAACTGCGCCCGGCCCGGGCCGGCGGTCAACCCGTAGGTGGCCGTGCCGGTGAGCCCCCAGAACCCCGCATCGGGGGCGACGAGGTCGGCGTCGGCGAGCCCGCCGCCGCCATCGGTGGCGAGGCTGTAGGGCCCCCGTAGGTTTACGAGCGCGGCACCGAACCGGCCCGCCGGCACTACCGTGCCGCCGCCGGCCGGCGGCGACATTTTCGCGGAGCCGCCGCCGGCGCTGGCAGGCTTGCCTTCCGTCGTGGCGGTGCCCGCGGACTTCGCCGACCCCACTTGTTCCAGGGTGCCGAGCTTCAAGGTGGTGATCTCGGTGCCCGCGGCGACGGTCACGGTGAGCGGGCCATCCTGACCTTGGGGGAGTTGGGCGGTAAAGCTGTAGTTTCCATCCCGGCTATCCGAGATGGCACTGACCACTGCCGGCACGGCGGAGACCTGCAACTTCTGCCCGGCCACCCCGACGCCGTTTTCGTCGGTAATGCGAACTTGTACCAGGATGGCTGCCCCAGCCGTGGTGTACCCCGGAGTCGCGCTCAGCTGCATTTCGGCCGGAGGCCCGCTGGGCGGAACCACGCCTTCGCGCACGACAGTCAACGTGGGGGAGGCCTGCTGCCAGCGTTCCAGTGCCGCGAGATGCTGGGCTCCTCCCCCCGGAATCGGGGAGACGAACATCTTGGGCCCAACCTGAAAGATGGGGAGCTCGGTGATGAGCCCGCCGGCTTCAACGCGAAGGGTCTGGAGCCCCGGCTTGGTGCCGGCCCGGTACGCCACATGGACAACGCCCCGGGCATCCGACTTGACCGACGGGGGCAGGCTGCCATCGCCCAGGGGCACGGCCAGCTTGAACTCCACATTGGCAACGGGCAGGTCGTACGCATCCACGGCCACGAGGGTGACGGACGTGCCATCCCTTCCGTTGGCGGTGAGCGTGCTGGCACCCGACCAGGCGAGGAGTCGGGCGGGAGCGAGCGACGACACATCCATCGGCGGCGTGCCGAACACGCTGGCGCGCTCGGTCTTGCTGGTGCCGGTCACGCCAACTGTGTAGCTTCCATCCTTTTTATCGGTCATCTTGCCGGAGAGGGATGCCCCATCTGCGATGATCGAGGGGGGGCGACCCGCGAGCGCGGTGCCTCCGGCATCCTTGAGCCGCGCCACCACCTTTACGGTGCCGCCACCCTTGGGGAAATCCACAGGATCGGCGACAAGAGTCATCCGGGGGAGGGGGGCGAGGATTCGCAGTTTTCGGCTGGCGATCAGGCCATTCCATTGAGCCCCGAGGGTGACTTCCTGTGCGGTGGCCGGGGCGCTGTACTGGCCCAGCATCACCTTGCCATCGGGCCCCGGAGTCGACACCGTGCCGGCGGAGGCGGTGAGCACCATCTGGCCAGCCGCCACCGGCTCACCGTTGGGGGCCAGCGCGACAACGCGTACGGGGAGGGGTCGAGTCGGGTCGGCCACGATGCTCGCGGGCATGGGCAGGAAAACCAGCTGGCCCACCTGCGACACGCCGGGCAGGGGCACTTCACGCTCGATGCGAGAGGTGTCGACGTGTACGGACTGCAGGCGACCAAGGGGGTTGCGTGGGTCGAGATCGACCTCAAAAGTTACCTTGTTCCGGCTATCTGCCTTGAAAGGACCGTACTGCTTGCCGCCAACGGTGAGCACGTTGTTGCTGCCGGCGGCAGCATCCAGCGCAACCGACTTGCGAAGGGTAACGGGCAACCCAGCGATGCCCTGGATGGAAGGGGCGGCGGCGTCGGCGGCGGTGATGGCGACCATCACCGGTCCGGAGAGCGTTTTCGGGGCGGTGTATCGGGCGGAGTAGGTTCCATCGCCCAGAGGGATGGGGCTATCGACCGTGCCCGTGCTGGCGGTCAGCACGAAGCGACGCATGGCAGCGGCAACCGGCGAGGTGCCGGTTGGCCTCAGCTTCACGGTCGAGCTTCCCCCGGCGGCGATGACCGGCGGGTCGAACGAGATGCCCACATCGCCAGCGAATGGCGGAACGACAGGGATTTGAACGGTGTAGTCATCGGATTGAACCTGGATGGTCACGGCAACGAACTTGGGTGCGGTCACGCTGGGGGGGATGAACGAGAAGCTCACCACGCAGTCCGCGCCGGTAGCGACCGAGGTCACCTTGCCCAGCTCGGCCTTTACGCGGGCGCGAACGTTGTTGGGGCAGCGTTCCACGTACACGCGCACGTCGGAAGCGGTCGCGCCATCTGCGGGGAGGGGGGCTGTGCCCATCAGCACGGCCCCGGCCAGAGCCCGGGCCACCATGGCCACTATAACGAAGGGAGCAGTCACGCCTACCTCTTGAGGAGCGGGGAGGGGTAGGCCTGATGCCCGCCCTACTTGAGCAGTCTTTCCGCCCTACTGGAGTTGGAACCGCTCTGAATGGTGTCGATCACGACACCGCGATCGATCACGACCGTGAAGGGCAAGCCCACGGACCCACCGGAGTCGGCGGCGTACTTCCACATCTCGGCACTGTTCGGATCCGAAAGTACGGGCATAGTAAGGCCGTAATTCTCGGACCAGTCTTTCAGGTCGCCCCGATTCATGGGGCTGCCCGAGGCATCTTCGATCATGACTTGGAGCACCATCAGCCCGTCGTCCTTGTACTTCTGGTAGAGCGTTTCGAGGCCGCCGGCCTCGGAATTACACGCGCCTCACCACACAGCCGCGAAGACCATGTAAACCACGTTTTCGCAGAAGGCGTGCAGCTCCACTTCCTCGCCAAACTGGTCGGGCATCGTGAAGTTCGTGCTCACGTCACCCTCGGAGTAGCCCTGGCCATCGATGTCTTTGCGGCACGCACCGATGGGCCAGCCCCCTTGGTAGGGCTTGTCGCCGTCGTCGTTGGGGTCGGTGTTGGCTTTGAGCTCGTCGGGGTCGTCAAACCCATCGCCGTCGCTATCGGCTTTGTCCGGGTTGGTGCCTGCATCTTCCTCTTCAGAGTCGGTAAGGCCATCCTCGTCGGAGTCGGTCGTGTCCGGGTCCGGGTCCGGGTCCGGGTCCGGGTCCTCGTTCTCAGTCCCGCTGTCCTTACCGCCGATGCCCAGAAAGCCCTTAGCTGGCTCCGCCGAATCTGTAGTCGCCCCGGTGCAGCCGAGAAGGATCGCGCCGCCCACGAGTACGGCTACCTGAAGTACCCTCACAGGAGGTCCAGCGCGGCTTCGGTCTGGCTGCCGCTGGCGATGCTTTCGATGACGACGCCGTGATCGATAACGACCGTGAAGGGGAGCCCCACGCCGCCGCCTTCATCGGCCGCGTACTTCCACATCAGCGCGCTTTCAGGATCCGTGAGCACGGGGAACGTGAGGCCGTAAGTGTCGGCCCATTCCTCGAGGTCGGACTGTGCTGCTACACCACCTTCCATCGTTTCGGTGATGATGTTCAGGATCATCAGCCCGTCGTCCTTGTTGTCCTGGTAGATGGCTTCGAGGCCCCCGGCCTCGCTTGTACAGGCGCCTCACCAAAAGGCTGCGAAGACCATGTAAACGACGTTGTCGCAGAAGGAGTACAGGTGCACGTTCTGCCCGAACTGGTCGAGAAGGGAGAAATCGTCGGACACATCGCCTTCGCTGAGGCCTTCGCCCTTGATGTCGTTCTTGCAGGCCCCAATCTCCCAGCCGCCTTCGTAGGGATACTCGGCCCCATCGAGCGGGTCGGTGTTGGCGGCCAGCTCGGCGCCATCGCCCACACCGTCGCCGTCGCTATCTGTTTTGTCTGGGTTGGTGCCCAGAGATTCTTCTTCGCTACCGAGTAAACCGTCGGCGTCGGCATCGACATCTACGGTTACGCTCGCCGCGCAGCCAAGCAACGAGAGGGTCAGCATAAGGGTCATGGCGGTATACCTACGGCGCGCACTAGCATAGCATGCATGCCGCGCCACGGATCGGATAAGCGTCACTGGATGCGACGACGCGAAGCTGCTCAAACCGTCCGGCATGACCTGGGCAAGTATGTTCACCTCGAAGCGCGGTGGCTGGGCGAAGATTCGTCGGCCGCCGATTTTCGGGAAGCGTTGCGCGTAGACTTGTTGCGCACGCGCAGAGGCCCGACCGGGGATGTGGATTGCCAGGAGCTTTGGAGAAGACTTCGGCTCCTGGTGGCGGAGTTCGATACCACAGAGGTGGATAGTCTGGTGGTCGGTGTCGCTTCGCGAATGCATTCGCTCGATCTTCTCAGCCTTGTGGCCCTTCGCGCTCTGGCCGAAGATGCCTATCAGCTCGGCGAGGCCTGCCGCCGCCTGGTGAACCAGGCTGAGGACTGACCATGGCAACGGTGCTCGTGATCGACGATCAGGACCGGTACACGGACCTTTGCCGCAAGGCCATCCCGGGGCACGAGTTCCTGGGACCCGCCCGTAGCTGGAAAGAGGCCGCCGAACTGCTCCGTTCGCGCCGCCGCGACATCGATGTGGTGCTGCTCGATGTTCACTTTGAGATTCCCGAGGCGGACCTGGTGGGCCTTCCCGAAGGGGCCGATGCGAAGGTCGTAGCTAAGGTGCGCCGCCGGCAGGGTCTGGAGATCCTGGCCAGGCTGCGCCGCCGACTTCCCGAGCTGCCGGTGGTGTTGATGACCAGCCGGGACGAAGTGGCGCTCGAGCGGGTGTCGGAGCGATTCGCGGCCGAAGAGTACACTTACTTCCTCGATGACGATTATGTTGACGCCCGCTCCCTGCGCGTTCAGATCGAATCTGTGCTCGCGGCTCGGCGCGGTCGGGATGCGGAGGGGCCGGTTTTCTGGGGTCGCTCTACCCTGATGCGTCGCATCCGTGCTCGTTTGCATGTGTTGGCCCGGGGACGGCTGCCCGTGATCCTTGGCGGTCCTACCGGCACCGGGAAGTCCCTCATCGCCCGACATGTCCTGCACGCTCGATCGGGGCGAAAGGGCAAGTTTGTACCTGTGGATCTCAGCACCTTGCCGCGTGACCTGGTGGCGGCGCAGTTGTTCGGGGCGGTGCGCGGCGCGTACACTGGCAGCGTCCTGGACCGAAAGGGGGCCTTTGAGGAGGCAGATGGCGGCACACTGTTCCTGGACGAGATCGGGAACCTGTCTGAAGAAGTTCAGAAGATGCTGCTGACTGTGCTGCAGGATGGCCTGTTGACCCGGATCGGCGACACTGTGGAACGCCGGGTG
>CAMBIK010000105.1 GCA_945867435.1 Klebsiella pneumoniae
GGCGCCGCTTGGGTCATTCCACCTCCATCTACGGCCACCCGTGGCCGTCGTGGGACCCGGCCGCGCTCGTGGACTCGACCGTCACCATCGCCGTTCAGGTCAATGGCAAGCTGCGCGGCACCTTCCTGGCCCCTCGCGGCGCCAGCCAGGAGCACCTGATCCGCGAGGCGCGGATCGTGGAGAACGTGGCGAAGCACCTGGAAGGGAAAGAGCTTGTCAAGGAGATTGTGGTCTCTGACAAGCTCGTGGGCTTCGTGGTCCGGGGGTAGGCGGCCTACCCCTGCGCGAAGATGAAGGGGTAGCTCACGATCACGATCCCCCCGCCCTTGGGCTCGGGGAACTGGAATCGCATGAATCGCTCGTTGATGCAGGAGTCCACCGCCGCCGACCCGACCGTGGAGGCCTTGGTGGTGGCCGAGGCCACCGTGCCATCCTTGCCGATGACGAACTTCACCGTGACCTTTCCGCCCAGGTTGGGGTGTTTGGAGACCTCTCGCGTGTAGCAGTACCGAATCTGGTTCATGTTCCGCTTGACCACCTCGTCGATCAACGCCTTGTCCATCGAGCCCATGACGGTCGGGATGCCGGCGATGCCGCGGATTCCACGGCCTTGGGGGCCCCTCTCCCAATCGCCCCCCCGTTCCCCGTAGCCGGTCTCGCCCGCACTGCGCCCGTGCGTGCCGAGCCTCCCGAGCGAGTCGGAGTGGTCGTTCCCCCCGAGCCCGCCATCGCGTCCGCCCAGGCCAGACGTGCCCATTTGGATGCCACGGGCGCCGGTCATGCCGCCGATACCGTCCATCATGTCGCGACTCATGCTTGCCTCTCCGAGGATGCGCTCCATCTCGGGGTTGAGCGCGAGCGTACCAATAATACCAGCCTTCAGGGCCAATTCTTTATCGATCTCCTGCTTGTCCATCCGCTGCTTCTCGCCTTTGGCCTTGGCCAAAACCGCGTTCTGCTTCCCCACCTTGCCTTCCGGCTCCTTGGCCTTTGCGCCCGCTGTGGCGTCCTTGGCAGCGGTCGCCGGGGGCATGGTCGGTTTTTCCAGCAACAGGTTGACCTGGTGGTCGGTGAGCTCCTGGACCGAGTGGGCTGGGGGAGGGGTGACCACCACCATGAGGCTCAAAGCGGCGGTGACAAAGCCCATGAACGCCACGATTCCGACGACGGGCCAGTCCACGGTGGGGCTCGCATTGGCCGCCAATTTGCCGGGGAACACGGTGTGCGCCACGAAGACGGAGTTGCCCACATCCACGATCAGACGGCAGTTTTCTTCGACCGTGACGAGGAAGCAGCCCTCGCTCGTGCGGGTGGCGGCTCCGCTTGCGAGCAGCTCAGGGAAGCTGTGGCGGCGGTCGCCGATGTCCAGGAAGCCGGCCCATCGTTCGCTGATTCGAGCGGTCCAGCGGCCGCCCGTGCCCTCGAAGATCGGGAAGTGGGCATGGGGCAGGACCGCTTCGGGAACGAAGAAGGCCGATTCCCATCCTTCGCCGAAGAGAGTCTTCTTGATCCCAGACCCGAGCGTGACGGGAACCCCGTTGAAGTGGCGCACGTCGACCACGGCATTTCCGAAAACCTGGGCCACCTCCAAGACCTTGCCCCGCGACCGGTCGCCTGAAGCGTCGTGAGGGTTGGTGGCGTTCCGCAGGACAAACGACATCACATCCTCGGCAAGCGTGTCGTCGTCGTCGTAGGCGGGGTGCGGAGCGGCGATCTGGACGGTGATCTGGATGTTCCCGACCGTGATCCGATCTCCTCTGCGAAGCTCGGCATTTGCCGTCGGAACACCATTGATTCCCGTGGACGCATCCCCCACGAGGTCGAGCAGCTGTACGGTGCCATCTTCGTTGACGTTCAGAACGGCTTGGAGATCGGCCATTTCGCTGTCCTCCACCCGCACCATCGCGGCTGCGCTGGCCCCAATGGTGACGCTCTCGGCTTCGATGGCCTCCCGGCGTACCAAGCGGTCACCATCGTGGATGTGAAAAGTGAGCAGGCGAGTGCCAATGGCGGCCATGTGAAGTCCTCCCATTCCGCTCGGCGAGTCCATCTCGGCGAGGGTGGTTGCAAGGACAGCGAGGGCTTGGATTGGGTTTCAGATTTGTTCGGCGGCTCGCGCCAGCGACCGCGGTTATTTGGGATCGTCACAGGTGCCGGCCATGCTCGTGCTCGTCTGCTCCCTCGCCTTCGCCCAGGAGGCCCAGCTCAGTCCCTTGGCGCTTCCTGCCTCGGTTTTGGCGGCGATCGAGGGGCGTCATCCGGGTGCCGTGGTGGTGGCGGCCGAGCAGGAGCAAGGCGAGTACGAAGCGCAGATCACCGTAGGGGAGCGCAAGCTGGAGCTGAAGTTCAACGCCGAGGGCGAGTGGCTGGAGGAGGAGGAGACTGTCCCGGTCGTCGCTCTCCCGGCGTCGATTCGGGCCACTTTGGCGAAGCGATGGAAGGTCTGGGCGCTCGTCGAGGCGGAGAGGGCGATTTCGGCCACCGCGACCACCTACGAGGTGAAGCTGACACGCGGCAAGAAGGGCAAGGAGGTGGTGTTGAGCGAGCAGGGCGCGGTGCTGGAGGTTGAGGGGAGAGACGAGGAAGAAGGAGATTAGTTCCGTCGCACCCACGTCGCCCTCCCTGCGGGACCTGGTGCTCTACTTTGTCCGACTGGGCACCTTCGGGTTTGGCGGCCCCATCGCGCTGGTCGGGTACATGCAGCGCGACCTGGTCGAGGACCGCCGCTGGGTGACCACGGAAGACTACATGGAGGGCCTCGCTCTGGCCCAACTGGCCCCCGGCCCGCTTGCTGCACAGCTGGCGATCTACCTGGGTTGGGTTCGCGCGGGCGTGCTCGGTGCGACACTCGTCGGGGTCGCGTTCGTGCTGCCATCGTTCCTCATGGTGCTTGGGCTCGCGGCCGCATACCTCGAGTTCGGGGGCCTGCCGTGGATGCGAGGAGCGATGGTCGGCGTCGGTGCCGCGGTGATCGGGATCATCTCCCGGAGCGCGTGGAAGCTGGCATCGGCAACAATGGGGAAGGCCAAGTTGCTCTGGGCGATCTTCGCCGCCTCGGCGTTGGTCACCGCCATCACCGAGACCGAGTATGTGGGGGTGTTCCTCCTCTGCGGCGTCATTGGCTCGATTGCAGCCCGCCCTCCCTCAGTCAGGCACGCGGCGGCGCTCCTGCCGTGGCCGTTGCTCTGGACCGGGTTGCACGGTCCCGCCGACGGTTCGGTACTGTGGACTCTCGCCTGGTATTTCACCGAGGCGGGCGCCTTCGTGTTCGGCAGCGGCCTGGCGATTGTGCCCTTCCTCCACGGGGGAGTGGTCACCGAATTCGCGTGGCTGAACGAGCAGCAGTTCGTGGATGCCGTCGCGGTGGCCATGCTCACACCCGGTCCCGTCGTGATCACCGTGGCGTTCGTCGGCTACCTTGTTGCAGGGCCTCTCGGAGCGGGTGTCGCCGCGCTCGCGACCTTTCTGCCGTGCTACCTCTTCGTGGTTGGGCTGGCTCCATCGTTTAGAAAGTACGCCAGGAACGTGCAGATCAGGGGCTTCGTGGATGGCGTAACGGCCGCGGCATCGGGGGCCATCGCCGGGGCGGCCTTCGTGCTCGGGAAGCGTGCCATCGTGGATCTGCCCACGGCACTCCTGGCGATCGCGGCCTTGGCAGTGATGACCGCGAGCCGTCGGGCGTCGGAGCCGCTGGTGCTTCTGATCGCGGCGTGCGCCGGGTTGGCGCTTTCGGCCGTGTAGGCAGCTACCAGGTTTCGGCGGAAGCCTCGATGGCGATCGTGGTGGCGCGGAGCTCGCTCGCGAGCTGGCTCAGCGCGGTGGCTTCTTCCCGAAGCGCGGCGATCGCGGCGGGGCGGTCGCCTACGGGCGCGGTGCGTAGCGCGTCGAAGCGCGAAGCGAGCGCGTCGGCGCGCGCAGCTGCGTCGAGGGCTTGCACCCCTAACGCGGACGCGCGCTCCGCCAGAGCGGCGGAGGGCGAACCGGGTGTGGCCGGCCCGGGTGCCGCCGGGGCGCAGCTCAGCACCCACCACAGCGCGGCCCCGATCAGGGCGTGGTGACCGCGATGCCGGTGATCACGTCACCGCTGGCCACGGTGTAAGGGTTCCCCGGAGCGGAGCCATCGATCGCGTCCAGCGTGCTTGGGTCGCCATCCGGGTCGAGGCCGATCACGATGCCGATGGTTGTGGACGAGCCGATCTCGCCCGTCACGGAGAACGCCGTGCTCGTTCCCGAGGAGGTCGGGCACGTGATTGCGGAGAGAGAGATGGGCATGGCCCCGGAGGCGAAGTCGGGGTCCCCACTGGCGTCCAGGTCGCCGCCATCCCAAATAACGAGGCTGCAGACCGAGGCGGACGTGACCCCACTGCCCGCCGTGTAGGTGCCTTCGAAGACGGCAAAGCTCCCGGTGCTCGTGTCGACGCTGGTGTCGACGCTGGTGTCGACGCTGGTGTCCACCGCGGTGTCGGGAGCCGTATCGCCGGTGTCGGGAGCCGTATCGCCGGTGTCGGGACCCGTATCGCCAGTGTCGGGACCGGTATCCGTGTCGGTGTCCGTATCAGTGTCGGTGTCGGTGTCGGTGTCGGTATCAGTGTCAGTGTCCGCGTCGCCGCCATCGCCCGTGTCTCCGCCCAGGTCGAGGGGGTAGCACTCGCCGTCGTCGGCGCGGCCGAGCGCGGGGCCGCAGGGCTCCGGTTCGGTTCCGCAGGCAGAAAGGGCGAGAGCGATCAGTAGGCTGGCGGTCATGGTTCTCCTAGAAGGGTTCCGGCAGAGTATGCAAGGCGGAAGATGGTGTTGTCAAGAGGTGGTTCGGCCCGAGCCGCGCTTCGCCCTCGCCGCGGCCTCCCCGGTCGGCTACCCACGCCCGGTCATGACCCCGATCCCCCTCCTCGCTCAGCGACCCGAAGCGCTTGTCACAGCCCTCGCCGAGCGTGGCGTCACCTGCTCGATTCGAGAGGCGCGTCAGGTGCTCTCCCGCGTGATCTCCGATGGTTCCGCGGACCCCACGCCCCGGGTGTCCCCCCGCAAGGTGCTCGTGCGCGCCCTCCACGAGCACGCTGAGTGGGGGCGGCCGGAAGTGGTGGAGCGTGTGGCCGATGGCGAAGGCAAGAGCGTTCGTTACCTGTTTCGCCTGCGCGATGGGCTGCTGGTCGAGGCCGTGCGGATCGGCCTCCTGAAAGCAGACTGTTTCACGGTTTGCCTCTCCTCTCAGGTCGGCTGTGCCATGGCGTGCGACTTCTGCGCGACAGGGCGCCTTGGCCTCGCCCGGAATCTCACGGCCGAGGAGATCGTGGGGACCTTCCTCACCGTGCGCGACGAGGCTCCGGGTCGGGTCACGGGGGCCGTATTCATGGGGCAAGGCGAGCCCTTTCATTCCTACGATGCCGTGATCCAGGCGGCCTATGTGCTGAGCAATCCGGCGGGGGGGCGCATCGCACACGAGGCGGTGACGATCTCGACAGTGGGCCTGGTTCCGCAGATCCGAAGGTACTCGCGCGAGGGCCACCCGTTCAAGTTGATTGTTTCGCTCACCTCGGCTGTGGCTGAACGTCGGGCGAGGCTCCTGCCCGTGGCGGGGCGAACTCCGCTCCCGGAACTCGTCGCGGCCCTGCGCGAGTACGCGGGGGGGGCAAAGGGGCGCCTCACCCTGGCCTGGGTGCTCATGCGGGGCGAGAACGATGGCGATGATGAGATCGCAGCGTTGCAGGCGGCGCTTGTTGATCTTCCCTACCAGCTGAACATCATCGACGTGAACGATGCGCGGACCGACGGCTACCAGCGGGTGTCGCCGGAGGAGTTGACCGATTTCCTGGCGCGTTTGCAGGTGCTTCAAGTGCCGCTGGTGCGCCGCTACAGTGTCGGGAGGGACAAGCACTCGGCATGTGGGATGCTGGCCGCGATGAGGGGTGGCACCGGTCCCGCGGCTGGGTGACGTTCCGGCTGTGCTCGCCCTTCTGCTCGCCGCCCTCGCCGATGATTCCCTCATCCTCGATGCCCACCTGCTTCGCGTTCTGCGAATGCCAGGCGTGGACACTCCTGGCAGCCCTGCGCTGTCAGGAGCCTTGTTCCTTACTTTTCCGGGCAAGGCGCTCCATCTCGATGGGGTCGATGAGCTGCGCGCCTCGATCCCCGTTTCCGAAGCGCGCGCCTACGCTGGCCTGATCGCTTCTGCCGAGCCGCTCGTGGCCACGCTGGCCTCCATCAGGGTTCCGTTCGCGGCGTCGGTCGGTTCGCTGGACGCCCCCCGTTGCCATCGCGCGCAACTGGAACGGTTCACGCTTACGCTGACGGCTACGGGCACGGCCCTCATTGGCCAGCGGGCCGTTGCCGGAACGGCATCGGAAACCCCCGGCAGCTGCGCCGCCACGGTTACGGGGGCACCATGACGCAGGCTCTCTACGCCCTGCTGTTCTTCGCCACGCCTGAGCAGGCCCGATTCGCTCCTAGTTACACTTGGTGGTCGTGCCGGTGATCGTGCAGCTGTACGAAGCACCGCCGCGCACGGCCACGGGGGTCGCCACCACGCCGCCTTTCGGGTACAGCTTGCAGTCGCCGGAGGTGGGCACCCCCGGGATGGCGGCGCTCCCCCCGGACACCGATTTCTGTTCGCGGAACGTGGACCCGCAGACCACCTCGACCTTCGTGGGGACGGCTCCCCCTCCGAACGACACGGTGACCGTGCCTGTTGCCGATGCGCGTGGGGCCGGGGGCGGCGATGGGGTCCCCCCTGCCGCCGCCCTTGGTCGTGCGGATGGCGCTTTCGCCGGTGCCGCCTGGGGAACGTTGCCCGTGTCCGCTTGGGCGCGACTGGGCTTGGGCGGCGGGGCCGCGGCCAGCGCCACGGGTTCGGCAGCCTTGTCCCCGTCATCCTTTTTGTAGTACATCGCCACAGCTGCGAGCACGGCAGCCAAACATACAAGGGCCAAAGCACCTAAGATAAGCGCGAATACCCGTGTCGACTGCATGCGCGATTCATCGGCAGACCCGTGGGTGGGCTGATCGCCATCGACATGGAATGGGGTTCGAGCGAAGGCCGGTCCTCCCTGCGGAGCTCCACCCAGCCCGATCCCGATCGATTGCACCGGCGCTGCGGCCATGCTGGCCATCGGTGCGCCCAGGGGAGCGGTCCCGGGTACCGGCGGTACGAAAGCCCGCGGTGGCCCAGGCGGCTGGAAGCTTGGCGCAGAGGGTGCCGGGGCCGCGGTCTTGGCCCTTTCCGACCTCGGAGCCGGGATGGCGAAGAACGCCGTGGCGCTCGGGTCGGCCTTGGCCTCGGCTTCGTCTTCGCTGGTGAGCGGCACCATCTGAAGCATCCCGGCTTCGCTCGCGCTGCGGGCCCCGATCGGGCGGCCGGGGGGCGGGGGCCGGGTACCCGGGGAGGAAGGGCGTGCGCCCCGCACACCGGCCGGCATGTCTTCGTCGTCGGGGAGTGGTTCTATCTTTGTGGCGACGTTGCGGGGCGTGATCTTGGGGGGACCCCCCAGGCGGACGACGGGAAGGGGGGGGGCCGTGGGGACCACTGATCGCGGCGGCGGCGCCGTGGCCTGCGGCGGTGCACGGCGAACGGGGACGGGGGGGCGGGGGGACGCACCGCCAGCCCCATCGAGCGATTCCGCAAGCGATTCCGCGAGCCGCTCTTCCATCGACTTTCGCTTTTCGGTAGACATTCGCGCTCCGGGGTGGGCATCGGGGTCGGGAGGCGCACCAAGTGGGTGCAGGCTCCCAAAGTAGAAGGAGACAAACTCCTTGAGGTAGGAGCCACGGTCCTTGTAGAGCTGCCTGCGCAGGTCCACGAGCAGATCCTGTCCGTTCGGATAACGGTTGCGCGGGTTGGCCTGCAACAGGCGCGCGACGACGGGCCCCATCCCGGGCAGCTTGGCCTCTAGCTCACGACACTGGTCGGAGAGCCCGCCCGATTCGATCGAAGCTAGGGCCGCCCGGATCGGGTCGGGCCCCTGGTTGGTGATCTGGTGAGCCGGTCGGTTCATCAACAGCTCGTAGAGGATGAGGCCGAGAGAGAACAGGTCGGCCCGGTGGTCGATCTCCTCGCCCCGTGCTTGCTCGGGGGCCATGTAGAGCGGCGTGCCTCGCACGCGGTTCTGGTCGTCGCGCGCGAAGTCGGCGTTGTCCACCCGAGCCAGCCCGAAGTCGAGCACCTTCAGGCCGCCGTCGGGCGTCAGCATGATGTTCTCGGGCTTTAGATCGCGGTGGACGAGGCAGAGCTTGTCCCCGTTGTCGCCCGGACTCGTCCACGCCTGGTACAGGGCATCCGCCACCTCGCAGCCGATCTCGATCGCCGCCTCGGTGAACACCTGCTCCCTCGCTTTGGCGCAATCGTCGAGCATCGTTCGCAGGGGAACGCCGTGTACATATTCCATCACGACGGAAGCTTCGTCGTCGAGGTACTCGAACACGCGAACGATGGCGCGGTGCTTCACCTGTTCCAACAGCGAGAATTCCTGCTTGAGCAGGCGCAGGGATTCCGCGTTGCGTCGTTCCCGCAGCGACTTGATCGCCACGAGCCGTCGGCGCCCCGGCGCCCCGCCTCGACCGGGCACTTCGCCTACCGCAAGGACGACATCGCCGAACTGGCCTTGGCCGAGCTTGCTAAGCACTTCGTACTGGCGGATATGCATGGCTTGCCCTATCCCTTGCGACCTACGACGCCGAACAGCGCGCGCCGAACATTGAACAGCGCGGCAGGCGCGTAGTTCCAGATGATGAGCACCGAGAGGATGGCCATCAGCACTTGCAAGGAACTGCGGAACGAGGCGGGAGCGGGCCACCCGTCTTCCCCGGGTACGCCCGGCGGGCCATCTACCCAGCCGTTCGGGTGGATTGGCACCGTGGCTTCGACCTGGTAGGGCGAGTTCAGGCGAATGGTGACGTCGAAGCCCCTTCGCAAGTAGAAGGGATCTACCTTGTAGTTGAGCTCGAACCAAGTGTAGCGCTCCTGCGCCGCGGCCGCGAAGGCCTTCGCCAGCCCGTCCGCATCGCGGCGAATGTAGCTGTCGCCACCGCCAACCTTGGCGATCCACGCGAGCGCGGCGTTGTCGACACCCAGGTTCTCCACGTTGCCGTCGATTCGCGATTCCGCCCACTGTTTGCAGAGCTTCCCGGGGACCACGTTCAGGTCGTCAGGCACTTTGAACCGCTTCCAGGCCCGCACCCCGAGACCGACGGTGAAGATCTCCGGCTGGTAGCCCGCGATCTTTTGACCCAGCCGTGCCAACTGGAGGTCGGTGAGCAGCGCCTGGAGGCGGGGAGCGTTGGCACCGCAGGTGTCATCGGGCCGTTCGTTGTTGAACCCATCTGTCAGGGCGATGATCGTTGGAATGAGCCCCTTGTTGTCGATCGCTCTCTTGATCTCCGGCTGCTCGTACAGTCCATTCGCGGCGTACTGGATGGCCTGGTACAGGTAGGTGTAGCCGGAGCCGATGTTGAGATCCTCCGTGATGAGCCGCCGATATTCTGCGGGATCGGAGACCACCCATTTTCCGCCCAGGGGCGCCGGTAGCCCCCCTTGGAAAACCAGGGGCGCGACTTCGCTTCCGGACGCCCCGCCGCTGAAGAACGCTTCCTGCGCATCCTTACGGAGCAGGGCTTCACGCAGCTTGTCCATCCGGGTCACGCCATCGCCGTCATCGACCATGGCCATCGAGCCCGAGCCATCGATGAGGAGCACGAACAGGCTCCCGCTCCGGGTGCTTTGGTGAGGAACGATCTTGACCCGATCTTCCCCGTTACTGGCTGGGTTTCGCTTGTCGTGCAGCACGGTGACCGCGTCGGGTCGTAGCGCCATTGGGGAAGGGCTGCCGTCTACGAGCAACTGGAACGCGAGGTGCACCGTGCCGGTGGCGCGATCGATGAAGGGGAGGCATTTCTCCCGTAGGTTGTCGTAGATGGCATCCGTTCCGCAGTCAGCATCGGAAGCGAAAATACGAAGGCTGTAGGCGCCTGTTTCCCCCTTGGTTCGAGGCTCGCCGACGCGAACGGTAGTGCCGCGGATGGGGGTGCGCGCATCCTCGCTGCAGGCGGCCGCCGCGGCCAAGCAGAGCCAGGCGCCGAAGAACGCTCTCAACGCTCTTCCCGAGGCAGCATCAGGAACTCGACCACGGTGGGGTTCGCGGGGGGCCCCAGGATGATGCGGTCTCCGCTGCGAAGCCGCGTGTCGAGCGGGGCGGGGCGGTTCTTGTCGTAGCTGAGATCCACGCGTTCGAGAAAGCGTCTGACATATGTGGGTTGTAGCGTGAGGCCCCTGGCGCGGAACTCGCCGTTCTTTCCTTGGAGCACGCTGGTATGGAGCTCCATCACCCCGGCTTGGGCGGGTAGAAAGAGATCCAACCCGCGGGGGAAGTGGCCAACAAAACGCTCCCGCACGGTGCCGTCGGCCGCATCGACGGGGATCCGGCGTGCGTGGCGAGTCACGCTGAGCACACGCAACCACCCCGCGTACAGCTCATCGGGAACGCCCCAGGTGAACAGGCCGAAAGCGAAGCCGAACGCCGTGGACCCCAACGCCGCAGCGAGGAAGAGGTCCTTCCCGATCGGCCAGAGCGAGTAGCCGGCGGTGTACCAGACCAGCCCCCCGGTGAGCCCTGCGACCACGCCCCCGATGAGGTGGGCGAGCCCCCCTTTGAACCGGCGGATCCCCATGGTGGCGAGTCCCGCTCCGAAGCCGGCGGCCACCCAGGCCATCACTCGGTAGCGAAGGCTGACGAGGCTGGGATCCGCCAGCTCCTTTCCTAGCAGGAGCGGGCCCACGAGGGCGGTCCAGGTCCACGTCCAGGCGAACGAGAACAACAGCGAGAGCACGGCTGCGGCCACCGCCAGCCCGATGCGCCGGGGCAGCCTGTGCCTTCGCAACGAGCCTTCCGCCAGCACCGACGAGCCCCCCGCTGCTGCGGCGAGGGCCCCGAGGAATACGGCCCCATCCCACTCCTGCGACCATGGCGCCCCTTGCCACGACAGCGCGAGTACGAGCCACCACGCCACGAGGCAGGCGGCCGCGCAGACCACCGCCACCGAGGTGTGGCGCAGCGCGGTGAAGGGAATGAGGAAGATGTTCATCCGTCCAGCAGGGTAACTCGCTGTCACAGCCAGAACCGATGCGCGGCACGCGGCGTCCGTTATGCTCCCCGCGCCATGGCCCGCGACGAACTCGCCCTGTACCTCACCCTCTCGCCGGAATTCGGCGGTACTCGCTTTGGGCCCTTTGAAGGTTTAGAAGTTCGCCTTGGCGCGGATCGGGAGCGATGCCATATCGTGTTGCCCGAGGCCTTCGGCGTGGCGCAGGAGCATTGCAAGATCCTCCGGCAGGGGGATGGCGGTTTGATTCTCACGGCGAGCGAGAGGACCGCGGCCGTGTTTGTTTGGAAGGGGGATGCGCGGCGGCCCAGTCAGATTCACTCCCCGACCGCTGTCCGAAGCGGGGATAACTTTTCGTTGGTCTCGCCCGAGGGTGCCCGGTTCGTGGTGGAGCTCGGGGCGCTGCCTCCCGAGATCCAGGCCCAACGTCAGAAGGCGAGGGGCAGGAGGAACAATCTGACTGCGGAGGGCTTCGCGAAAGAGGGCTGGCGGCTCGCGATTGGCCGCTTGTGGTCGATGGGTCCCTTCGGCCTGTTGATGAAGGGCTGGTACCTAATCACGAGCGGGGCCATCCTTCAGCCGCGCATCCTCATCCCGCTTGCCATCGGGGCCTTCGGCTACATCGCCGCTTTCGGCAGCTCCTGCGCGGCCATGAAGTGGAAGTCGGATGCCGTGAAGTCGGTCGATGATCTGAAAGAGTGCGAGCAGCGCAGCGGAACGGGAGGGGGCGGCGCAGGCGGGATCGCCTCGCGCACCCCAGCCGAGCTGATCGCCCAGGTGGCAGGGAGCACATCCCTCGCCGCCGTGCTGGAAAACCAGACTGACCTCACGGCGCGGGTGGAAAGCGAGCTGCTTGAAGTGCTGGCCGGTCGCGACCAGTACGGCTGGTTGTTCGACGACGGCAACGATGCCGCCGCCGATTGGATCAAGTGGCGAGAAGCGATCGCCAAGTCCGATGCGTTCGACGACCTTTCGAAGGTGCTCCTTCCCTACGCGAGCGCGGTCGCGAAGCGCACGGGAGAACAGTGGAACGTGCAGTTGGACGTGAGTGGGAAGCGCTCCTGCCTCCGCGGTCCCGCACGCCTTACGTTCCGGCAGGGCCGCTCGCTCGGACTGGAATCGGTTTTGCTCGATGCCTACCGCGGCGACGACACGACCGACTTCACCAACGACGACGCCGGGCGCCTTCGCCTGCTCAGCACCAGCGCCATGAATGCGTTGCTGCCACCCTTGGACCCCGCCCCCGCCATCGAGGAGGCGCAGCTCGCTTCAGGCCGCGAGTTCTGCACCTACGCGACCGGGGAAGACGACCGGGAATCGCTGGTGAAGGTGCTCGCCGCTTTCCGGCGCCACCTTGGAAACAAGGCCAGCGCCGTGCCCGAGACCACCAAGAACGAAGCCGCGATTGCCCGCATCGTAAAGCTCTTCGCGGCCGACGTGCCGGGCAACACCTACGAGGACAACAGCTCCCCCACACTCGATTTCAGCAACAGCATGGCGGCGCCCCTGGAAGAACACCCGGCCAAAGAGGCCATCGTGGCCCGCACGGCGGAGGTTATCGCTCGATCGGTCGGCCTGCCCTGCATCGCCGCCCTGGAGAACCCTGCCTCGGTGGAACCCACGTTCGGCCGCAAGGTTGATCCGGTCACCTGCCTGGTCCTCGACTACAAGCTCCGCCACCGCGGCAAGTAGGCTCGATCACCGCGCCAGCGCGTCTATCGCGGCACGTTCCCCCGCCACTCGCCCGCCCAAAAGCACGGCGCTCAGCGACCCGGTGAAACCGTAGTCGCCGACGATCGAGCCGCCCAGCATGCCGCTCACTTCGCCTGCGGCGTACACGCCGGGAATGACATCGCCGGCCGTGTCGAGCACGCGTCCATCGAGGTCCACGTCTACGCCTCCGAACGCTTTGGCCACGGAGATGGCCACAGGCACCGCGTAGTAGGGTGGGTCGGCGACAGGTCGGGCGGGCAGGGCGTCCGGGTCCCTCGCGGGGTTCAGCGCGTTGCCGCCGGCGTTCCAGGCCTCCACGCTCGTCTCGACCGTCGCCGGGTCCAGCGCCAGTTCGAGCGCGAGGTCGGTCAGCGAGGAGGCTTCCGTTACGATCCCGGCGACTAGCAGCGCTTCCAGGTCGTAGACGAGCGTGGGGTCCGCGGGGGAAAAGAAGCGTTCCCGCTCCATCGCCCGGTCGCCGACGAACCAGGCATCCACTCCGGGCACCAGAGCGCGCTGGCGACCCACCTGGAAGCCGTGAAAGGCCGA
>CAMBIK010000106.1 GCA_945867435.1 Klebsiella pneumoniae
ACGCGTCGGGAAACCGAAGCGTAGCCTCAAAGGGATCCATCCCCCGCTCAGTCACGAGCGCCCACCCCGCCCCGTTCACCGCAAGGTGTTCGGGGCGGCGGTGTTTTTGTCTCTGCCGCCGCGTTAGTACAGCGGCACAACTCCGCGGACTCGGATGAAGATACCCGATCGACTTTACCCGCTGCTGGAGATGGGCCTCATCACGGATGTGGTCCGGCCGCTCATGAGCGGCAAGGAAGCGGAGGTGTACATCGTCGTTGCCGAGGACTGTTTTCGGGTCGCCAAGGTGTATAAAGAGGCGATTCACCGCAGTTTTCAGAAGCGCGCCTCCTACACCGAGGGCCGGCAGGTGCGGAACAGCCGCATGCGTCGCGCGATGGAGAAAGGCAGCAAGTACGGCAAGGAACAGTCCGAGGCCGCTTGGCAGATGACCGAGGTGGATGCCCTCTACAAGCTCGGCGCGGCCGGCGTTCGGGTGCCCAAGCCCTTGGTTTTCCACGAGGGCGTCCTGTTGATGGAGCTCTTGCTTGACCCCCACAACCAGCCCGCGCCGCGCCTCTGCGATTGCGACTTCACCGAAGAGCAAGCGGAGAACACGCTCAGGTTCGTGATGCGGCAGGTCGTAATCATGCTTTGCGCCGGCATGGTTCACGGCGATCTCTCCGAGTACAACGTGCTGTTGGCCGCCGATGGCCCCGTGATCATCGATCTGCCTCAGGCGGTGGATGCCGCAGGGAACAACAGCGCGAAGGCCATTCTTCTGCGCGATGTTCGCGCCATCACATCGTTTCTCGCCCGCTTCTCGCCGCGCATCGCCGATTCCCAGTTCGGCCCCGAGATCTGGAGCCTCTATGAGAGTGCGCAGCTCTTCCCGGACACCGTGCTGACGGGTCGCTGGCGAGCCTCCACGCGCGTCGCGGATGTGCGGTCCGTGAAGCGTGAAATCGACGCTGCGGCCCGGGAAGCCCAGGCCCGTCGGCGATAGCGGAGGTCCCCATGGCAAGAAAAACGCGCGCGGTCGACGAAGAGGATGAGCCGAGCGATCGTAAGGTCCGAAGCGAACATCACGACGAGATGCGCGATTTGAAAGCGCTCACCAACCGCATCGCCGCCCTCCCGCTGAAGGTGCGACGAACCTTGCCTCTCGACGAGGAAACGCAGGCGTGCCTCGACATTCTTGCGGTCGCGGAACCGACGCCCGCCCGGCGGCGCACCCTGATGCGGGCGAAGCTCCTCTTGGGGGGGGCCGATGCGGAGCTGCTTGAGGCCGCTCTGGCCGGAAAGACTCCGGTAGCCGCGATCCTGGAGGAGACCTTGCAGTGGCGGTCTCATATTGTTTCGGGCGGCGATGAACAGCTACAGGCGTTCATCGTTCGTTATCCCGCTGCAGACCGGCAGGCGGTTCGCACGAACGCCCGCGAGGCGCGAGGCACCGGGCCGGCCGCTGAGCGGGCCTTGGGTCGGCTGCTGGTGCTCCTTCGCGAGGCGGCGGCGGCGACTGGAGGGTAGGGTCAGGGACCGGCTCATTCTGCACATGGTTGAATGGGCCGAACCGCGGCCAACATAATTAAAAAACGAATCGTGGAGACTCCACTCCGCGAACAGCGTATTTCTTTTTACGCAGCGGATAGATCGCGTAGTTCGCTGGCACTTTGAGATATCCAGATTCACGCCCGAAGCTCATCCGCTGGGAGTCCTAATACGCCCTTTCTTCGTGTTGTGCGTCGCCCTCCTGCTCAACGGCTGCGAACAAGCCCAGATCGTCGTGGATACCGGTCCGGTCGGCATCGGCTATGATCCCGAGGAAACGGGCGACGGTACGGCGGACAGCGGTACGGACTCCGGGGACGACACGGGGCCCCCAGCGGACAACGACGGCGATGGGTGGACGGAGGACGAGGACTGCAACGATGACGACGCCACGGTGCATCCTGGCGTGGGCGAACTGTGCGACCGCGTAGATAATGATTGCGACGGTGCGATCGACGAGGATGGAGGGAGCACCTGGTATCTCGATGCAGACGCCGACGGTTGGGGCACCGACGCGTTCACCGCGATCGGGTGCGAGGCCCCCGCCGGCTACGTCGCCGATAGCGGGGACTGTGACGACGCCGATGTTGCGTACCACCCGGCGGCGGAGGAGTCGGACTGTACGGACCCCAATGACTACAATTGCGACGGCTCCGTGGGCTACGCCGACGTAGACGGTGATGGGTACGCGGCCTGTGAGGAGTGTGACGACAGCAACGGCGCCGTCAATCCCGTCGCGACCGAGGTGTGCAACGACATCGACGACGATTGCGACGGCGTCATCGACCCCGACACGAGCGCCGGCGCGGCCACCTGGTACATCGACGCGGACGGTGACCTCTACGGCAGCGACAACTACACGACCGTCGCCTGTGATCAGCCGGCCGGCTACGTCGCCGATGCGACCGACTGCGTGGATCTCGTCGCCGCCGTGAACCCCGGCGCGACCGAGGTGTGCAACGCGATCGACGACGACTGCGACGGCACCATCGACGAAAACGACGCCAGTGACGCCAGCGTTTGGTACGCCGACGCCGACGCCGACGGCTATGGCGATGCCTCAACGGGCGTGACGGCTTGCGATCCGCCTGCGGGCTACGTCGCGGAGGCGACCGACTGCGACGATGCCCTCGCAAACGTGAACTCCGGCGCGGCCGAGGTATGTGACGGCCTCGACAACGATTGCGACGGCACGGTCGATGAAGACGTGCTCAGTACCTTCTACGCAGACGCGGACGAGGACGGCTACGGCGACGACACCACCGCCGTGTCCGCCTGCGAAGCGGCCGCCGGATATGCCGCTTACGGGGGGGATTGCGACGACGCGGACGCCGCCTACAACCCCGGCGCCAGCGAGCCCGACTGCACCGACCCCAACGACTACAACTGCGATGGCTCCGTAGGCTACGTGGATGGCGACGGCGACGGCTACGCGGCGTGTGCGGAGTGTGACGACACCCTGGCGGCCGTGAATCCCGACGCGATGGAGGTCTGCGACGGCATCGACAACGACTGCGACGGCACCCTCGACGACGCGAGCGCCGCCGACGCCTCCACCTGGTACGCCGATGCGGACAAGGACGGGTACGGCACGATCAACTACACCACGATCGCGTGTACGGCCCCCAGCGGGTACGTCGCCGACGCGACGGATTGCAGCGACATCGCGGCAAGTGTGAACCCCGGCGCGACCGAAGTGTGCGATGGTCTGGACAACGACTGCGACGGCACGGTCGACGAGAGCGACGCCGCCGACGCTTCGACCTGGTACGCGGACGCAGACGCGGACGGCTATGGATTCGGCGCGGGTGCCCTCGTGGCCTGCGATCAGCCTGCTGGCTACGTTGCCGACGGCTCCGATTGCAACGACTTCACGGCGGCGGCGAACCCCGGTGCGGCAGAAGTGTGCGACGGGATGGACAACGATTGCGACGGCTCGGTGGATGAGGGCGTAACGACGCTCTGGTACGCGGACGGCGACGGCGACGGCTACGGCTACGGCTACGACGCTTCGACGACGAGCGCCTGCGATGCCCCGGCCGGCTACGTAGCCATCGGCGGGGACTGCAACGATTCGGACCCGGCCTACAACCCCGGCGCAACCGAAGTGTGCACCGATCCCGCCGACTACAACTGCGACGGCTCGGTGGGCTATGCCGACGCCGACGGAGACGGTTGGGCCGCCTGCGAGGAGTGTGACGACACCAATGCCGCGATCAACCCCGCTGCCACCGAGGTTTGTGACAGCGTCGACAACGACTGCGACAGCAGCATCGACGAGGGCGTGACGAGCACCTTCTACGCCGATGCGGATCAGGACGGCTACGGCGACCCCGCCAGCACCACCGCGGCCTGCGCCGCCACGCTGACCTACGTGGCCGATTCCACCGACTGTGACGACACGGACGGGGCGGTGAACCCCGGCGCGACGGAGCTGTGCGACGGGATCGACAACGACTGCGACGGTACGGTGGACGAAGCCGACGCGGCCGATGCAACGTCCTGGTACATCGACGCGGACAGAGACGGCTACGGAAACGCTTCGATCGCGGTCACCGCTTGCGACGCACCCGCCGGCTACGTCGCCAACGCCACCGATTGCAACGACGCCGCCGCGGCGGTGAACCCGGCCGCGACCGAGGTGTGCGACAGCATCGACAACGACTGCGACGGCAGCATCGACGAGGGCGTTACCACCACCTACTACGCCGATGTGGACGGGGATACCTATGGAAACCCCCTGTCGACCACGCAAGCATGTTCGCGCCCCAGCGGCTATGTCACCAACAGCACCGACTGCGATGACACCAACGCGGCCGTACACCCCGGAGCCACGGAGGTGTCGTACAACGGCATCGACGACAACTGCGATGGGGCGCAGGATGCCATGCTCGCAGCGGACGAAACCGGCTGGACGGTCATCGGCACCGGTAGCTCCGACGCGATCGGTGCCAGCGTGGCGGCCCTCGACGATCTCGACGGCGATGGCGATGGCGAGCTGGTCATCGGCGCCCCCACCTGGGATGAGTACGCCACCAACGACGGTGGCCTGGCCTTCCACGACATCGATGTCCAGGACAACTCTGCGGACTTCGACGCCGCTTACCTCCTCGTGGTGGGGGAAGACAGCGACGACTACTTTGGCGGGGCCTTCGTGGTGCTCGGCGATGTAGACGGCGATGGCGACACCGAGCTCGCCGCCTCGTCCTACCAGGAAGATCGGGACGGCACCGACGATGGGCGCACCTACATCTTCGATGTCGATGGGCGCACGGGTACGCGGCAGGTCGGCGACATCGAAGAGGGCAACATCTCCGGCGATGGCTCAGGCTTCCTGGGCTACTCGCTGGCGGCCGGAGACATGGACGGCGATGGCGAGACCGACCTCGCGATGGGTGCCCCGAACGAGTCCAGCGCCCGTGGTCTCGTGTATGTGTGTATGCACAGCGACGACTACTGGGACGCCGGGTGGTGGGGCGGTGGGCTCGATTCGGACGAGTGCAGCTACTACATCGCCGGCGTGAGCGCCTCCGATCACCTCGGGTACTCCCTGGCGTTCGGCGATTTCAACGACGATGGCTACGACGACCTCGCGGCCTGCTCTCCCGACGACGACGACTCGGGCTCGGCCTCCGGCACCTGCTGGGTCGATCGCGGCTCGTCCTCGCCGAGCGCGCGGGGCACGACCGTCTCGAGCCTGGACGAAGCAAAGATCACGGGCGCCGCAGCGAGCGATCGCACCGGCCAAACGAACCAGTCCCTCGTCGTGGGCGACTTCGATGGCGACCTGGTCGACGACCTCGCGGTCGGCGTGCCCGGGTACGACGGGGCGTCCACGAACGGCGGCGGCGTGGCGATCTACGCAGGGGCCAGCCTGTCTGGCTCGCTCACGCTCACCGGGGCGGACTGGCTGGTCTTGGGCGACGGCGCGCTGGGCACCGGCCTGTGGATGGGCGGCGACGTCGATGGCGACGGCACCTCCGATCTGCTCGCTGGTGCCACGAGCGCGGACTCGGCGGGCGTGCTCTACCTGCTCACAGGCGGGCAGGCGTCGGGGAGCTACACCCTCCCCGACGACCAGTACGCGAGCTGGACCGGCGAAGCCGCCAGCGACAGCTTCGGTAGCTCCGTCGGTGGCTTGTTCGACCTTGACGCCGACGGCACGGAGGACTTCGCGGTCTCGGCCCCCGGCAACGACAAGGGCGCATCCGGCGCGGGAAAGGTGTACGTCCTGCCTGCCTATTGATCGACATAACGCTACCAAACTCCAACTTTGGCGACATCATGACCCTTCTCCTGGCCATCTTGTGGGCCTGCACAGCCGAAACCTCCATCGGTGGCGACACCGGCGCGTCCGAGGTCGGGGAAACCTCCGACGACAAGGATGGCGACGGCTACCTGGCGAAGGTGGACTGCGACGACACGGATGCCGCCGTACACCCCGGCGCGGATGAGGTGCTGGACAATGGGATCGACGAGGATTGCGACGGGGCCGACGACCCCTCCTCGGTCTCCGACGCCGACGGAGATGGCTACGTCGCCTCAGTCGATTGTGACGATACGAACGCCGGCATCCACCCCGGAGCGACGGACGCTGCAGACAACGGAGTGGACGAGGACTGTGACGGCACCGACGCTTCTGCGTCCGACGTGGACGCCGACGCAGACGGCTACACCGCCGCTGTGGACTGCGACGACTCCGATGCGACTGTTCACCCGGGCGCGGCGGACATTTCGGGGGACGGCATCGATCAGGACTGCGACGGCGCCGACGATTCCGCGGCGGCCGACGCCGACGGGGATGGCTGGGCGAGCGAGGATTTTGGCGGTGTGGACTGCGACGACGCCGATGCGTCGATCAACCCATCCGTCGCGGAGACCGTCGGCGACGACATCGACTCCGATTGCGATGGCGCGGACTTCGGTGTCTCTGGATTGGTTCCAGGTGACCTTGTGATCACCGAGATCATGTACGACCCGGACGCCGTTTCCGACGGCGATGGCGAGTGGTTCGAGTTGTACAACGCAACGGGCCACACGGTGAACCTGCTCGATCTGGTGGTCGCCGACGACCCTGGCTACGCCGCGGCCGATATCTTCACGGTGAGCTCCGATGTGCTGGCGAGCGCTGGCGGCAGGGTCGTGTTCATCGCGAGCGGCAACACGGACACTAACGGAGGTATCAAGGCCGATTACGACTACGCCGGTGGGGGCGTCAGCCTCAATAACAGCGGTGATGACGTATTCGTGGGCGTGACTTCGGGGGCGAGCGTAACGACCCTCGATTCGGTGACCTACGACGAGCTGTTGAGTTGGCCGGTTGCCAAGGGGATGAGCATCGAGCTTCGCGATACCATGGTGAACAGCAGCAGCAACGACAGGGCGTCGAGCTGGTGCAAAGCGACGGGGGTCGCGGGGTCCACGACCGACCTCGGCTCCCCGGGTGCCGCAAGCACTGGCTGCTGACGGAACCGCAGATCGTGCCCGCCAATGCTGGTCCTCACCCACGACGCGGCGGCCGCGACGGGTGGGTAGGAGGTCAGAAACGGGCACCTTCCAGTCACGGCAGGCCCGGCCTTGGCGTATGTCGCGCCGCGATCGGGGTGGAGGACGTGGGCGGCAGCATTGAGATCTCTGGGAACGGGACGGCGCGGTAGGCCCCGAGATGCGGTGCACCGCGCCATGCTCCGCAACACGACCCGGGAATAGCACCGACCCGACTGCTGGCACTCGGATGCGATATCCACCCCCCATGTTTCTGGCCGACCTCCGCATCCGGGTGCCCGGCGACAAGAGCATCTCCCACCGCGCACTCCTCTTCGGGGCGTTGGCTGGGGGAACCTCGCGGGTGACCGGCCTGCTCGACGCGGAGGATGTGGGTCGAACGAGGCGTGCCGTCGAGCAACTTGGTGCTCGGGTGGAGGGCGCGGGGTCTGTGGTGGAGGTGACGGGTGCCGCCTGGGGGGCGGCCGGAGTCATCGATTGCGGCAACTCGGGCACGACTGCCCGGCTCCTCCTCGGCGCCCTCGCCGGGCGTGCGGGTGCCACGCTGGTGGGTGATTCGTCGCTATCCAGGCGACCGATGCGCCGGGTGATGGCGCCGCTGTCGGCGATGGGGGGGCGGTTTTCGGGCGGGGAGACCCTGCCGGTCGCGGTGGCCCCGGCCAGCCTCGTCGGCATCACATGGCAGGCGCAGGTCGCCAGTGCCCAGGTCAAGGCGGCGGTGCTGTTGGCAGGGCTTGGCGCCGAAGGGGAGACCGTCTACCTCGAGCCCGTCGCGACCCGCGATCACACGGAGCGCATGCTGCGCGGCATGGGCGCGCTCTTGAGCGTGGAGCCCGGCCGGATCGCGGTGACATCCAGCACCCTCCACGCGGCCACGGTGGAGGTTCCGGGAGACATCTCCAGCGCGGCGTTCTGGCTGGTGGCGGCGGCCATCCATCCCGGCGCACGCCTCACGGTGGAAGGGGTGGGGCTGAACCCGACCCGGATCGGCGTGCTCAATGTCTTACGACGCATGGGGGCGGAGGTGTCCGTTTACGAGCGAGGCGGGATCGAGCCGATCGGGGATATCACCATCGTCGGGGGGGACCTGCGAGGCACCGAAATCGGGGGGGATGAGATCCCCACGCTGATCGACGAGCTGCCCGTGCTCGCAGTCGCCGCGGCGTTTGCCGAGGGAGAAACGGTGGTCAGGGACGCCGCCGAACTGCGCGTCAAGGAGAGTGACCGGATCGCAGCCGTGGTGGCGGGTTTACGTGCGATCGGCGTGGAGGCCGAAGCCAACCCGGATGGTTTCCGGGTGGCTGGCGGCGGCGCACGGGGGGGCCATGTCGTGACGGAAGGCGATCACCGCATCGCGATGGCCTTTTCGGTCGCCGGGATCCGGGTGCCCGTGGTCGTCAGCGAGACCGACTCGATCCGCACGAGCTACCCCGACTTTCTGGCGACGCTGGCGCGGCTCAATCCCGGGTAAGCAGCAGCTGCATCGGGATGCCAGAGGTGCCGGCCATGTCGATCCAAAGCTCGTCGGCGTCGGTGCAGTAGGGTGCCGAGTTGGCATCCGTGCCGTCGTCGAGGGTGAGGTCGGTGCCGCTCACGCTCCAGGTGCCGACGTTCACATCGCCCTCGATGGTAGACGCTGAGATGCAGGTACAACCCCCGCTCCCGTCATCCTCGCAGGTGTAGCCTTCGAACGCCGTTTGCACGGTGGGGCAGTCGGGGAACGTGGCGTCCAGGCAGGTGCTCGGCACATCGATCTGCGTGGCGAAGCTGCCCCCAGCGATCTGGTTGATGTAGCTGCCATCTTCGCTCAACAGCATGGACCCCGTCATCGAGATGTCGGCGATGCGGATGGTCTGGCCTTCGCAGCCGAAGTCGGCGGGCGTGTCGTCGAAGCACACGTCGACGACGGTCCAAGCGCCCGTGGGATCGCCCCCGCAGGCCGTGGTCTCGCAGGCCTGAACCTCGACGGGGGTGCCGGTGTCCCCCGTGTCGCCGGTCTCCGCGGTCTCACCGGTGTCGGCGGTTTCGCCCGTGTCCGCGGTGTCGCCGCTATCCGCCGCGGTGTCGCCGCTGTCCGCCGTGTCGCCGGCCGGCTCGGCCGTATCGGAAGGGTCGGCCGGGCACGCGAGAAGAGCGAGGAAGAGGGGGGTGAACAGGTTCATCGGGGCTCCAAGTGAGCCTGAGTGTATCCCGCCGCACCCGGCCCGTGTTAGCCCGAGCGGCCCCGCGGAGTCTGGAATGCGAGCCAAGGTCTATGTCACCCTGAAGGCGGGCGTACACGACCCCGCGGGTAAAGCCGTCTCGGGCGGATTGCAGAGCCTCGGCTACGCCGAAGTTCGCGAGGTCCGCATCGGCAAGTTCTTCGAGATCGAGATGGACGATCGCCCGGATGCCGAGGCGCGCCTCCGCGAAATGTGTGAGAAGCTGCTGTCCAACACCGTGATCGAGCGGTTCCGCGTGGAACTCGGATGAGGCGCGTTGCCGTCGTGACGTTCCCGGGTTCGAACTGCGACGCGGACGCACGCCACGCCATCGGCTTGTTCGGGATGGAAGCGGTGCCGGTCTGGCACAAGGACACCACGTTGCCGCAGGTAGATGCTGTGATTCTCCCCGGTGGCTTCTCCTACGGGGACTACCTTCGCTGTGGGGCCATCGCGCGCTTCTCGCCCATCATGCCGGAGGTGGTGCGGTTCGCGGGTGGGGGCGGCCCCGTGCTCGGCATCTGCAACGGTTTCCAGGTCCTCTGCGAGGTTGGGTTGGTTCCCGGGGTTCTTTTGCGGAACAGTCAGCTTCGGTTCCTCTGTCAGGATGTGAACCTGCGCATGGAGGGTCGGCCCACGCCGTGGTCGCAGCCAGGGTCCGCAACGATTCGCCTCCCCATCGCCCACATGGAAGGCCATTGGTTCGCCGACGATGACACGCTCGCCCGAGTCGAGGGCGAGGGTCAGGTCATCTTCCGGTACGCGGACGGTGCGCCCAACGGCGCGATGCGTGATGTGGCGGGCGTCTGTAACGCAGGCGGCAACGTGGTCGGCTTGATGCCGCACCCCGAGCGCTATGTGGAAGCCGGCGTCGGGGGCACCGATGGTCGGCGGGTGTTCGAAGCCCTCGTTGGAGCGTTGGCATGATTACCGCCGAGCAGATCGCGGCCCACGGGCTGTCTCCCGTTGAGTACGAAGTCATCCTGAAAGGCCTCGGGCGCGAACCGTCCTGGGCGGAGCTGGGCGTATTCTCTGTGATGTGGAGCGAGCATTGCTCGTACAAGTCCAGTCGCATTCACCTCAAACGGCTGCCGACCACCGGCCCGCGCGTCGTGATCGGCCCCGGGGAAAATGCTGGCGTCGTCGACATCGGGGATGGGCTCTGCGTGTGCTTCAAGATGGAATCGCACAACCATCCTTCGTACATCGAGCCCTACCAGGGCGCTGCGACCGGCGTAGGCGGCATCCTGCGCGACGTGTTCACCATGGGCGCTCGGCCCATCGCCTTGATGGACAGCCTGCGTTTCGGCCGGTTGGACCATCCGAAGACCCGCACCCTTGTTCAAGGTGTGGTCGCGGGGATCGGCGGCTACGGCAACTGCATGGGCATCCCCACCGTGGCCGGCGAAACGCGCTTCGACGAAAGCTACGACGGCAACTGCCTGGTGAATGCCTTCTGCGCGGGACTGGTGCAGAAAGACCGCATTTTCCTTGGCACTACCGGCGGTCCAGGCAACAAGGTCTTCTATGTGGGCGCGGGAACGGGGCGGGATGGCATCCACGGCGCAACGATGGCTTCCGCCAGCTTCGACGAGGATAGCGACGAGAAGCGCCCCACCGTGCAGGTGGGCGATCCTTTCCAGGAAAAGCTGCTCCTCGAGGCATGTCTGGAGCTGATGGGGATGGATGTGCTCGTCGGCATCCAGGACATGGGCGCGGCTGGCATGACCAGCTCCTCCGTCGAGATGGCCGGCCGGGCAGGAATGGGGCTCCTCCTCGCCCTCGACCAGGTGCCCACGCGCGAAGCGGGGATGACCCCGTACGAAATCCTGCTCTCGGAAAGCCAGGAACGGATGCTGCTTGTCATTCAGCCCGGCAAGGAAGCCGCGGTGTTCGCGGTTTTCGCGAAGTGGGACCTTCGGTGCGCCGAGGTGGGCACCGTGACGAACGATGGCGTGTGGCGCTGCACCTGGCACGGCGAGGAAGTGTGCGCGATCCCCGTGGATATCCTCACCGAAGCCGCGCCGAAGTACGACCGGCCGCAATCCCCTCGCGGCGTGGCACCGGCCGTTCCCGACGATCTGGTGCCACCCGCCGACCTCGGGGAGGTGCTCCTGCACCTCATGGGCAGCCCCGATGTCTGCGACAAGCGCTGGATCTGGCGGCAGTACGACCACCAGGTCGGCACCGACACCGAGATCGGGCCTGGCCTCGATGCGGCGCTCGTCCGCGTGAAGGGAACCAACAAACACCTTGGTTTTGTGGTGGATAGCAACGGGCACCACGTCTGGGCGGATCCGTTCGTCGGCACGGCGGGCCAGGTGGCGGAATGTGTCCGCAACCTGGCCTGTGTGGGCTGCGAACCGGTGGGGCTGAGCGACTGCATGAACTTCGGGAACCCGCAGATCCCCGAGGTGATGTGGGAATTCTCCCGCTGTGTGGATGGCATGGCCCTGGCGTGTACGGAGCTGGGCGTGCCGGTCATCAGCGGGAACGTCTCTCTGTACAACCAAACCGGGGAAGCCAGCATCCTCCCCACGCCGGGACTGGCGATGGTGGGGCTCTTGGAAGGGGAACGCCCCGCGGTTCGTGGGCGTTGGGAGGAGGGAATGCGCGTGGCGCTCCTCGGCGGCCCCGGCACCCATCTTGGCGCAAGCCTATACCTGCGCGAGGTGCACGGCCTCCGCAAGGTCGGCTCGCCGCCTCCGGTCGACTTCGCGGCCGAGCGCAGCTTGAACGCGGCGCTTCGCACGCTGGTGCGGGGTGGGTTGGTGGGCCTCGCGCACGACTGCTCCGATGGCGGCCTCGCCGTTGCCTTGGCGGAATGTGCGCTGGAGGTTGGGGCGACCCTTTCGCTGGATGATGGCTCGGCGGCGGGGCTGTTCGGCGAAGACCATGGCCGCGCGGTGATCGCGTTCCACCCCTCGCGGGAAGCGGAGATTCGCGCTGTGGTCGATGCGAATGGCGTTGCCTACTCACGCCTCGGGTTGACCGGCGGCGACCGGCTTGTCCTCCTCGCGGGGGGCCCGGTGGTCGATGTGTCGGTCGCCGCGATCCGTGCCCGTTGGGAAGACACGTTTCCCGGGTGGGCGGGATGAGCGAAGCCGCCGCCCTTCGCCATGAGTGCGGAGTGTTCGGAATCGTCGGGGATCCCGACGCGGCGCGACTGTCGTACCTCGGGCTCCACGCACTGCAGCACCGCGGGCAGGATGGCGCGGGGATCGTGGCGCGCAACGGGGGGGTCCTCGCGGAACATCGCGGACTGGGCCTGGTTCACGAGGTGTTCGACGAGGCGGCGCTTCGCTCGCTCCCCGGCGATGCCGCGATCGGTCACGTTCGCTACGGCACCGCGGGGGGCGAAGGACTGGCGAACGTGCAGCCTTTTCTCGCACGCTGGAAAGAAGGTCAAGTGGCGCTGTGCCACAACGGGAACCTCACCAACGCGCTGCCGCTCCGGAGTGAACTGGAAGAACGGGGGGCCATCTTCACGCGCACCTCCGACACCGAAGTCCTGCTCCACTTGCTGGCCTCTAGCGAACAGAAAACCCTGATCAACCGCCTGGTCGATGCGCTGTCCCGCGTGGAGGGAGCGTGGTGCATGCTGGTGCTCTCGGGTTCGACGCTGGTAGCGGCACGCGACCCCTGGGGCTTCCGTCCTCTGGTGCTAGGTCGCAAGGGTTCGGCGTGGATCGTTGCGAGCGAAACCACCGCGATCGACTTCGTCCAGGGCACGGTCGTGCGTGAGATCGAGCCGGGCGAGATGGTGATCCTCAATGAAGATGGCGTGCAATCGCTGCGCCCCTTCGTGCGGAAGCCGCGTCGCGCCTGCATCTTTGAGGCCATCTACTTTGCGCGCCCCGACAGTACGCTGTTCGGCCGCGATGTGTACCCGACCCGCGTGCGCCTCGGGGAGCTGCTGGCTCAGCGCTTTCCGGCCCGAGCCGACGTGGTGATCCCCGTGCCCGACAGCGGCAGCCCCGCGGCGCTCGGCT
>CAMBIK010000107.1 GCA_945867435.1 Klebsiella pneumoniae
TCAGTCTTTCCATCTTCGCAGCCGATGAGCAGAAGCAGCGAAAGTCCAAGAAGATTGCGGGTCATGGAGCGCCTCAGGTGATGCGGGGAGGACCGATGAGAACTTCAGGGTGCAGGCGCACCGTGAGATTGGCAGACCCTGTATCGGAATGCACACCTGACGAACAGTACTTGTCGCGGAATGTCTACATGCTCGTTAACTCGGGCCAATCCGGCGGCGGGCGGACACCAGCGAGAGCGCGGTGAGCGCCGCGACCACCCCGGCTCCGGAGCCATCGGTCGAACAATCGCAGCCCCCTGGGTCCGCGGCCATGACCCCGCACATCTCCTCAGGAACACCGGCGCCATCGCAGTCGTCGTCCAGCCCGTTGCAGAGCTCGGCGCCCTCGGGCGAGATGAGAGGGTCGAGGTCGTCACAATCCTCGCATGCGGCCCAGCCGTCGGCATCGTCGCAATCGCCGCCCCCCGTGATGTAGCCTTCATGCGGCTCACAGGCGCCTTTTACGGTCGCGTCGTCGCCGAAACCGTCGCCATCCTCGTCGAGGTAGATGTTCGTGGCCACACCTTCATCCACCACGCCGTCGCAGTTGTTGTCGATGCCATCGCAGGCCTCGACCTCGCCGGGGTTCACGGTCGCGTCCGTGTCCTCGCAGTCCCCTTCCGCGGTCAGAAACCCATCGCCATCTTCGTCCATCCCCTCCGAGCTCCCCGTTGCCGAGGCGTTGCCGAGGCGGAGTCTGGCTGCTTGTCGAGGCCCTCCCCGCACGCCACTAGAACGACGAGCGGGAGACTGGCGAGAGTGAAGCGCAGCATGCGATGCCCCGTGAGTGCAGGCACCGTAATGCTGTCGCCGCACGCTCACCACGCGTTGCGCGATCTCTATGGGGGCCACCCTGCCCTTTCGGGGGGTGGCCCCCTTATCCGAGCCTACTTTTTGGGCTGTGCGCCCTTGCCCTGCGAATGCGCGGGGTTGGGGGCGGGATCGGCCTTCTTCTCTTCCACCTTCACCTCGACGGTGGGTGCCGCCGGGGTCTCAGCCGGCGCGGGGGGGCCGCCGGCGGTCTTGCAGGCGGCCGGCATGGCTTCGAGCGCTGCCGTGCACACCGCCGCCAGGGCGGGCTTGGCCTCGGGAGGCGTGGCGCGCCACCCCTCGGCGGCTGCAGTAAACGCACCCTCCTGGCCGGCCTTCGTCGCCGGATCCATCGACCCGAGGCAGGCGGTCATCTGCTTGATGTAGTTGTCGCATTCGGCGACCCCGACCTCCGCGAGGGCGGCAGGCGCGGGGGGGGGGTCGGGCGGCGGTGCCGGGGGGGCGACCGCGACCGGCGCGGGGGCGGGGGGGGGCTCGGAATCGCACGCCACGACGGCGAAGGCGAGGAGCGACGCAGAGGCAATCGTGCAGAGGGTACGAATGGACATGGGAACCTCAAATGGAGTGGAGTGGCGGCGGAATCGTACATCAGCAGACTTTGCACGTCAAGAGTTCGCCCAAGGCTGCTCCGCAAAGGAACGGTTGCAGGATCGACGCGGATCCGATAGCCCGCGCGACTTCGCGCCCCCCCCTGTCGGCGTGCCCCCAGACCGGAGCTACCGTGATCAACGACCTCTCCCTGATTCGCAACATCGGCATCAGCGCCCACATCGATTCGGGCAAGACTACGCTCACGGAGCGTATTCTCTTCTACACCGGTATGATCCACGCTATTCACGAAGTGAAGGGCAAGGACGGCGTCGGCGCCACGATGGACTCGATGGACCTGGAGCGCGAGCGCGGCATCACCATCCAGAGCGCGGCCACGCACTGCCAGTGGAAGGACACCCAGGATGCCGCCGCGCCGATGCTTCATGTCAACATCATCGACACGCCCGGCCACGTAGACTTCACGATCGAAGTGGAGCGGGCGTTGCGCGTGCTCGATGGCGCCATTCTGGTTTTGTGCGCGGTAGCCGGCGTCCAGTCGCAGTCGCTCACCGTCGATCGCCAGATGAAGCGGTACAACGTCCCCCGGTTGGCGTTCGTCAACAAGTGCGACCGCCAGGGGGCCAACCCCTACCGCGTGACCGACCAGCTGCGCGACAAGCTCAAGCACAACGCGGTGATGATCACGTTGCCGATCGGTCTGGAAGAGAAGCTCTTCGGCCTGGTGGATCTCGTAAAGATGCGCGCCTTCTACTTTGAGGGTGAAAGCGGCGAGATCATCCGCGAAGCCGACATTCCGGCCGACATGGTGGACGATGCGGCGAAGTATCGGGAGATCCTGCTGGATAAGGCGTCGATGTTCTCGGACGAGCTGACCGAGGAGATCTTCGCCGAAGACGTGAAGGAGGAAACGCTCAACCACGCGATCCGCATCGCCACCATCGCGCTGAAGCTGGTGCCCGTGCTGTGCGGCTCCGCGTACAAGAACAAGGGCGTCCAGATCCTGCTGAACGCCGTGGTGAAGTACCTCCCCGCGCCCGCCGATGTCCCGAACGAAGGCATGGACCTCGACAAGGCAGAAGAGAAGGTCGTTGTGCCCTCCGATCCGAAGGGCCCGCTGCTCATGTTGGCGTTCAAGCTTGAAGATGGGCGGTACGGTCAGCTCACATACCTGCGCGTCTATCAGGGCACCGTGCGCAAGGGCGACACGATTATCAACGCCCGCGGCGGCAACCGAATCAAGGTTGGCCGGCTCGTTCGAATGCACTCCAACGAGATGGAGGACATCGAAGACGCGAGCTGTGGCGACATCATCGCCATCTTCGGCGTCGACTGCTTCTCGGGCGATACGTTCCATGACGGCTCGATCAACGTGGCGATGTCCTCGATCCACGTGCCGCACGCGGTCATCGATCTCACCATCAAGCCCAAAACGCAAGCCGGCCAGTCGAACCTTTCGAAGGCGCTCCGCCGGTTCAGCAAGGAAGACCCGACCTTCCGCGTCGGCTCCGATCCGGAGACCGGCGATTGCATCATCTCCGGCATGGGGGAGCTGCACCTCGATGTGTACGTCGAGCGCATGAAGCGCGAATACCAGTGCGAAGTCCTGACCTCTCCCCCTCGCGTGGCCTACCGCGAAGCCATCAGCCAGCGCTCCGACTTCAACTACACCCACAAGAAGCAGACCGGTGGATCGGGCCAGTACGGTCGTGTCGCGGGCTGGATTGAGCCTATCGAAGCGGCCTATGAGTTCGTCGATGATGTCGTCGGCGGTGCCATTCCGCGGGAGTACATCTCGGCGTGCGACAAGGGCTTCAAGAAGTGTCTTGAGAAGGGTGAGCTCATCGGCGCCCACATCGTCGGCATCCGCTGCGGCATCGATGACGGTGCGTTCCACGCGGTTGACTCGAGCGACATCGCTTTCCAGCTTGCCGCGATCGGCGGGTTCAAGGAAGCGTACTTCAAGGCCAAGCCCATCGTGCTCGAGCCGATCATGAAGGTCGCGATCGAAGGCCCCGCCGAATTCCACGGCTCGATGGTGGGCACGCTGATGCAGCGTCGCGGCATCATCATCGGGACCACGGAGCTGGACGGCTTCTCGCAGATCGACGCAGAAGTGCCCCTCGCCGAGATGTTCGGGTACTCCACGACCCTGCGTTCGGCGACCCAGGGTAAGGCCGAATTCACCATGGAATTCCTCAAGTACGACCGTGCACCGGGCAACGTCACGGACGACCTGATCAAGCGGTACTTGCAGGAACGCAAGGAGAAGTAGCAGCCTTGGCGAGGGTCGAACCCCAACGAGCGGCGCTGCGTGCGCTACAGGCCGTTCTCCCTGGGGGGCTGCGGCGTGGCGAGGTGGGCTCGCTGGTGTCGCAGCCCGGCATCGGAAAAACGCAGCTCCTCGTCTACGCGGCGCTCGATCGCCTGATCGCCGGGGAAGCGGTGCTCCATGTGGCACTGCGCGAATCCGTTTCGACCGTGCGCGATGCCTACGACAGCATCCTCTCCGGGCTGTACGGCGCCCAGTCCACGGTGGATCTTGCCGAGGCGATGCTCGGCGTAGAACGCCGTCGCGTCATCCACAGTACCAGGGGGAGCGCGGTCGACCTCGACCGGCTCACGTCGTTGTTGGACACGCTCGCCGATGTGATGGACATTCGGCCGCGCCTGGTGGTGGTGGATGGCCAGGCTCCAGGTGAGGCGGCGGTGGTGGGCTTCCGTGCGCTCGCCGCGACGCGCGATCTGGCGATTTGGTTCGCGTGGTCGCCCGAGCGGGCCGAAGACGCCGAAGGCGATGTGGTGCTGGAGCTCGCCTACAGCAGCGACAGCGTCTGGCTTCGCACCCTCCGAGGCCGCGAACATGCGCCCGTGCGGGTCCCGAGGGGCAGCCTTGCTTCCCCAGAGCCGGTGGGCGTGCCGACCGAGCCAGCCGAGATCTCGGCAGACGGATGCGTGCTGTACTCGGGAGGGGCCCACGGCACCGAAGCCGCCTTCGGGTTGGCGGCGGAACGGCACGGCATCCGCGAGGTGAACTTCACCTTCGACGGGCATGTTCAGGCCCGCACCCGAGGCGCCCACCCGCTCACGGAACGAGAGCTCGGCGAAGGCGATGTGTCCCTCGCCTATGTGTCCCGCCGGCTGCGCCGTTCGTACACGGAGAGCGCGCTCATCCGGCGCGTGCTCCAGAGTCTGTGGCATCAGGTGAAGCAGGCCCAGGTGGTCTTTGTCGTAGGGACCATCCAGGAAGATGGCACCGTTACGGGCGGGACTGGCTGGTCGGTGGAACTGGCGCGCATGTGGAACAAGCGACTCTGGGTGTTCGATCAGGAGAAGTCCAGTTGGTACCGCTGGGCGGCCGACGAATGGACGGCCGGAATCCCCGTGGTGGATGGCGCCGGCTTCTGTGGCACCGGCACGCGATACCTCACCGAGTCTGGGCGAGCGGCGATTGACGACCTGTTTTTTAGGTCGTTCGGCTCCTAGCGTTCAGTCGGCCGGAACGCGGCGTTCCACCCAAAAGCCCTGTGGGTCGCGCACGCGGCAGCGCAGGTCTTCGCCTTCGAGGACGATCACTTCGCCCGTTTGCTCCGGCGCCCAGGCCCCATCTACTGTGCCCGCGGGGAGCAGCAGGGTGCGCCCCGGCCGGCCGGGGGGAATGACGAGCGCACCCACAGCGCCGATTCCCCCCGAAAGCGAAACGGCCTGTGGAAACCCCTGCTCGCGTAGCCAATGGGCGACCCCCCAGGATCGAGCACCCGCCGCACAGTACACCGTGATCGGACGGTCGCGAGGCAACCGATCCAGCATGTGGGGCACAAGGTCCATCGGGATGAGCAGCGCCCCGACGGCTACGCCGCTCGCCAGCTCTCCCGGCTCACGAATATCCAGGAAAAGCGAACCCGGTATCGGCTCTTCTACCTCAAGATCCTCACCCGCGTCGGGCAGGGGATCAGCCGGCGGTCCCAGAGTCCACCGGTCGGCCGCGGGCGCTGTTCCACGTGGAACGTCCGGGCGCTTTCCCACGAACACGCGGTCGGCCATCCCTCGGAGCAGGCGGCGGATCACGCGACCTGCCGCGTGGATTCAACGGGGTCGAGTGGCACGAGCTTTGGCTAACCCGAGCGTAGGGCGTGATACCGGCCCCCGTGCACATCCTATTAGTGGTCTTCCTCGCCTGTTCGCCCGCAGTCCTTTTGCGACAGCGGGAAAGCCTGGATCGGCAGCAGCTTGGGGAATCGGTCGCCCTTTTCTGGAAGTCGGCCCGCTGGGGAGATGTTGCGGGGCTGTCTTCGTTCCTGCCCCGGCCGGAAGATCAGCTCGCCGCGGCTCGCATTCTGGCGGCCCCCACGCTGCGCGTGACCGATGTCCGCGTTCTGCAGGTCGTGGTCGGCGCAGAGCTGGTCGCGCGAAAGGACCGAGATCACGCCGATCTTGAGCAACGCTGGCGCGAGGGAACGGCGCTGGTGCATGTCGAGGCCTTCGGCTTGGCGACCAATCGGGTCGAGAGCCGCACCGAAGAACAGAAGTGGGTGCGGGGGGCCCGAGGGTGGCAGATCGACACCCTCGCCTCGCCGATCGATGCCGACCGGCCCTGGTAGGCCCTACATATCGATCGTGACTGCGCCCGTGCCGCTCTTCACGCCGGCCGTGGTTCCCGTGGCCGTTCCCGAGGTGGAAACGTAGGAACCGCCGCCGCCGGCAAGCCGCCCGCCATCTCCCCCAGAGTAACCGCCGCCGCCGCCGCCGCCGTAGCAGCCGTTGCCCGAACCGCCACCACCGAATCCGCCATCTGCGCGGCCACAGCCGGCGTTGCCGACGCCGCCGGTCAGCCCGTTCGCCCAGCTCTTTCCGCCCTGCCCGCCCCACGAGGGCGTGTAGGTGCTTTCACCCGCGCCGTTGCCGTTGAAGCCGCCACCGCCGGAGCCCCATGACGTGCCGGAGATGCCGCCACCCAGGCCGAGCGCGATGGACTTCACCCCGCAGCCCCACGTCCCCGACGAGTTCGACCCGGTGCCCCCGTAGGTCGTGGACCGCCCATCGCACCCGTTCTGAGAGACCGACAGGCGCGTTCCGGCGCCGCCGCCGGCCACGACCAGCGGGCTGCCCGAGCTGTTCACGACGAAGCTTCCGCCGCCGCCGCCGCCGCTGTTCGCGCCGCCCGTGCCGCGCTGCCCGACCACAATGTACAGCATGTCTCCCGCCGTAAGGCTGAAGGTGCCGATCGCGTAGGCACCGAGTCCGCCGCTTCGGCTCGGCTCCCCGGCGTAGCCCTGCGCTCCCCACGCCTCGATGATGTACGAGCCGGTCGAGGGCACTTCCCAAGCCTGAATGCCTGCGCTTAGGGTCACTTCGCCATCGAGCGTTGAGCCGCTGTAGGTGCTGTCGCACTGGGCCTGGGTGGGGCCGGTGGTCCCGGTGGCCGAGCAGGTCTCGAACTCCAGAGCGCCGGCCCAGCAGATGTCGATGCCGCCCTCAAGATCTACGGTGCCATCACAGTCGTTGTCCACCGAGTCGCACACCTCGACGATGTCAGGGTTCACATCTGCGTCGGTGTCGTCACAGTCGCCATCGGCACCTGAGTAGCCAGAGGGCAGGTCGCAGGCGTCCACGGTGACGGAGGAACCGTAGGTGTCGCCGTCGTTGTCCTCGTACCAGGTGTCCATCGTCGCGGCGATCACGCTGGGGTCGTCGTCGTCGGCCAGGCCGTCGCAATCCTCGTCGATGTCCGCGGCATCGCAGTTCTCGTCTGCGCCGGGATGCACGCCGCTACGGCTGTCGTTGCAATCGGTGTTGTCGCTGACGTAGCCTGAGGGCTCCTCACACTGGGTGAGCAAGCTGGCGGGGTTGCCGAAGCCATCGCCGTCGCTATCGACGTAGTGGGCACCCATCGAGCTCGTGTCGGTGCTGGCGTCATCGTCGTCGGCCAGCCCGTCGCAATCCTCGTCGGTGTCGAGGCTGTCGCACAGCTCCGAGGCGCCGGGGTTGATGTCGGCGCGCGCGTCGTCGCAATCGGTGTTGTCCGCCACGTAGCCGGCGGGCTGGGCACACGCGATGCTGATGGAGGTTGCCTCACCATAGTTGTCAGAATCGGTGTCTTCGTACCACTCCAGCGCGTCGAAGGCGGAGGTGGGATCGATGACCGTGTCGCAGTCGTCATCGACGCCGTTGCAATACTCGGTTGCGCCCGGGTACACGGTGGAGGCCGTGTCGTCGCAGTCGGTAGAATCGGCAACGTAGCCGGCGGGTTCCTCGCAGGCCGGGGTGGTCGAGGCGGGATCGCCGAAGGTGTCGGTATCGGCATCCGCGTACCAGATCAGCGCGTCGGCGGAGGTGGTCGGATCGATGACACCATCGCAATCATCATCGATTAAGTTGCAGTATTCCGTTGCGCCCGGGTAGACGGTGGCCGAGGTGTCGTCGCAATCGGTGTTGTCGGCCACGTAGCCGGCCGGGTTGCTGCAGCTCGGCACGAACACGGCGGGGTCGCCGAAGCTGTCCACGTCGGTGTCGGCGTACCAGGTGGAGGCATCCACGGCGCTGTCCGGGTCGGTCACGCCATCGCAGTCGTCGTCCACTCCGTTGCAGCGCTCGGGGGCGCCTGGGTACACGCTGGCTTCGGCGTCGTCACACTCGACGCACGCCGCCCACCCGTCACTGTCCGCGTCGGCGTAGGCGACACTGCCATCGCAGTTGTAGTCGTTGGGATCTGCACAATCGGTCTCCGGAGCACCGGGGAAGAACGAGGAGTCGGTGTCGCGACAATCGCCTCCCACCTCTACCCACGCGCCGGGCCGGTTGCATTGGGCCACGACGGTGGCGTCGTCGCCGTAGGCATCCACGTCGGTATCGGCGTAGAAGTTGGTATAGGTGGCGGCATCCACGCTGCTGTCGTTGTCATCCGACGTGCCGTCGCAGTCTTCGTCGGTGTCGTAGATGTCGCACAGTTCGGGGGCGCCGGGGTTCACGTCGGCGCGGGTGTCGTCGCAATCGGTGGTGTCCGAGACGTAGCCGGGAGGCGCAGCGCAGGCGGCAGTCGTGCCGTTGATGTCGCCGTAGGTGTCCCCATCTGCATCCACGTAGAAGGGCAGGACATCGAAAGACGAGCTGGGATCGGCCTCGCCGTCGCAGTCGTCGTCGATCCCGTTGCAGATTTCGAGTCCATCGGGTGAAACCAGGGGGTCAAGGTCGTCGCAATCTTCGCAGAGGGCCCAGCCGTCGGCGTCGTCATCCGCCCAAGCCGTTTCCCCATCGCAGTTGTAGTCGATGTCCTCGGTGCAGGGTTCGTCGGCCGTGGGGTAGAACGCCGCGTTCTCGTCGTCGCAATCGCCGGCCACGATGACCTGGCCCGTCGGGGGTTCGCAATACGCCAGGCCGCTGGCGTCATCGCCGAAGCCGTCCTGATCGGAATCCACATAGTAGGTGGTTGAAACATCTTCATCGACGGTATCGTCGCAATCGTTGTCGCGACCATCACACACTTCGACGCCCATCGGACTCATCGCCGCATCGGCGTCGTCGCAATCGCCATCGTCCTCGGAATAGCCATCGCCATCGTCATCGACGGTGTTCGGGTCGACTTCATCGATGCTGTTGATGGACGCCGTGTCTTCCTTTTCCTTGTTGCCATCCGGATCGCACGCAAGGGCCAGCAGCAAGGAGAAAGGTAGGGCAGCGCGAAGCATGGGTCACCCGATTGGGAAAAAAGGATACCACAGCGGGAGAGCGGCCGTTGTCCGTAGTTCGCGGACAGTCCCCCTCCGCCCTGAGGCGGTTAGCCGGCCTTGTGGTCCCTCGGTTTTTTCCGCATCTCCTCGCCATCCTCGGTCCGGTGGGGGTCCTCGCCGCAAGCTTGGCGATCTTGTTGGAGACGCAGCCCGAACCACGCGATCGCCGGGTTGCGGAGGCCGATGCGATGCTGGCCCGGCGCCCCACAGAGGTCGTCATCGTGGGCAACAGCAAAGCGGGGTCCGACATCGATGCCCGCGCACTCGCCGACCAACTGGATCTGGAGGGCCAGGTCGTGCCGCTGGGCATCTTCGGCTCGGGCATGCCCGCTTGGTACGCCCTCCTCGAGCAGCGCGTGTACGGCAACGGCCATCGCCCGCGCCTGATCGTGGTGTATGGGCAGCTGGGAGCACTGCTCCACGGCCGCGCCGTAACGGACGGAGAGCGGCGTTCGATCGCCGGGTGGAGCACCTTCCCGAGCGCCGTGCTCGACCGCGAGATGTTCCGGCGTGACCCCGCGAGCCGGGTAAGGGACCGCAGCGCCGCCTGGCGCTCAGCCATCCTCGATGGGGTGCGCGACATCGCCGTGGGTCTGGCCTTTCCCCGCGCTCCGGATGGCTACGCCCGCACTTCGCTTGAGCATCTGTTCGGTGAGGCGCAGACTCGCGGCACCGGCCAGGCGCGGGTGTCACCGATCGCCGAGGCGCGCACCGCCGTGATGACCTCCTCCGATGACGACCCGGCGCTCGGCTATCTGCCCGACCTGGTCCGACTCGCGCATGCAAACGGGGCTCGAGTGCTGGTGGTACGCGCTCCCGTTTCGGGCGCAGCACGCGGGCGGGATGCGGCGGCAACAGCGGTGGAGGAACAGCTCTATGCGCTGGTGAACGATCTGGGCGTGAGCTGGATCGACCTGCACGAGCTTCCGGTCCCCGCGAGCGCCTTTCGCGACGACTTCCACATGACCCGCGCGGGAGCAACGATTCTCACTGCGGCGCTCTCCGACGCCATAGTGAAGGGGAATGTGCTCGAAGGCGGCGTGCTTCCCGCCGTGCCGCCGTTCGCCGCCCTGGAGGTGACCCGGCTCGGGGAGCTGCCCGCGCTCTCGCTCGGGGTGCCGCGCCTGAAGGGCGGCTGCGAATGGCTGGTCTCCCTCGACGCGCCTGCCGAGGTGGGCGACGACCGCTTGTTCGCCGCCGGCCTTGGGCCAAGCAGCCCGGTGCGGCTCGAAGCCGGAGGAATCGACCTTGCTCCTCATGCCCCGCGGGCTTCGCTCGAGGGCCCCTGTGGAGGAGGGTTCGCGCATGCGGGGGGGGGCCTGCGCGTGTCGCCGCCCTCCTCCCCGCCGGCCGGGTTGCGGGCCCACCTCGACCCGGCGGTGGCGGTCGATGCCGGCCGCGGAAGCCACCAAGCCTGGGTGTACCCCGCGGGGGCCCTGGAGTGGCGGCTTCCTGCGTCAGCGGGTGCGGATGTCGTGAGGGTACGAGCCAAGGTCGTCGCGGTCGTGGGGGGCGAAGCGACCCTGATCGTCGGCGGCCAGCGCGTGGCCTTCGCGGCGAAGGGTAGGTTCTTCGAAGCGGAGGCCGAAGTCGCCGCCTCCCGCCTTCCGTGGAGCGTGGGCATCGAAGCGGGCGCAGGCACGTGGTTGGCGGTCACTCAGGTCGAGGTCGAGGACGCCGCCGTTCATTGGCTGGTCGGGTCGCCCCATGCGCGCACCTACCTGTTCGGCCACATCCCGCAGTTCCGGGAACGGGAGGTCGCGGCCGAGACCGAGTCCGCCCTCGCCTACATCGCTGGACTGGATCTGCGGGCCTCGGGCACGAAATGCGTGCCGACCGTCGGCGAGGATGGATCACTCGACCGGACCTGTCGCGGCAAACAGGCCTTTCTCCCGATCTGGCTCCTTCCGGGCGACGAAGCCACGCTGAAGTTGTCCATCGGGCAGATGGCTTCTCACACCCTGGGCGCCAACGAGTTGGTGGTGTCGTTCGCGGGCTTTCCGCTCGACGCCGAGCGGAAAGCCGCCTTCGAAGTCGAGGTCTATCGGCGCGGCGGGCAGACGATGACTCAGGTGTGGAGCCAGTCCCTGGACGTTGCGCCCACGGACGCCCCGCAGCGCTTCGTCCTGGCGATCGACCCACCGCTCAACCGGGTGTCGAGTCACATGGTGGTTTTTCGCGCCCGTGATGCGGCCATTTCCCTGCACGAGGCCACCCTTCAGGAGTCCGAGGCGGGCGGCGGCGCACCATGACGTTCATCCAAGCCGAGTTCCTCTGGTTCTTCGCGATCACCTTCACGGTCATGTGGGCGCTTCCGCGGCGAAGCTGGCAGAACCTGTTCCTCGGCGGCATGAGCGCCTTGTTCTACGGCTGGGTGCACCCCTGGTTTCTGATCCTGCTGTATTCATCTGCCATCGTGGATTATTTCGCGGGGTTGGGCATCGAGCGGTACCCCGCTCACCGCCGCGCTGTCCTGTTCGTCAGCCTCGCCACCAACCTGCTCATCCTCGGCTATTTCAAGTACTTCGATTTCTTCGTCGCCAACCTCGCGGCAGGGCTCGACCTCGTGGGCGTGCAGAACTCCCTCCAGCCCCTCGGCATCCTGCTCCCGGCCGGAATCAGCTTCTACACCTTTCAATCGATGGCCTACTCGATCGACGTGTACCGGGGCGAACTGCGACCGCGGCGCCACCTCCTCGACTACATGCTGGCGGTCTCGCTGTTTCCCCACCTCGTGGCTGGGCCGGTGCAGCGAGCCGGAAACCTGCTTCTCCAGGTCGAGACCGTCCGGACCTTCGACCTCGGGCGGGTTCGCAGCGGGTTCGCGCTCGGGATGTGGGGGGCCTTCAAGAAAGTGGTGTTGGCGGACACCATCTCGCCGTATGTGGACAAGGTCTTCGCCCTTGAGTCCCCCGCGGCCCCGCTGGTTTATGCGGCCACCCTCGGGTTTGCGGTCCAAATCCTGGCCGACTTCTCCGGCTACACCGATATCGCTCGCGGGGTGGCCCGCATGTTGGGCTTCGACCTGATGGAGAACTTCAAGAACCCTTACCTGGCGAAGAACCCGTCGGATTTCTGGAAGCGTTGGCACGTTTCGTTCAGCACCTGGATCCGAGATTACCTTTACCGGCCGTTTGGGGGGAATCGCGGAGGATTTTGGAGGGGCATCCAAGCCACGTTCGGGGCGATGCTCATCAGCGGACTCTGGCACGGTGCCAGTTGGAATTTCGTGATTTGGGGGGGGTACCATGCCGCCCTGATCACGGGCTACCGGCTGGTCGTCCCGCGGATTCCGAGCCCGTTGAAGCAGGTCCGGGGTGCCTCGGCGCTGGCGGTCGGCATCATGTTCACGTTTACATGCTTCGGATGGCTGCTGTTCAGGGAGACCGACATCGCGGCGCTGGCGGGCCACCTCACGCGATCGCCGTGGGTAGCCAGCGAGGAAGAGTGGGTGGCCGTGGTCACGCTGCTCGCCGTCACCGCGTTCGTTTCCGCCCCCCTGCTCATTGGTCTGTGGGTCCAGCGTTGGTTGATCCCACGGATCGAGGCCTCCCCCGTCTACCTCGCGGTGCAGACCACAACCTGGGCCGTGTTCGCGGTCTGCCTCGTGGTGTTCGTGCGGATGAGCTCGGTGGACTTTATTTACTTTCAATTTTGAGCGATAGGCTATCTGTTCGACGATGAACCACCATTTAAAGGTACAGCGTCGAAAGGTACATCCTCGCCGTCCCCCGTTTGGGACGAAATTCGTACAATTTCGGCGTCGTCCGTCGTGCGGTCGGCGTCTACTTTGCGAGGTCCCGCTCGCGTAACTCTTCACGCCAGGCATGCGGCGTGAGCACGTCTTCCTTGTCGACTTGG
>CAMBIK010000108.1 GCA_945867435.1 Klebsiella pneumoniae
CGCGACGGGCGCCGCCCTCGACCCCCAGTCGGCACCCGTTCAGATCCTCCATGCGCGGGAACTCCGGGCGGGCCAGCACCACGTCGGCACCGGCCAAATAGTCGGCGACGAGCATGGTCTTCGGCGTGGGACGGGCCGAATCCCAAATCGTCAGCACTTCGACGAAGCGTGCCGCACATCACATCGATCTGCACGGCCTCGAATGCCGCGCGTACATCCTCCAGCGTGGTGAACTCGATGATTTCCACGTCGAGATCGCCGTAGAGATCCCGCCGATCCGCGAGATAGAGCACCTCGTACCCCGGCCACGGGTCGATCCCGATCCGGAGCCGCTTCGACTTCGAACAGGCGAAACCGAGGCAGGAGCGCAGCGACACGGGCATGGTCGCTCCCGATGTGACCCACCATCCTAATGCAACGTGGCCATGCGTAACGACGAACCGGGTTAGGCACCGGCCCCATGTCAACCGGCATTCTCGTCAGCCAGGACCTGCGGGCGCTGGTTGAAACCGGCGCGGTGCGCTCGGCGGTTCCAGTACGGCCGGAACAGATTCAGCCCTCGTCGATCGACTTGCGCCTCGGCCTGCGGCTGTGGCAACTGCAATGCAGCTTCCTGCCCGGCTCGGGGGGAATCGCATCGAAATTGGCCCGGCTCACCATCGATGAAGCCCAACTTCACCCCGAGCAGGCCACCGTGCTGCGCCAAGGCTGCGTGTACCTGGCCGAGGTGGAAGAAGCCCTCAGTCTTCCGGCCGACGTTTGGGGGCGGGCCAACCCGAAGTCCTCGTCCGGTCGCCTCGATGTTTTCGTGCGGCTCCTCACCGACACGGGGCACGCGTTCGACACAGTGCCAACCGGATATTCCGGGCGTTTATATTTAGAAGTCACTCCCCAGAGCTTCCACATCGCCGTGCGCCGCGGCGACACCCTCGGCCAACTGCGGCTGGCCCGCGGGCGGCCGCGCCTGGGTCTGGAAGCGCTCGCCGAAACACAGGACCGCCAGCCCGCCGTGTACGGGTCGGATGGGTGCGCCGCCCCTGTGGTCGACCCGGACACGCCCGGCATCGAAATGAGCGTGGACCTCGAAACCGGCGATGGCGGCGTGATCGGGTACGCCGCGCAACGCTACCGCCCGCCCATCGACCTGCGCCACCGCGGCCTTGATCGCTCCCGCTACTGGACCCCCGTTCGGGCGGATTCCTCAGGCGAAGGGTTCATTCTTGAACCCGAACAGTTCTACATCTTCGCGACCCGCGAACGGCTGGCCATCCCCCCGGAGCTGTGCGCCGAACTGATCCCGTTCGATGCCACGAAGGGCGAACTTCGCACCCACTACGCGGGGTTCATCGATTCCGGCTTCGGCCACGACGGCAGCGGGCGCGGCGCCAAGCTCGTTCTCGAGATCCGCACCCACGACGTGCCATTCCTCTTGGAACATGGCCAGCCGCTTTTCCGGATCGAGCTCCTCCGGAACCGTACCCTCCCGGATGTTCTCTACGGCACCTCAGGGGTGAACAACTACCACATGCAGGGCTTGAAGCTGGCTAAACAGTTCGGGTAGTCGTTCAGATCTCGTTTGGCACCGGCAGCCGCAGCCCGAAGCGACTGCCCCGGCCCAGGTGGCTGTCCAGACGAATCTCGGCGCGCATCGCCGAGCACAGGTGCTTCACCAGCGCGAGCCCCAGTCCCGTGCCACCCAGAGCGCGGGCGCGACCCGGATCCACCCGGTAGAACCTCTCGAAGATGCGGGGATGGTGGATGGCATCGATGCCCGGGCCGGTGTCTTCCACCCAGACCTCGACCGCCCCGTCGAGGGCGATCATCCGGATGCGCACCGTGCCACCAGTGGGCGTGTACTTCACCGCGTTGTCCACGAGGTTCGAGAGCGCGTGTTCCAGCGCGTCGGCGTTGATGAGCGCCTCCATGTCCGAGGGAGGAGGCCCCGCAAAGGCTACGCCGCGACGTTCTGCCACGGGAGCAAACCGCTCCACGATCGCCGCGATCACGGGGAAAACAAGCTCTCGGGTCAGTAAAACGTCGTGGGGGCGCGACTCGATCTGGGACAAGTGGAGAACATCTTCCACCAGCAGCCGAAGGCGTTCCGAGTTGCGACGAATCGCATCCACCATGGGGTGCACGTCTTCCGGCAAGCGGGCCCTCTCCTCGTCGAGGGCTTCGGCATAGCCGACGACGGCCGTGATCGGCGTTCGCAGCTCGTGACTCACGTTGGCGACGAATTCGCGGCGAACCCGCTCAGCGGCACCGATGCTGGTGAGGTCGAGCACCACCCCGAGAACGCCGACTCCCTCCGAGGAAGGCACCGCGCGAAGCAGAAGCTCCCGGCCCTCGTGCGTGATCGACCGTTCGCTGACCTCCCGGGTGCGCGCCGCCTCGTCGATCACATATTGGAAGGCGGGCAAAGGAATGGTCTCAATCGGCCGGCGACCGACCGGATCCGCATCGAAACCCAGCAAGCGGCCGAGCGCGGGGCTTGCTCGACGCACCACCCCGCCGCCATCGATCACGACGAGCCCGTTCGGGGTTTCGCGCACCATGAGTCGGTCGAGGTCCCGTTCGGCCTGGGCCTGAAGCGCGCGCGCCCGCACGGTCGCCATCAGCCGGTTCACCGCGTCGGCCACATGCCCGGCCTCATCGTCGTCGCCTTCAGAGAGGCGCACATCCGTTTCCCCGTCCGCGCCGCGACGAACGGCCTCCAGGATGTCCAGCAGCCGGTGGCGGCGTTCCCGATGCAGCGCAAGCGTGCGAAAAAGCAGGAGCAGGAGCCCAACAATCACAAACGCCGACATCGTAACGACCGGGGTCGTCACTCCCGTTCTGAACAGGATCCCCACCTGCACGACCGCGAGGAGGATGCTGAGCGCGAGGTGCAACCGGATCGAAGTGGTCCGCACCGCTACGCCTCCGACCGGCCGAACGAGGTGCCCAACTGCCGGATCCAAGTGCAGGATTGCCAAGGCAGGTCGCGAAGCCGCCAGCCCCAGTTGCCGGCCGCGACACCGGGAGTGTTCATGCGGGCTTCGCTCCCCAGCTTCAAGAAGTCCTGCATCGGCGCGATGGCCATCTCGGCGGTGCTGGCCCAGGCCTCGCGCACCAAGCACCAAGCGGGGTCGGTTGCATCACGCCCCGTGTAGAGCCGAAACCGGTCGCACGTGGCCTCGTCGGCGGACTGATACCAGCCGCGGGCCGTGTCGTTGTCGTGCGTGCCCGTGTAGGCAATCCACTTCGGACCCGAGAAGTTGTGAGGGAGGAAGGGGTGATCCCCATCGCGGCCGAAAGCGAACTGGAGAATCTTCATGCCCGGCAGGCCCAGGGCATCCCGAAGCGCTTCGACGTCCGGGGTGATCTCCCCCAGGTCTTCCGCCCACAACGGAAGGCCGCCGAGGGTTTCCTGGAGCGCAGCGAACAGCGTTCCGCCAGGCCCGTGGACCCAACGACCGTTGCGCGCATCTGGCTCGGAGGCCGGGATCGCCCACGCCGCCACGAACCCGCGGAAGTGGTCGAGCCGAACGGCATCCACCAGCGCCAGTTCCCGCGCCAGCCTGCGCCGCCACCACGCGAACCCGCTGGCCGCGTGTGCGGACCAGTCGTACATGGGGGAGCCCCACCGCTGGCCGGTGGGCGAAAAGTAGTCAGGGGGAACGCCGCTGACGGGGTCGGGCTGAAAGGCATCGTCAAGGTGCCACAACGCGGGTTCGGCCCACACATCCGCGGCGTTGTGGGCCACGAAGATGGGCACATCGCCCACGATCCGGATGCCGCGCACGCGAGCGGCATCGCGCAGGGCGGCCCACTGGCGCGAGAAGAGACATTGCATGCCTTCCTCAACGGCGATCTCGTCGGCGAGCGTGGCGTCTTCCACATCCGGCCACCTCCACCAGTCGCCGTGACCGAAGCGGTGGGCGCGGGCGGCATACCGCGACCAGTCGCCAAGCCAGCTGGATTCCTCGGCCCGGTACGCCGCGAGCTCAGCGGTCCCCGCGAGACGAGCCGCGGCGGCGCGGATCAGCGGCAGCTTCCACGCGGTGACGGCATCGACATCCACGGAGGCCTGCCCCCACGGAATCGCCGCTGGCTCGATCAGCCCTTCGGCCACCAGCGCCTCTACCGAAATCAACCTCGGATCGCCGGCAAACGCGGAGGGACTGCCGTAGGGCGAGGCCCCCGGACCGACCGGATGCAAGGGCAGCACCTGCCAGGTGTCAAGCCCGGCGTGGGTCATCCACTCCAGGAAAGCGTGCGCGTAAGGGCCCATCTCCCCTATCGGACCGGGGCCCGGAAGACTGGAAGGGTGCAGAAGCACCCCAGCATGACGCGCCCGCACGGCCACCCCGGGGCCGCGTGGCCTAACGGCGGAGGCGGCGGCCGCCGCCACGCTTCTGAAGCTCGCCCTTGGCGCGCATCCGCTGCTTGGTGTGCTTCGCCTTCAGCTTTGCGCGATGACGGGCGGACTTGTTGCGCTTACGAGGGGCGGGGGTACGGGCCATGGAATCTCCGAACGGTAAGGGGCGCGTGGCTAACCGTCGGCCTCGCCGCCGTCCACCCCGCGAGCGGCGATGGACGCGGGCATGGCGCGCCCCAGGCGTTCATACACCTTCTGTGTCTGGCGGCGCTTGTAGAGATCGTGGCGGCTTTCCCCCGCTTCGTTCTCCACATCCGTGGCGTGGTCGACCACCTGGAACTCGGTGAGCACGGAGACGACCTCCCCCAGGAGCGCCAAGTGCCGCGGGCGCACCGCCCCAGGGGCCTGGTAGATGTCCACCGGCATTCCGGCTACAAAGTTGATGACCCGATAACCGGCAGCCGAGTCTGGGTTGACCACGGGGGCACCTCGCAACAACCCCAGCGCCGTGCGTTCCCCGTCGTCGCGCCCGTCGATCTCCAGCTCCGCCGCCGACAGCAGGGTGTTCACGCTCTCTCCCGGGATCACCGCAGGGAAAGGGATGAGGTTGCGCAACAACCACGCGATGCACACCACCACATCCTCGCGCGAAGCGGTGACCAGCCGGAAGCGCAGCTTGTCGAAAACGGTGGCGGCCGTGGACTCCCGCTTCGCCAGCAGCTTGGTGATCAGACTGGGACGCGTCTTGCGGTTGCCGTAGAAGGCCTCCACCGGCAAACCTTCGTCACGCATCCTGCGTGCAGCCTCAAGTACCTGACGATTCGCCAGCTCCAACAAATCGATCTCGCGAACGGCGACCTGGTTCCGCAGCTCCTGCATCTCCAGGTGATTGATCACATGCACGAGCTTCAGGATGGCGCAGTACTGAATCCGATGCCGGGAGAAGCGGTCGCGCATGGAGGCGCGCAGAAAGGCATCGCGCACATCGCGCGGCCGGCGAACCTCGTTGGCGAAATGCAGCCCGAGGTGTTCCTCAAGGTATTCGACCGCCTGGTTGTACACGTAGCGGAGGCGTTCGCGAGCCCAGACCTGACCCTGAAGATCGCAGCCCCACACGCGGAGAAACTGGTTCACATCCTCGTGCGTTCGGAAGGAAAGGCGGCTCCATTCGACCACCGAACCCCCGGAGAGGGCGAGCCGAACCGCGTCTTCATCGAGCATGGTGAGCGGCGAGCGGACGATGTCCAGCAGCTCCGCCTCGTCTGCCTCGATGGGATCGCGCCTCACCGGGTGAGTGTAACGGGTTAGCGCCCGCTCCCATGCCGAACCTTGATCTCAACGCCCTTCTCCCGCATACGAGCTCGCTCGCGATCTTTGCGGCCGGCTTCGCAGCGTTCATGGTCGGCCTCTGGTTGCTCACGCCACGCGATGTGCGCACTGTCCTTCGGAACGCCTTCTCGGTCTGTCTCGAGAACGTTCACATCGTCGTGATCATCGCTGTCCTCACGGGCGGGCTGGGCCTCTTCATCACCGACGCGCTCGCTACCGAGGCCGCCAAGGCGCTCGACATGGGCGGGGGCAAAGCCGAGCTCATCACGGCCTTCCTGATTCAAAGCGTTCTTCTCTGCATCTGGGCCGTCGGGGTGGGCAGTTGGGCGGCTCCCGCCCAGATCTACCTGTGGGTCCAACGTGAAAAGGCGCAGCACTCCACGCTCAGCGGGGCCATCAACTTCGGGCTGAACCGCATGTCGCGGGTGCGCTTCCCCCATGCCGCTGCCTACGGAATCATCGCGCTGGGCAACATCGTCGTGGTGCCCGGCATCATCTTTGGGCTCCAGTACGCCTTCGTGGATGCGATCGCTACGCTCGACAAGGCCGAGAAGCGTCCGCTCGCCCGCAGCGAACGCCTGGCCTCCGCACGGCGGGGCACCATCTTTCGCGCCATGCTGCCTTTCTTCTTCGGCTGGTGGCTGTGGTACGGGCTCGGGCTCACGTTCCTGCTGCCCGTCCTGACCTGGTGGGGCAAGGTGGCGCTCGGCACCATCGATCACATGGTGCTGATCCTCGTAGATCTCGCGATGGTGCAGATCTACCTGGATCTTTTCCGCAAGCCCAAGGAATCCTCCGCGTCAATCCCCGCCGGCTGAGGCGGCCCCGTGGCACGCTCGCTCCTCGCGCTCCGTAGCGCCGACGACCTCAGTGGCCTTGCGGGCAGCGCGCCCGCGTATGTGCTGGCGAATATCCTTCCTTCTGGGCCGGCGTGCGTCGTGGTGGCCGACACCCGCGCGATGGAACGGACTGTCCGTGTACTTCGCTTCTTCGCACCCGGTCAGACCATCCTCCCCTACCCCGCAGATGGCGGGCGCCCCTGGGACGGAGATGTGCGGGACCCCGCCCACGCCCACGCCCGAATCCTCGCGCGAGCGCACCCGGCCGCGTGGGTCGTCGTGGATGCCGCCGCGCTCGCCGCGAACGTGCCCGCACTGGTCACCCGCACCCTGCGCGTGGGAGAGAAGGTTGAACCAAGGGCTCTGCTCCGTTGGCTGGTGGCGGCAGGCTATCTGGTGGCCCCCCAGGTGAACGAACCGGGCGCGGCGGCACTGCGCGGCGGCACGCTCGAAGCCTGGGGCCTCGGAAACGAGCGACCCACGCGAGTCGTCTGGTTTGAAGACGAGATCGAGGCGGTGCGCGGGCCCCCCACGCTCATCGCGGTCCGCGAAGCGCTCCTCGACGAAGCGGCAGTCGAACGGGCGGCCGCGTACCTGCATGCGGTCGCGAACGAGCGGGGCGTGAGCGGGCCCAACCGCCGCAGCGTGCTGAGCGACCTGCGGGAGGGCATCTGGTTCGCCAGCGCCGAGGACTACCTCCCCGCCCTCGCAGCCGTGGCGATGCCCGATTGGCAAGGCCCGGCCTTTGTGATCGAGCCGGACCGGGTCGCAGAACGACTGCGCGAGGCAGCGGCCGACCGGGCGCGTCGATTCGAGTCTCTCCCCCCCGACGAACGGCCCCTGGTCCGTCCGCTGGACCGCTATGCCGCACCGCAGGCCGTGATCGCAAGCCTGCAGCGGGCCCGCCCCTTGACGCTCCTCGGCAACGGCTTCGCAACGACCTCCATCGCCGGATTGCGCGTCGGCCACACCGGAGATCTCGCCCCCACCGTTGCCGCCCTGCGCCGTGTCGCGGCGAGCGGTGCGACCGTCGTCCTCGTGGCGGACGACACCACCCGCGCCGAGCGCATCCGCGCCCTGTTCGATGCGCACGACGTGAGTTTTGTCGCGACGCCACGCCCGTACACCCTGGCGCTGGTCACCGGAGACCTTCCGGAAGGCTTCGCTTCGGACGACCTCATCTATGTGACCGCCGACGAGATCTTCGGGGAAAAGTTGCGCGACCCCACCCCGTCGGTCGCCTCGCGTTTCCGCAAGGCCGCCGCGGGTTCGCTGGGAACGCTCAACCGCGGGGACGCCGTGGTGCATGCGCGGCACGGCATCGGCGTGTACCGCGGCCTCTCGCGCATGCCCCTCGGCGAGAGCTCCGGAGACTTCGTGATCGTCGAATACCGGGATGGCGACAAGCTGTATGTGCCGGTCTGGAAACTCGACCTCCTCGCGACGTACCGTTCCGAATCCGACGTGCCCCCCAAGCTTGACAAGTTGGGCGGAAGCACCTGGGACCTTCGCCGCTCCAAAGTGAAAGACGCGGTGCTGAAGCTGGCCGCCGACATCCTTCGCATGCATGCCCGGCGAAAGCTGGCGACCGCACACGCCTATTCCGGCGACGCCGAGTCCTTTGCCCGATTCGAGGAAGCCTTTCCCTACGTCGAAACCGAAGAGCAGATGGAGTCCATCCGCGCCGTCCTCGACGATCTGGCCTCCGGAGAACCCATGGACCGGCTCGTCGTCGGCGATGTGGGCTTCGGAAAAACTGAAGTGGCGATGCGCGCCGCGTTCCGCGTCATCCTCGGCGGGCATCAGGTGCTTCTGCTCGTTCCCACCACCGTACTCGCCTACCAGCATTACGGCACGCTGCGCCGCCGCATGGAGGAATTCGGCGTCTGCGTCGGCATGCTCTCCCGCTTCGTAGACGCTTCCGGCACCCGGAACGTCCTGGACGCCCTTGCGGTAGGCGGGATGGACATCGTCGTCGCCACCACCGCGGCTCTCGGGCGGGCGGTCCGCTTCAAGCGCCTTGGCCTCGTGGTGGTAGACGAGGAACACCGCTTCGGAACCAAACAGAAGGAAGAAACGCGCAAGATTGCCCAGGGCGTTCACTACCTCGCCCTTTCGGCCACCCCCATCCCGCGGTCGCTGCACATGGCGCTGGCCGGTCTGCGCTCCATGAGCCTCATCACCACGGCGCCCGAGGGGCGGGTGCCCATCCACACCGAAGTCGTCCGGTTCGACGCCACCCGGATCGCCGAGGAGATTCGCACCGAGATCGCCCGTGGGGGACAGGTGTACTTTGTCCACAACCGGGTGCAGTCCATCGAGGGCGTGGCACGATGGCTTCGCAAGCATCTACCCGAGCTTCGCATCGATGTGGGCCACGGCCAGACTTCCTCGGACGCGCTGGAGCGCGTGCTCGGCCGCTTCGCGGAGGGCGATCTCGACGTGCTGGTTTGCACCGCGATCATCGAGAGCGGACTGGATTTACCCAACGCAAACCTCATGATTATCAATCGCTCGGAGCAGTTCGGGGTGGCGCAGCTCTACCAGCTGCGAGGCCGCGTGGGCCGCAGCCGCGCCGAAGCCCGCTGCCTCTTGGTGGTGGGGGGAAGCGGTGAGGTGCGAAAGGAGGCGTTGAACCGACTCCACTCCCTTCAGAGCGCCACGGCCCTCGGGAGCGGGTTCTCGGTCGCCAGTCGTGACCTTGAGCTGCGCGGTGGAGGTGAAATCCTCGGCGATAAGCAGCACGGCCACATCGCATCCATCGGGTTCGACGCCTACATCGCGCTCCTCGATGAGGCGTGCACCCAGGTCCGTGGCGACGTGATCGCGGCTGCCATCGATCCCGAGGTGGAAGTCCGCTCACCCTGCCTCCTCCCCGAAGACTGGATCCCCGACGCAGCGGAGCGCCTGGACGCCTATGGACGTTTCGCCCACGCCCATGTGCTACCGCGTATCCGCGGTGTCTTCACCGATCTCGAAGCGCGGTACGGGACCGCCCCCGAGGAGGCCGTCAACCTGCGCCGGCTCACCGAAGTCCGCAGTGCCTGCCGGGAGCTTGGGATCGTCAAACTCTCGGTGCTGACCGTGCGGCTGGTCCTGGTGCTGCACGAACAACACCGACTCGACCCGATGCACCTCCTTGAACTGTGTGTCAGCGAAGCCGCCCGATTCCGTCGCCAGGGCGAGATGACCCTGGAGGTGCGCGGCACCCCGGACGAGACGGCCGACCCCTTCCGCTTCGCCGAGTGGGCGCTGGGGCGGCTGCGCACCCCGATCGTGCAAAAAAAGGATCGTTAGAGGCTTGACCGCATCCTACGAATGGGGAACAGTTGGCGGGTCGGCAGGAGGTGGCCCCCCCCGGGGAACAAGCCTGACGATGCAACCGATCCGTCCGTCGCCCCCGCGGAAGGAACAACAAGGAGTCAACCGTGGCAACCGAAGAACTGTTTGGTAGTTATCACTTCCTCCTGGAAATCCAGGGGATCATCTCCGACAACAAGATCATCGTCGGCGGCTTCAAGTCCGTTTCCGGCATGGACAGCTCGACCGAGGTCGTGGAGTTCAAGCAGGGCAACGACAAGGTTGTCCGCAAGAAGCCGGGCCGCACCACCTACAGCAACATCGTTCTCGAACGCGGCTACACCGCGACCGACGACCTGTGGACCTGGCGGAAGAACATCGAGGAAGGCAAGATCGACCGGCGCGCCGGCTCCGTCATCGTCCTCGACCAGGACGGCTCCACCGAAGTTGCTCGCTACAACTTCTACGAAGGCTGGCCCTGCAAGTGGAACGTGCCGGACATGAACGCCGACTCGTCCGCGATGGCCATCGAGAAGATCGAGATCGCCGTCGAGAAGTGCGAACGCGGATAGGCAGCAGCGGCGCGAGCCGCAGCAACCCACACGGCCCGGCTTCACCGCCGGGCCGTCGTGTTTTTACCCCCGTTCACGCGCTAAAAGAAAGCGGAGACAGCACTAGGGTCGGCGAATCCACCTCGCCGTTGCGTTCCTGGTCGGAGGCCACCTCGACCACGCGGGTGAGCAGGTCGGGCACCGTCGTTGCCAGGTTGACATGCGCCGCACCCTCGCGCTGCCCCGCCCGCACCACCCCGACGCGAACCGGACCCGCGACCGCCCCAGTAACGAGGTCCAAGAAAGGCATTTCGTCGATCATCAGGTAGTCTTTCAGCTCGGCGAGGATGACATTGCGAGTTCGCGCCCCCGGCCGAACGATGAGATTCGAGGGACGTACGCCCGCCTCGCAGACATGCCCCGTGGGGCGCAGGCCAAACTCGCGGGCCGACTCGGGGTCGTGGTAAAGGCTGGTAGGCACGCCCTCTTTCAGGAGGGTCACCGGGATGGGGGGCACCCCTCGGTCGTCGAAGTTGCGGGAATACAGGCCGCTGGTGAGCCCCGCATCGTCGGTCATGTGGAGCACGGGGTTGGCGAGAGGGCGGCCGAGCCGCGACGCGAGGAAGTTCCCCCCCCGAACCGCCGTAGCCGTAAACGCCGGGGCCAGTCGCCGGAGGAAGTCCGCGGCGGCCCTTGGATCCAGGACCACCGGCAGCGGTTCGACAGGCAGCGCTACGGGCGTTCGCAAGCCTTCCAGACGCCGGCGCAGCTCGGTCCCGAAGGGCAGACTGGCAACATCCGAAAAGTGCCGGGAAGCGATGCAATGTTCAAGCTCGACCCCGTCGATTCCCGCTTGCGCATCCAGGGAATAGGTGGTGGAAGCGACCGAGAGTTCCTGGTCGCGCGAGGACATCCAACTGCGACGCTCGCGCACCTCCATGTACCTCAGCCGCCGCAGCCCCACGCCAGTTTGGGTGAGCGTGCGTTCCGCCATGCTCAGCAGCTCGGTCCTGTCGTTTTCCTCGATGGTGCCGTGGCGGCGGTCGTCGATGCTCAAACTTCCCGAGAGGGGAAGCAGACGGTCGGCCGGACCTGCGTAGGGCGACAGGGGGGCGAGCGCCGCCGCACCCATGGCCGCATCGACCAGTCCTCGGGGGGTTGCCGCGACCGCGATTCCAGCGCGCCCCCCCTCCAACCACACCCGCAGGGTCCAGCGATCCTCGTCGGTGCGGGTGGGCCGGGCCCTCGACCCGGTGAGAACGAGGTGGGCAAACCGCTGAAGAAGCACCTCGCACGCGCGCGCACCACGCACGCGGCAGGCATCCAGTACGGGCAACATTTCGGCTCGATCATCCACGGGCGGGACGTATGTCAGCGCCTGCCGGGGGTCAATCCAGGTCGAGGGGGAAGTCGCGGATGTCAGCGCGAAGGCTGCCCCCATCGATCGCCGTGTGGAGCTCCGCGTTCATGTCGTCCTCGACGGTGCGCGACGCGTCGTTGGGGTCCGTAGCGACCACCCAGTAGTCCAGCAGGGCGCCGCAATCCCCCTCCAGCGCCGTCACGCCCACGGCCATGAAGGAGACTTCGCCGTTAGCATCGGTGGTGCCCATGCCAAGAATCAAGCCGGTATAGCCTCGGTCATCCAGGGAAACCTCGATGCCGGGTTCCTCGCGGAAATTCGCCTCGCCTCCGGAGACCACGCGCGCCACGATCTCCACGTCGTGCTTCGTTCCCTCCCCGCAGTTCATGCCTGCGTGGCCGGTGTCCTCTTCGGGCTCAGCCGAATCGGAGGCGGGCGCGCATGCGGCCGTCAGGAGGAGCGGAATCAGACGCGACATTGACACCTCGGGGTGATCGACACTGGGGCCCGGAAAGGCTACGCCGGCGACCCGCGCGTGGCCACACTCATCGTTCCGGAGCTCCCCGTGACTGACACAAAGTTCCTTGAATCCGCTCGTACCGAAGGCCGTGTGCGTGTCGCGCTCCTGGCGCAAGATGGCGATGTCCTGCTGCGGATTTACCAGCCGACCGACCTCACGCTCAGCGAACTGATGCCGATCGTCGACAACTTCGGGCTGGTCATCAGCGACGAGTGGGCCAAGGAAGACATCGATGGCGAAGGCGCGATCGACACGTTCCGGGTCGCGAGCGTTCCAGGGGTGGCCCTTCAGGATCTCGCCGCCCAGGCCGGTCGGCTCACCGACGGGATGGAGGCCGTTTTTGCCAAGAAGATGGCGTCGGACCCGCTAAACAAGCTGGTCCTTCGGGCCAAGCTGACCTGGGAAGAGGTCGATCTGGTTCGGGCCTACGTCGGCTACGCCAAGCAGATCAAGCTCGCCCACCTCATCACGAAGGTGCAGGAGATCCTGGTCCACCAGCCGGGTGCGGTTGCCGCGCTGGTGCGCTTGTTCAATGCCAAGTTCGAACCCAGCCTTGCGAACGGGCGGTCGGCCGCCATCACCAGCGCAACCACCGCGGTCGAGGAAGAACTGAGCCGGATTCCCACGGTCGACGAGGACTTCGTCCTGCGGTTCCTGTTCAACCTCGTCGAGGCCACGCTGCGCACCAACGTGTACCGCACCGACCGGATTTTCCACTACA
>CAMBIK010000109.1 GCA_945867435.1 Klebsiella pneumoniae
CGGGGCCGGGGGCGGAGCTGCGCGCGAGCCGCGCTTTTTCGCTCCGATCGTCGCATTTTAGGCGCGCCGCGCGCTTGCCGGGCCGGCCCGGCTGGGTGTACGCTCGCGGGGTGTGCCTCCCGCCATGCCGTTCATCCTCCCTATGCTCAACTCGAGGGCTCCCGTACGTTGCCCGGCTCCGGACATGCGCCTCCTCGATCAGGACTCGGATGCGAACATCCTCTCGGTCATGCGCCGATTCTGGCCGCTTGCGCCAAGCATAGTAGCCGCTCGTCGACACCTTCAGCACCCTACACATGACCGTCACCGGCCACGTGGCCTTCTCCACGCGTATGAACGCGAACCTCATCCGCTCTCTTTCGCGAAGAAGGCCGCAGCTTTTTTCAGTATTTCGCGCTCCATGCGAAGCACCTTGTTCTCTTTCCGCAGCCGCGCCAGCTCGTCACGCTCGCTGCTCGTGACCGCGCCCGGCGGCTTCTGCCCGGCCTCGGTGCGCGCCTCCTTCACCCAGCGGGCAATGACCGACTTCGCGATGCCCAGGTCCTTGGCCACCAAGGCCTGAGACCGTCGTTCCTCCATCACGAGGCGGACGGCCCCAGCTCGGAACTCGGGGGTGAATTGACGGGGGGGTAGGCGACGACTTCATTCTCAGGTACTTTTGGATGCATGACGTGGACTCACAGTCCTTGGTGAATGTGTCCACTTTTTCGGATCACCTTCAGTATGATAGCCTCTTCGCCCCTCGGAACCTACATGTCCAGCGCACCCGACAGTCCGCCGCCCTCCCTGCGGGTCTTCTCGCCCGCCAGCGGCGAGTTTCTGGGTGAGGTTCCGATTGACTCGGTCGAAACGGTACGAGCCGCCGTTGCTCGCGCCCGGAACGCCCAGCCGGAGTGGGGGGCTCGGTCCATTCAGGAGCGTTGCGAGGTCATGCTTCGCGTGCGCGGGAAAATCCTTGAGAATTCCGACCTAATCGTACAGAACGCGGCCAAGGAGAACGGAAAGCCGCGCCACGAGGGTCTGCTGCACGAAGTGATGACCCAACTTGAACTCTTGAGCTACTTCGCGGCTGAAACGGAACGGATCTTGGCGCCCCAGCCCATCCCGCTGCGGCTCTTGAAGCAGCGCACCAGCTACATCCACTACCAACCCCGCGGGGTCTGCGGCATCATCTCTCCGTGGAACTTCCCCAACCACCTGGGCTTCGGCGGAGCGGCGATGGCGTTGTTCGCCGGAAACGCCGTGGTGCTCAAGCCAAGCGAGTTCACTCCGCTATCCGCCCAGATTCTGCGCCAAATCTACATCGATGGAGGCGTTCCAGAGGCCTGCCTGCAAGTGGTGAACGGCTACGGAGACGTGGGGGCCGCCCTGGTCGATGCCGGCGTAGACTTCGTGGAGTTCACGGGTTCGGTCGCCACCGGTAAGAAGGTGGCCGCGATGTGCGGCGAACGCCTCATCCCCTGCGTTTTGGAGCTCGGCGGCAAGGCACCCGCCCTGGTGATGGAGGATGCCGACCTCGAGCGCACCCTCGGGGCGGTGCTGTGGGGCGGGTACGCGAACGCCGGCCAAGTGTGCGCATCCATCGAGCGCCTGGTGATCCACGAGCGCATCTATGACAACTTCATCCCGAAGCTCGTCGAACGGGTCAAGGGCTTGCGAGTGGGCGACGCGGCCACCTCGAGCGACATCGACATCGGACCTCTGGTGAACCAACGGCAGCTCGACATCGTCGCGGGCTTGGTCGAGGACGCCCTGGCGAAGGGAGCGACGCTCGCGTGCGGCGGACATCGCATCGACGGGCCAGGCTTTTTCTACGAACCCACGGTGCTTCTCAACGTGACGCCCGACATGGATATCCTAAACCGGGAGACGTTCGGCCCTGTCCTGCCCGTGATGAAGGTGGCGAGCGAAGCCGAGGCGGTGCTGGAAGCCAACCGGAGCCACCTCGGACTGCTCGCCTACGTGTTCACGAAAAATGGAAGCCGTGGGCGGAGAATGGCGCAGCAGATCCGCGCCGGCACCGTCATGGTCAACGACGTGATCGCCACCGCCGCCGCCGCCGAGACGCCCTGGGGGGGCCTGAAGCAATCCGGCTTAGGCATCACCCACAGCGACGAGGGATTGCGAAACCTGTGCGAGGCTCGCCATGTGAACTACGACTCGTTGCCGTGGCTCGCCCGCGAATTGTGGTGGTTCCCGTACCACGCCAAGAACCTGCCGCTACTTACTCGGCTGCTGAACCTCCTGTACGGCAGCGGGTTCGGGCGCTTCTTCGCGCGTTCCTCTTAGCTCAGCCGGAAGGCATCGCCCGCACGCGGGCCAACCCCGACTGATATTCAACATTTCCAGGAACCAATTCGCAGGCCTTCACGAAGCAGTCCATGGCTTCCCGCCGACTCTCCTTCATGATGGCCATGTCGCCCTTCTTGGACAGCATTTCCGCGGACTGCTCAATCTGCATCTTCTCCATGATCTCGGCGCGATACTCTCTGCGGGCGGCATCTACACGAAGGCGCTCGTAGGCCTCTTTCGAGCTCTTGTGGATCGCCTCGACCGCAGGTTGATTTTCCGGTCCCCATTTTGAGTAGCTGGTGTTGCCATACTCGCCGGAAAGGCGGGTCCAGGCCTTTTCCACTTCATCCGAGTTGCAAATCCAATGGAGATCAAGTCGGTCAAACAACGTTCCCTTCACGACCGCCATGCTGCGGTCGGCGAGCACTCGACGAAGGCGTTCCACGTTTCGGGAGCCGGCCTCGTCGTCACGAAACTCGATCAGGTGGAGGTCCGCGAGCGTCCACACCGTACCCGCAGTCGCGGAGCGCGAAATATTCGACACTGCAAACAGCTCGCGCAGGCGATAGCTCGTCATCCCGATGATCTTGAAGAACCCTGTTTCTTCCGAGTTGGTCTTCATCTCGTCGAGCACGCGCTGCGCGCCGGGCACCCAATACACATACTTGTCCAGCCACGGTCGCAGCGTGGTCGCCAGTTCTTCCGCCGGCATCTCCTTCGAATAGGTGCGAAGGGCGCGGAACAACAGGGACGGGACGCGCAGCGCGGGGGAAATGAACCGTTCGGGGAGATCTTCAAGCGCGTGGAAAGACCAGGTTCCCTCCGTGTCGCGGATCACGCGCTGAAACACAAACTCGCATTGTTTCTGCAAGAGCATGACCAGCTGCGCGAAGGTGATCACGCCCATCTCAATCAGCGCTTCGCCCTGGCGGATGCCGTTCTGTTCCATCAGGTTGAGCGACTGTTCCAACTGCTCCCGCGTGATCTGATTCGCTCGGAACATCAGGATTCCGAGCACTTCGTCCTCAACAATCGGCTCCGAACGCCACGCTACCGGCCCACCCTTGTGAACGTAGCCCCACCGAGCACGGCCGTCCGGATACCTCACCTCCAGCAATCCGGTCACCCGCTCAATCGCAAGCTCCATGAGGGCATCCCGAATCGAGCGATCGCCGAGATTGCCGGACAGGATGGGCGCCATTCCGGTCAGATCGGGCAGCGGCAGGCCGCGTTCGACCACCACGGGCCCGCCGTCTCCCCCCGCCGAACGGGCGGCCGACCCGCCGCTTCCCGCAGCCTGCACGCGCACCACCGTAGCGGGCCGGGAGGCCAGCTCCGCCACCTGCTCACGCAACGCTGCGATCTCGGCGTTGACCCCCCCATCAGCGACCTGCACCTGACCTGTCTTGAGAAAGAACTGCTTGAGATCTTCGGCCGCATCAAAAACAACCTGCATTCCCGCCTTCACCGCGGGAGGCCACTCGGCGATGCGGAGGGCCACTGTGCCATCGGGCAGGTGCTGGATCAACTGCGTTTGTACCGGGCCCAGGCGGCCAACCAGAGGCAGCACGAGATCGACCTTCATGTCGGATGCCGGATCCCCTTCGATCGAGCCAGGAGGCAGCGTGAGCGCGCCGAGGCGTAGCGTGGAGCGCCAGTCCTCCAGGAACGCCCGGATGGTAGCGTAGGTGCGAGTGGCGGAGTGGACGGCCATGGAACGCGTTCTAGCTCGTTTCCGGGGTCGTTGCGTGCGCGCTGGGCGGAGATGCGGGCTCCGTCACGATCAAACGCTTCCCCGAGCCATCCGGGGGATCGATGACGAAATTGGGAAGCGCGATCCCAGATACTCTCTGTCGCAGGGCCTCATGGATCCGCTTCCCCTCGGCGAGCGGAACCCGAAAGGCCGCATTCCCCGGCGCGGCGTCCGTGGCGTGGAGATAGTAAGGAAAAACTCTCAGTGAAACTAGCGACTCGGACAATTCGGCAAGCACTTCCGCGCTGTCGTTCACGCCCCGAAGGAGCACCGCTTGGTTCAGCACGGGCAAACCCGCATCGACCAGCCGCGCCAACGCCTCCCTCACAGGCTGGCTCAACTCGACCGAATGGTTGGCATGAACGACCACCCACACGGGGGCGCGTGCGCGAAGGCTTGAGACCAAGTGAGGCGTGACCCGCTGCGGGAACGTGATCGGCGCACGCGTGTGGATGCGGATGACCGGAACTTCCGGCCGCAGCGCGTCGATGGCGTTCATCAGCCGTGTGTCCGAGATCGCCAGGGGATCACCGCCCGAGAGGATCGCCTCGCGTGCCCCGGAGCGCCGAGCGTAGGTGAACATGGCATCCCATTCGGCGGGCGTGGGGTCCTCACCCTCACCCGGGCTGTGATCGCGTCTGAAACAGTATCGGCAATACACATGGCAGCGCTTGGTGAGCAGCAGCAGCACGCGATCCGCATGCTTTCGCACGACCCAAGGGAGAGGCGACCGTGCCTGCTCTCCGACCGGGTCCGGTACGTCTCCCTCATCCGTAGCCAGTTCGGACGAATCAGGGAGCGCCGTGCGCAGCCGTGGGTCAGATGGGTCAGAGGCGTTGCCCAAGTACCCCCTCGGGAGCCGCACGGGAAAGCGTGCGGCGACTTCGGCCCAGGACACCTTTGCGAGCCAGGCGAAGCGTTCTTCCGCCTCGCGTCTACCCATCACGGCGCCAGCGTGATAGCCGCGCGTCCTTCTTGGTGCACTCATGTCGTTCCAAACCTCGGACTTCCGTAACGGCCTCAAGGTCGAAACCGAAGGCGCCCCCTACTCGATCGTGTACTTCCAGTTCGTGAAGCCAGGCAAGGGTACCGCTTTCACCCGGACCAAGCTGAAGAACCTGCTCACCGGCGCCGTCATCGAACGCACCTACCGCTCCGGCGAAATCCTGGAGGAAGCCGATATCGAGGAACAGCCGATGCAGTTCCTGTATGAACAGCAGGGCGTCTACACGTTCATGAACACGGAATCGTTCGAGCAAGTCGAAATTCAGAAAAACGTGATCGCGGACGACGCGAAGTTCCTCATCGAAAACCTTGAAATCATGGTGCTTTTCTACAAGGGGCGGCCGGTGAACCTCACCCTCCCCAACTTCATCGAGAGTCGCGTGGCCTGGACCGAGCCAGCAGTGAAGGGGAACACCTCGAACAACATCACGAAGAACGCCAAGCTTGAGTGCGGCGCTGAGATTCAGGTGCCGATCTTTGTGAAGGAAGGCGAACTGTTGAAGGTGGATACCCGTGATGGCGGCTCCTACGTGTCCCGCCTCTGAGCGCACGCCCTTGAACGCCCGCCTGCTCCGCGCGCGGGCCGCGATCGTCCGCTCGCTCCACTCGGCGTTGTGGGACCATGGGTTCATCGAGCTGCATCCTCCCGTCCTGGTCGATGGGCCCGCGCTGGAGGCCAATCTGGAGGCTCTCCCCTGCCGAGACGGCTTCCTCCACACCTCGCCGGAGTTCGCCCTCAAGCGGGCGCTTGCTGCGGGGCTGCCGCGGGTCTACGCCATCACCCCCTGCTTCCGAGGCGAAGAGCAGGGGCGGCACCACGGCACCGAGTTCACCATGCTCGAACTCTACCTGCACAACGCCAACTATCTGGACCTCATTCCGCTGGTCGAAGGTCTGATCGCCAGCGCCGCAAACTCGGTAGGCGTACCGGTGCCAGAGTTCAGCAGAACCACCGTCTCCAAGCTTTTCGCCGGTAAGATCCCGGCAGACGACGACACGTTCTATCGACGCTGGGTTGAGGAGATCGACCCCACGCTCCACGCGCCTACCTGGGTCCTGGACTTTCCCGCCCGCCACGCTGCCCTCGCCACGCTTCGCGGAGACGTGGCCGAGCGCGTCGAGCTCTACCTAGGCGGTCTGGAGCTGGCGAATGGCTTCTCGGAGCTCACCGACGGCACCGAATTGCGCTCACGCTTCGCCGAGAGCGCGGCAGCCCGGCGGGCGGCGGGACGCACCCCGCATCCAGTCGACGAGGGCGTCATCGCCGCCTCCGATCGCCTTCCCCGCACCGCAGGAATTGCAATCGGACTGGACCGGCTGGTGATGGCCCTCACCGGAGCCACCGACCTTGGCGACGTGCGCCTGAACCGCTGAGCTACTGCGCTGCGCCGTAGTACAGCCACGAACCGCCACTGTTGAGGTAGCCAGAGCCGTCCCAGCTCGTGGCGGCGGACATCCAGTCCCCGCGGCCATCGCCGTTCACGTCGCCACCACCGCTCAACGCGGCGCCGACCGCATCGGAGGTGTTCGCCCCGGTGAAGCGGGCGTCGTAAGTGCTCGCGGCGACGGTGCCACTCGCGTAGGGCCCATAGAAGAAGTACACGGCACCGGCACCGCTGAGAGCCCCGACATCGTACGCAGTCGCCCCGACCATCAACTCGGCCGTACCGTCCAGATTCTCATCTCCCACTCCTGCCACGGACCGACCGAAGAAGTCGGACCCCGCCTGGCCCGTAATGATGGTTTCCGCCGCGGCGGCCGCCGTGGTGGAGCTCGCCGGGGTGGCGGTGATGACGTACACCGCACCCGCGTCGGTCGCGGCGGTGTCGTTCTTGTCCGCGCTGACCGCGAAGTCGTTGAGGCCGTCGAGATCGGTGTCACCGAGGAAGGCGACCGCAAGCCCAAGACGGTCCGCCGCCGCCGAGCCGGTCAAGGCGTAGTCCGCAGTGCTGACCGACAGGGAACCGCTCAGCGACCCCCCACCGAGGAAGACATAGGCTGCACCCGTAGCCGTAGTGCTCGAGGACGACGGTGCACCGAGCACGAAGTCGGCCATGCCATCGCCATCCAAATCGCCCATCGCCACAGAATAGCCAAGGTTTGCCCCAGCGGTAGTGCTGGTGATAAGCGCCGTAGCTGTAGTGGCGAGATCCTCCGCACCGCCTACCGTAGCACCGTCGTAGAACGCAACCAGCCCGATCCCGCTCGAGTAGCCGTAGGCGCTGATCAACAGATCGGAGCGCGTGTCGCCGTTGGATTCTGCTCCATCGACCGCGAAGCCGACGTAGCTGGTCGCGCCGGTCACCGTGAATGTGGCATCGGCCCCCGAGACGGAGCTGGACGCGTTGCCACCCAGGAACAAGTAGGCCGTACCCCGATCATCGGTGTACGAGCGCCAGGCGGAGGAGATCAGGTCGTCGGTGCCATCGGCATCGACGTCGCCGCCGAATCGTGTGGTGGACCCGAACTGGTCGCTCGAGCGCGAGCTATCCCCATCGATGGTGTAGTCGGCCGACCCGAGGCTGTCGGAGGTGTCGACCGGGCCGTACCACAGGTTGGTGCGACCCATGTCGGTGGCCGCGCCATCGTAGAAGCCCTGCCCGACCACCACATCATCAAAACCATCGCCGTTGTAATCGCCGTTGTTACACACTGCGGTGCCGACCGCCATGTTCGCGGAGGTTCCGTAGGCGCGGAAGTCGTAGCTGGCCTTGATCTCCTGGCTGCCCGAGAACTCACATACCGTGTCGTTGTCGACGCAATCGTTGTCGATGCCATCGCCGCACACCTCGGCCGCAGCCGGGTTCACCGTGCCGTCGGTATCGTCGCAGTCGGTGGTGTCCGCCACATAGCCAACCGGCGCACCGGCACAACCACTGCTGGTAACGGCGAGATTCCCGTAGGTGTCGCTGTCGGCATCCGCGTAGTAGGTGGTGCCCGATCCGTTGTCGACCACCAGATCGCAGTCGTTGTCGAGGCCGTCGCACAGCTCCGGGGCACCGGGGTACACGGTCGCGTCATTGTCGTCGCAATCGGTGGCATCGGTCACGCCATCGCCATCGACATCGCTAACACAGTTGAAGTTCGCAGCACCGGGCGTGCCATATTCATCATTCGTCGTGGCGCTGGTGTCGTACCACCGCAAGGTGTTGCTTGGCGTGCCCGCCCCGGCCGACGTGCCGTTGGTCACACACCAGGCCGCGCTGGAGCCGTTGGTGACCGAAGAAATCTGGTCGGGGTCAAGCCCCATGGAGAACCGGGCCTTGTTGGGCCAGCCGAGGGCATAATTTAGCTCATCGATCGCCGTGCCGGTCGTGCGATCTCCGCCGAGGAGAAGGTCGAGCGTGTCGGAATCACGATCGATCGCCATCGTATTGTCATGGTAGGTACCCACGAATCCAGAGCTCTTAGCCTCGTCGCCCCAGACGTAGTCGCAGGCCAGAGGGTAGGACACTGCCGACCCCTCGTAGTCGTTGCTGTCGCACAAAACCACGTAGCCGCCCGGTGCCACCGAAAGTCCGGCCGCAGGGTCGATGTAGATCAGGTTGCCGAAGGCCGCCGTGCCACGGGCAAAGCCCCAGTTCGACAAATCCACCGTACGGCTGCTGTTGTTGTACAGTTCCACCCAACTTGCGTTGGCCACCACCCCGGCGGTGTTGAGCGTGGACCGACGATTCACTTCGTTGATGACCACGTCCCCAACGGCGACGAAGTCTTCATCGACCCAACCGTCGCAATCGTCGTCTGCCGCGTTGTCCGATTCGGACACTCCCGGACTCACGAGCGCCGAAGTGTCGTCGCAATCGTCGGAATTCACGACGAAGGTGCCAGCGCCCGAACAGCCGCCAGGACTGGCGGGATCGCCGTAGCCATCGCCATCGGTGTCGGCATAGCCGCCGCCGTTGTCCACGCTGCCATCGCAGTCGTTGTCCAGGCCATCTCCGCACACTTCCACGGCACCCGGGTTCACTGCGGCATTCCCTTCGTCGCAATCGGTGGCCCCGGAGTAGGAATCGCCGTCCAAGTCAGGATCGTTCTGGCAGTCGGAGTTCGCCGCACCCGGCGAGCCAAACTCGTCTTTGGTGGTACCCGAGGTGTCGTGCCAACGCCAGAGGGCACTTTGTACGCCGATGTTGGCGCTGCTTTCATTCGTGGAGCACCAGGCCCGATAGTCGTCGTTCAGCGTATTGTCGTAATACATAGGATCGAGGCTGATCGAGAAGCGGACCTGGCGCGGCCAGTAGCCGTTCACCGCGTCGTAGTAGTACGAAACCTTGTCGATCTTGGTGCCGGTCGACCGGTCGCCGTTGATGTAGAGTGCAAACGCATCGCTATCCCGACGCATGTACCACACGTTGCTATGGTAGGTGCTGGCATAGGTGGATGGCTGGCTCTCGTCTCCCCACACATAGTCACAGGCCAGCGGATAGGCGACGGAGCTGCCCTCGTAGTCGTTGGTGTCGCAAAACGTGGCGTAGTCGCCAGGAGCCAGGATGGGTGCTGCGGCCGGATCGACCCTGATCTGGTCCCCGGTCGAGATGCCACGGGCGAGGGTCCAGTACGACATGTCCACCGTGCGGGAGCTGTCGTTGTACACCTCCACCCAGGAAGCGTTGTACTGAATGCTGGCGCCAGCCATGAACGAATAGCGGTTGATCTCCGTCACGATCAAGTCGCCTACCGCCACGAAGTCTTCGTCGACGTAGTTGTCACAGTCGTCGTCGGTGAGGTTGTCGGACTCGGTCGCACCCGGATTCACAGCGGCATTTGCATCGTCGCAATCCAACGAGGCGTCGTAGCCATCGCCATCGCCATCGGCCGAAGAAACGATCACCTTCGCTTCCCGACTATCCCCGGAAAACGCACGCCCTTCCTCGGAATCGAACCCAAACTGCGTGTCCCCGCAGGCTGCGAGCAGCACGAGCAAACCAGGGGCGAACAATCGGGTCGGGTGATGGTGCATGGGAACCTCAGACAGATGGGATCGGACGGCCAGCTAAGCTAGCTTATAGCCTGCCGCTTCCTTCGCCGTGCAGATGTCGTGCAGAGCGACCCACTCATCACCAGGTGATCACCAGCGTCGCTGCGAGCCCCGCGCTCACCACCGAGCCGGCGAGCCAACCCCACGTCAGCCCATTGGCCTGAGCCCGATAGGCCTGCGCGCTCGCTTCGGGTTCCGTCGAATCGAGGGCGTGCGCCTTGGCATCCACCGCGAATCCGTACACGAGGCCGCTCGCCACGAGCACGCTGCCGGTCGCAATCCCGAAGGCCACGCGCCGAGCGGGAGCATCCTTGCGTGCGTAAGGGTTGGACGAGAGCCCGATCTTAGCGGCAGCGGCTACGCCTGCCGTGCGCTTCGGCTGAACAACCTCCGCAACGCCTTCGGCAGGAGCGGCCCAGTCGGCCAACGACTCGCCGGGAGACCAAAAGCGGGTTTCAATCACCTCCCCTTCCTGGCCGACCCGCTGGAGCGTGGCAGCAAGGTCGATGTCCACGTTGGCGGCATACACGCCGTTGACTTCGACCCACCCATCGCTGAATTGGCGGAGCGCGGCACCTGTCGAGTGCGTTCCCCCGGCGACCTCGTCCACCAGCGTGGCCAGCCGGTGACCCGCGGGAACCAACGCTTCGGGGAACCTCGCTTGCACGTCGATGAGCACCATAGCCCCGATCGACGCTCGCATTTTCGCCTCGTCCTGGGCGATGAAGGCCCCGAGCGCAACGACGCGATGGACGCGCACCACATCCGTCGGGCTGAGCGCGCTGGACACGCAACTCAGCCGAGCGCGTACCTCCGCGGCCGCACCCGCAAAGCCGGCGACTTGCTGATTCACGAACGCAGCCTCAGCCTGATCGGCGGTGTCGCAGAGCTCCACCGCGGTGAACGTGCGCACGCATTCGGACAACGGAGCGGCAGCGGCGACGGCGGAGAGCAGCAGCACTACAGCAGCGTAGCATGCAGCGAAGGCAAACCCACTCGTGACCGCGCCGTGACACCGCACGATGCCCGACAGGCTAGACGCGCTCCCCCATGTCCGACCTCGCCTTCACTCCCGATGCGCTGACCTCCGCCTGCGCGCGCATTCGCGAACCCCTGCACGTGGTGCGGGAGCACACCGGCGGCCGCGCCCGCGTGGGCGTGTGTTTCTCACCTCCTGAACCCCAAAGCACGGAGTGGCTGGGCACGTTGCCGCCGCTTTTTCCTGAGTGGTTGGGGGACCGCGCGTTCACGGAGGCGCACGGAACCCGTTTTGCGTACTGCACGGGGGCAATGGCCAACGGAATCGCCACGGTAGAGGTGGTGATCGCCGCAGCGCGCAGCGGCTGCCTGGGCTTCTTCGGGGCCGCCGGCCTCCTCCCGGACCGCGTGGCTTCGGCCGTAGACCGGCTCTCCGCCGAACTCGGGGACCTCCCGTTCGGCGTGAATCTCATCCACTCGCCCCAAGAACCTGCAGTTGAAACCGCTGTTTCTGACCTCCTCGTAGCGCGCGGGGTGCGCACCGTGGAAGCCAGCGCGTTCATGCGGATCACGCCAGCCGTGGTGAGCTACGCCGCGGCGGGGCTGACTCGGCGTGCCGATGGCGAAATCGTCCGAAAAAACCGGATCGTGGCGAAAGTGTCGCGTCCCGAAGTGGCGCGCCAGTACCTGATGCCGGCACCTCAGGCCATGCTCGATGCGCTCGTGCGCGAGGGCAAGCTCAGCCGATTGGAAGCGGACCTTGCCCGGAAAATTGCCGTGGCGGAAGACCTCACCGTCGAGGCCGATAGCGGGGGGCACACCGACAACCAGCCGCTGGTGGCGATGTTCCCCGTGATCGCGGAACTTGCCCGTTCGATCGCTCGTGAACAAGGGTATGCGAGCGTTCCGCGAATCGGGGCTGCAGGTGGAATCGGGACACCACTGAGTGCCGCCGCGGCGTTCGGGATGGGCGCGGCCTACATCCTGACCGGCTCCGTGAACCAGTCGGCCGTGGAAGCGGGCGTGGCTCCGGCCGCCAAGGAGATGCTGGCGAGAGCCCAAATCGCAGACATGGCGATGGCGCCGGCGGCCGACATGTTCGAGATGGGCGTGGAGGTGCAGGTACTCCGGCGCGGCACGATGTTTCCCGCACGCGCCCTGAAGCTTCGTGAGTTGTATCAGCGATACATGAGCCTGGATGCCATCCCCGCCGAGGACCGCGAACGCCTCGAGCGTGAAGTGTTTCAGGGGCGTCTGGTCGACATCTGGGCCCAGACCGAAGCGTTTTTCGCGGCGCGCGATCCACAGCAACTGGCGAAGGCGGCGGCCGACCCCCACCATCGCATGGCGCTCGTCTTCCGGTGGTACCTCGGCAAGGCCAGCCGTTGGGCCATCGACGGCGATGCTCAGCGCGTGATGGACTTCCAGTTGTGGTGCGGCCCCTCGATGGGCGCGTTCAACGATTGGGTGAAGGGCAGCTTCCTGGAAGCCCCCGCCGCACGCACGGTCGGTCAGATCGCTTTGAACCTCCTGGAGGGTGCCGCAGTCGCGACTCGCGCCGGCCAGCTACGCACGTTCGGCGCCGCAGTGCCTGCGGCCGCGTTCGACTACCGACCGGTACCGCTGGGGGTCTGAGACCACCCCAATCGCGCCTTCAGGCTGCGGATCGGGCCGAAACGCGCGATGCACACGAGGGCATCCACGCCATCCTTCCATGTGATCTTCTTGCCTTCGTCGTAGCCGCGCCCGTTGTAGGCGATGGGCACCTCGAACACGCGGCAGCCCATGGCCGACACCTTGGCCGTGAGTTCGATCTCCACGCCAAAGCGGTCGCTCTCGATCTCCACCTTGCGAAGAACGGAAGT
>CAMBIK010000110.1 GCA_945867435.1 Klebsiella pneumoniae
CGAGCGTGAGGCGAGCGGATAGCCATGTGATTCTTCTCGAGGCTAGCGGGGCACCGTTCAACCAGGGCACCGCACGTCGATTCACGATGTTTCCCCACCTCATCCTCGTGTGCGGCCACTATGAGGGTGTGGATGCTCGGGTGCGCGAACACCTGGTCGACGAAGCCATCTCCATCGGCGACTTCGTTCTAACCGGGGGCGAACTGGCGGCCTGTGTCGTGGTGGATGCCGTGGTCCGCCTGCTCCCCGGTGCGCTCGGCAACGCGAACAGCACCATCGACGAGAGCTTCTCAGCGAACCTCCTGGAGTATCCTCACTACACTCGCCCCCGGGAATTCCAGGGCCACCCGGTCCCCGAGGTGCTACTGTCCGGCGACCACGGAAAGGTCGAAGCGTGGCGAAAGCAAGCCTCCGAGGCTCGAACCCGTGACCTGCGCCCTGACCTTGCCGACCCGCGCCCCCCCCGCGGCTGAACCCGCCCGACCTCACTCGGTGCAAGCGTTGGCAGCCCCCTTGCCCTGAACCCGAAGAACGTAGCAAAGCCCGTTGCACATGGCCGCGCGTTCGCCTTCGGGCAGGTCTGCGGAAGGGAATCCCCCCTGCGGTGCCGCGAGCAGCGCGCACTCCGGGTCGCGAGCCAGGCAGCGGGCCTCGCAGGAACCCGGATCATTGAGGGACGTGCCTTCCTCCCGGCCCAGCACTCTCCAGGCAGCCCAGACCCCCAGGAAGATCGCGGCCGCCACAACGAAAACAACAAGTTCTTTGCGGTTTTTCACTCGACTCTACAGTTCCCAAAGGTCGATTTGCAATCCAACGTGGTGGTGCCGCCTGAAGGGACAACCACGGTGTAGGATGCGGTCCGGCCAGGACCGAACGACACTGTCGCGGTGTAGGTGCCCGCTGCCACGGAGCCGGGCGAAACCTGCCCAGAGGGACCGGTGAAGCTGACAGAGGCCGCATCTCCCTTGAGCATCAGGGAGCCCGGCACGGCGAGATCGAGGGGGAGTTCGGCGGCCGGGGGGGGAGTGACGGCCACGGCGCGCGGAGCGGCGGCGGGCACAGTCGCCGTGACGCGCGGCTTAGCCTTCGCAACCGGAGAAACCGCCACGGGATTGGAAGGGGAAGTCGGTAGGGCGGCAGCCGGCGACAGCACCGCTCGTTTCTCTGGCAACACGGGGATATCCACAGGCTTCCCAGAGCCGAACAAGAGCACGGGCACGATGACCAGCGCGGCCACCACTCCCGCCATCAGCAGCGCAGCAAGTGCCACATGCCACCGCTTCCACCCGGCCGAGCGCGCAGTCGACGGAATCCTGAGCGCACCCGAACGCTCGATGAGCAAGGTGCCCGAGCGATCTCCGGGCTGAAGAGCGCGTTGCTCCACCTGGAAGCGAAGCGCGTCGGGCACAACCCGCTCGGACCACTCGTCTAGCGTTTCACCTGGAAATACCTGTCGAATGGCAGCTATCTGCTTGGCAGTTTCGCGCGCAGTGGGACGATTCTCGGCCTCGGCCGCCATCATCGAGGCGATCAAGTCGTGCAGAGCGGGGGAGATGGCTTCCAGCCACGACCACTGCGCCCTGAGGCCACTTCCCGGAGGCACCCGATCAGCATCCATCGCCGTCTTGCCTGGCTTGACCGTAGTCAGCATCTCGAACAGCGTGACGCCGAGCGCGTACACATCGCCGGCGTGGGTGTCGTCGCCGTAGAAGCGTTCCGGTGCCATGTACGGGACCGTGCCAAAGGCGGCCTCCTGCGTGTGTTCTTCCCGCCCCTCAAACTCCGCCCGGGCCACGCCGAAGTCGAGAATCTTGACCTCGCCCTGCGCAGTGACCCGGATGTTGGACGGCTTGATGTCCCGGTGAATGAGGTGGAGCGGCTTCCCGTCGGGACCACGCTGATGGTACGCCGCGTGGAGCGCACCCGCGACTTCCTCCACCATCGCGAGGGCCACGAGCGGCGGAATGGCACCGTGCCTCAGCAGCTCGGTGATGTCACAACCCTCGACATACTCCATGACGATGGCCCAGCTTCCATCGAGCTCCATGAGGTCATCGACGCGCACAATCGCCCGGTGCCGAATGGCGGCAAGCATGCGAGCCTCATCACGGAGACGGCCCAGTAATCCAGGAGTCGAGACCTTTTCAGGCCGCAGCAGCTTCACCGCCACGCGACGGTCCAGCCCCGCACCCACCGTATTGGCAAGGTACACGCACCCAAACGCACCCTCCCCGAGGAGAGCTGCGATCCGGTAACTTCGCCCGCCTCTGACCACCCCTTCTACCCCCTGAATGCCGCGCCGTAGGAACGATGCCCTTTGACACTGCATCGTACCACGGGCGGAAGGCGGCGATTAGCGCTTTGAGAACTGGAAGCGGCGACGCGCACCGGCACGGCCGTACTTCTTACGTTCGACCTTACGACCATCGCGAGTGAGGAAGCCGGCTTTCTTGAGCTCGGGGCGCAGGCTCGGGTTGGCAAGCACGAGCGCGCGGGCGATGCCCATGCGAATCGCTTCGGCCTGACCCGACTTTCCACCACCACGCACGTTCACGATCACATCCCAATCCGGCTGCTGCGAGACAACCAGCGGCTGACGCACCACCATCTCAAGGACGGCGCGATGCATGTAGGCACCGGCATCCCGCTTGTTGACCGTGACCTTTCCCGAACCGGGGCGAAGGAAGATGCGGGCCGATGCGGTCTTACGACGACCGGTCGCGCAGAACTGAACGAGTTGCTTGGGGGCCATCAGACGTACTCGGGAAAGGGCTTGGGCTGTTGGGCGACGTGCGGGTGATCAGCACCTGCGTACACCTTGAGCTTGGTAAGCATCTGGCGGCCGAGGCGATTGCGGGGCACCATGCCCTGCACGGCGGCCTCGATCACCCGTTCGGGATGATCCTGCAGCTGCTTGCGGGCGGTCACGGAGTGCAAGCCGCCCATGAAACCGCTGTAGCGGTGGTACTGCTTCTGATCCAGCTTCTTGCCGGTCAGAACAATCTTTTCGCAGTTCACCACGACGACGAAATCGCCGGTGTCGGTATGCGGCGTGTACGCCGGCTTGTGCTTCCCCTGCAGAACCTGGGAGATGCGAGTGGAGAGTCGGCCCAGCGTTTGCCCGGCCGCATCCACGACATACCAGTCGTGTTGCGCTTCTTGGGGCGACGTGGAGTGAGTTGTCCAGGTGTGATGCGCGTGCATTGAGGTCCTGTAAGCGGGGAGATGGGCCCCCCGAAGCCCGCGGCGTTTATCTGCATCCGGGTGGGTCGTCAAGGAAGGATCCGCCGGCACGCATTCGAGCGAGGCCTCGCAGCACCGGGTAGCTGGCCTGCAAGGCCGCGAGAGCCACCTCGCGATCGCCGAAGGAAAGGTCGGCGGCCCGCCTCCATTCCGCGCCGATTTCATCCGCGCCGGCGAGTGGGGGCAGCGCCACCCTTGCGGCAAGGTCTGACCAGGTCCACGGCGCTATGGCCGTCCACGGTGCCTCACGCCGCGAAACGACTCCCCCCAGCCGAACGTGGTCGGGGTCCGCGGCGGCGATCCATCGCAGCGCATCCGCGGGATGGATGCCTCGTTCCAGCCGGATTCCCAGCGAGGCTCGGAGCAGCACGTCCGAGTTCGGGGCTGCAAGAACCTCGCGATCCAGCCGCGAGAGATCCCCCGTGAGGCGGGCGTGGAGGACCAGCGGCTCCAGCCCCGGCAGCGCAGGGAGCGCCGCGATCGCTGCCTGCACCCCGGCAAGGGACCGGAGCATCGTGGCTTCCATCCCCCCGTCCAGCCCGGACAGGTCGATAGGCTCGTGCCTCAACACCGCTCGCCAGCCGCGATGGATGGCCACCGGGGGAATGGGCTCGTCTAAACGTTGTAGGGCCTCCCCATCGCGCTCGGGAGCGTCCTGGTAGAGCACGGCGGCAGCGTGCACGGCCAGCCCGGCCCGGTCGTAGGCGGCTACGGCCTCCTGGACCCGACCCGCCTCGTCCAGGGCTTGCGCCCGCAGCCGCACAACGCTCGAGGTGGTGACGCCTTCGCACAGAGATGCGGCGTTTCGCAGCTCCCCACGCTCGAGAGCATCCCGGACCACCACCGCGCAGGCAAAGGGTTCCTCAGGATCGCCCTTCAATACATCCAATGCCGCGCTTACGACAGCCCCCTGGTCGGCCCCACGGAGCAGCACGCGAAGTCGGGACCCGGGCGAGAGCCCTTCCGGAGCGACGGGAAGCCCGTGGGCGGCATCCCACTCCCCCACCGAATCGCCCCAGCCCTCGCGCTGCCGGGCCCACGCAGCGAGCTCCGAGCCGTCTTCGACCGGAAGACAGCTCGGGTCGCGGGCGGCCACGAGCAAAAGTCCCTGCCACCCGTCTTCCCCAAGATCAGCGCGGGCGACTTGTTTATAGCCGACACAGGCCTCGAAGTTGCGCTCTTCGCGGAGCGCCGCGGCCGGTGTCAGGCGCACGGACCGGCCCTGCACGAAGCGGGTACGCATCGCGGGACGGGGGTCCGAACGAAGCGTCTCCGTGCACGCCGCAAGCATGAGCACCCACATCGGGAGCTACTTACTGGCCTCGTCGGCGACCAAGTACACGCTCTGCGTTCCCAGTGCCCGGCCGGCGGCGAAGATGTCCCCAGAACCGAAGCGGCCATCGGCCCAGACGGTCACGGCCGTGTCCTGCATCAGGTAGAAGCCCACGTCTACCGCGTAGGATGTGGCGGGCGCGGTGCTGTTCACGCGCACGTCCGACACCTGCCAGTCGCCCCCAGCGTTAACGGAATATTGGTAGTAGATATCATTGAATCCGACACCGGCGAGGTCATCACGGTAGTCCTGCCACGCGACGCCCCAGATGTCGCCGCGGATCGCGATGGTCGGGTGGTAGCTCTGGGCAGCGCCGTTGTCGTCGGTCTCCATCCGGGTCTCGCTCTCGGAAACCCAGGAACTGCCGGCGTCGTCCGACCAGCGCAGGAAGATGTCGTACCCCCCGCCCGTGCGATCATCCTGAAAGGCCACCCACACCTGGTCGCCGTTGGCGGCCACGTCGGCGTTGCGCGAATCGGCGATCCCCTCGGCATCGCTCTCCACGCGCATCGCCTCGTCTCTCCAGCCATCACCGGCGGTATGGCTGTAGTTCATCAGGATGTCCGCGTTCGCGCCGAAGCGTTCGTCCTGCCACACGACGTACACATTGTCTCCCGACATCGCGATCTGAGGGGAGAAACTGTTGGCCGCTCCCGGCTCATCCCCGCCATCGAGGCGTCGATCCTCGGCCGGGAACGACTTTCCCCCGTCCGTCGATGCGTTGCCGTAGATGTCAGAGTTCCCGTTGCGGCGGTCTTCCCAGGCCACGACCACGCGCCCGTCGTTATCGCCTTCCACACGCGGATTCGCGGAAAAGGCAGCTCCCGCCTCGTCGCCGTCGATGCGAAGCGGAGCGTCCAACCAATCCCTGCCCCCGGTGCCGGTGCGGTTCATGTAGATGTCGTACGCCCCATTGACGTCATCCGACCAGGCGACCCAGGCGCTATCGCCAGCTGCCGCGATCGAGGGAGCGAGGCTGATGAAATCCCCCTCCGGGTCGGCGTCCAGCGCGATGTCCTCTTCCTGCCAGTGGCGGCCCGCGTCATCAGAATATTGTAGATAGATATTCTGATAGTCAAGCTCGCCGTCGCGCTTGTCCTCCCAAACCACATACACAAAGTCTCCGGCGCATGCGATCGCCGGGTTGGCGGCTTCGACCTTACCGTGACTCAGCAGCGTGTCGGACCCCAGAAAAGTGGCTCCGCCATCGGAGGACATGTTGAACCAAATCGCTGGAACCTTGTCGCGCTCGTCCTGCCAGACCACGAAGAGCCGCTCGTCCTCGTTCATGCACGAGCGGGGCATCGTCGATTCCACCTTGTTCGCCGCCGCATCGATGCGGACATCCTTGGTTGCCTCAAGCTTATCCGCCGGCGTGCAGCCCAAGGTCGTGACCAGAAACATGAACATTAACGAAGCCCGCTGCGAGCCATCGACGCTAACGCAGGCCGTGTGCGCTGTCAGTACTTGCGTTTTCGGCACCTTCCGGTATAGGAGGCGGCCCGCGAGAGTACCATGCAGGACAAGAGCAAGCTCGGCAAGCGATATAGCTGCTTCGAATGTGAACTGAAGTTCTACGATCTGAACAAGCCGGAGCCGATCTGCCCCAAGTGCGGCGCAGATCAGCGAAACGACCTTAGCCCCGACCCGCGCGACACCGTGCTCGCGAAGTTCCGGAGCAAGGGCGGTGGCGGCAAGGGCCGTGAGGACGACCTCGGCGAGGAGGAGGAGTCCGAGGAGGGCGCCGAAATGGAAGACGAGGAAATCGACGAGGAAGAGGGCGAGACCGAAGAGGTCGTCGAAGAGGAGTAGGGCCGCTACGGCGCCCCGCCCTTACTCTGCCGCAGCGCCTTGACCGCTCTGTTCCAGCTGCCGGCGACGGCGGCGGAACGGGTAGCCGAGCACCGTTTCTACCGGTCCGCTCGCAACCGCCATGGTGCCGAATGACATCAAGACGGTCGAGATATCGTAGTTAAAACATAGGTATACGAGCACGCCCAAGACGATAGCGAACCCGACGAACGTTCGGGCGTTACGCCGGAACGACTTCATGGTGCGGAAGGGAACGCTGGAGACCATGAGGACGCCCATAAGGAGGGTGACCATGAGGAAGTGCTCAGCGGAGAGCAACAGGCCATCGCCACCGTTCGCCTGCCACATCACGAGGGCGGCCAGGGTTCCCCCGGTCACGGTGATGGTGGAGCCTGGGCCGAACGTATGGACCTTGCCATCGGCCATGACGTTGAATCGTGCCAACCGGAAGGCTCCGCACAGCATGAAGAAGAAGGCTCCGAAGACCCCCCATTGCTCAAGTTCCTTCAGCTTCCAGAAGTAGACGATCACGGAAGGTGCGAGCCCGAAGCTGATGATGTCGATGAGCGAGTCGAGCTGCACGCCGAACGCGCTACCGGTCCCTGTGAGACGGGCCACCCGACCATCGAGCGCGTCGAACAGCCCCGCATAGAACACGAACAGGCCGGCCTGGTAGCACGCAGTGGCATCACCGCGGGAACCGCCCGCCAAAAGAACGGCATACAATCCACAGAACAGGCTTGCTGCACTGAACCAGTTCGGCGGATTGAGGAACTGTCGGATCATGATGCGGAAGGGATACCGGAGTCGCGGACCAATGAAAAGTGAAGGTGGCGTTCGAGGGCGGAAGCCTCCGAAACTTTGACAACTGCCACGACCGCATCCGGCCCCGCCCACCAAACGGAGGGGCGTCGGCCCAGACCCCTCTCGAACGCCCCGATAACCTGAGCCAACGACGAAGGCTCCGCGCCCACTCGGGTGCCTACGACCGCCAGAGTCGCCACCCTTTCCAACCCCGGCACAGGCGCGTGGAGGTTTCTCAGATCGACGAGTACGCCCCACGGACCGGCAGCGCGGACACAGGGGCCCGGAAGACCCGCCAGTTCGGCGTCCGAGCCGAGGACCAGTTGGTCGTCGGCAACGATGGCGGCCACCCTAGTCACCAGGGGGTGGCCAGCCGGACGAACGACAGTCCCCTCCCCCAGTTCCGCCGTGGCGGAGGCCCGCAGCGTGATGCCCTCGCGATGGGCCCACGCCACCGCCTCCTCATAGAGGATCCGGGCCCCATTCCTCGACATCGCCAGGGCTTCGTCGAGGCTCAAGGTGCTGAGCTTGACCGCCGCTGGCACGGTGCGCGGGTCGGCGGACCAGATCCCGTCGACATCCGAGCAAATCTCACATTCCCCGGCCTGCAGCGCTGCGGCGAGGACCACGGCCGTGGTGTCCGTTCCCCCCCGCCCCAGGGTCGTGACCTCACGATCCGCGCTGACCCCCTGAAAACCAGCCACGATCGGTACTTCTCCCGCCGCCAGACACGCTCGTACCCGATCGGGGCGGACCTCGATCACCCGCGCATTCGCGTGCGAAGCATCCGTGATGATGCCCGCCTGACTCCCGGTAAGGCTACGCGCCGGAACGCCCAACTCGGCGAGCGCCATCGCGATGAGCGCGACGCTGACACGCTCACCGACTGAAATAAGCATGTCTAGCTCGCGACGATTCGGCGTGGCACTCACCTCCCGAGCCAAGGCCAGAAGTTCGTGGGTCGTGTTCCCCATCGCCGAAACGACGACGACGACCTGATCACCGCGTGCGCGCGTGCGAGCCACCCGCTGGGCGACCGCACGAATCCGGGCGACGTCGGCCACAGAGGAGCCGCCGTACTTCTGTACGATCAGCATGGATGATCCCAGCTCACAGCACGTAGACGTCGTCGAGGAGCACGCTGTTCGCCCCGCGAACATTGCTTCGTTCGCCGGAAATATCCTCGAAGCGGAGGTCGACCACGCGGTCGAGCCGTTCATGACCTCTCCCCCCCTCTTCCGGAACGAAGCTCCGAACTCCCAGACGAACGTCCAGCCAATCCGCCACGGGCACGGTCCACTCTGGAGAGATCCAGCGCTGCCCCCACGGATCGACCGCGACCAGGCGAAGCACGGCCTCGGAATCGACCGCCCGAGCCGAGAATCCCACCTCGCGCGGGGCCGCATCCGGGCCGAAGCGCAAGGTCATCCGGTCAGGGTCCCCGGGCCGAACGTTGGTCGCCCATTCAAGCGTTTGGCGACCTTCGACCTTCCCCACCGCGATGGTGCCCCGACCATCCCCGGTCGACCCTCGGACCGCCGGAAAGGTGTCGTTTTCGAACCCCCATCGCACCGGCAGCCGAGGGATGGTGTTCCGCGTGAGCTGCCCGTCTTCCCAAAGGCCGAGAGAAGCCATCCGCAGAGCCGCACCCGCCTCGTCGCGAAGGCGCCCCCGCGCACTGTGGTCGTTGATCGCCGCAATCACGACCATTCCCTCGTCTACCTCGCCGGACCCGAGCAGCGCGCGACCCATCGCGAACGATGTAAACGCGTACAGCGGCAACGTGGGGTCCATGTCCTCCAGGATGCCCCGGTAGAGGCGCACGGCGTTGTCTGGCGTGCCGTCGGCCACCTCGGCGAGTCGGGCATCGAAGACGACCGCCCAGTCCTGCGCCGGATCGGCCGCAAACGCGGGCAAGATCACAGCCAGGATCATCAGTGTTCCTTGGCGATGAACTTGTACCCGATCCCGTGGAGGGTCTCGATGAAGGCGGGCTCGGAGGCGTCGTCGCGAAGCTTTTTGCGCACGTTGAGGATGTGGGTATCCACCGTTCGCGTCGTGACCCCCGCGCTGTACTTCCAAATGCTGGTGAGCAGCTCGTCGCGCTGAAGGACCTTGCCACGATGTTCGATGAGGTACTTCAGCAGCTCCTGTTCCCGATTGGAGAGCCGCTCCAACTCGCCTTCGTGGCGGATCACATAGTTGTCGAGATCGACCTCAACCTTTCCGTAGCAATACACCGACTTTCCCCCGCCTGCCCGCTTGAGGGCGGCGCGCACCCGCGCCCGCAGCTCCAGGAGCGAGAACGGCTTGGTCATGTAATCGTCGGCTCCCAGGTCGAACGCCAGGAGCTTGTCGGTCTCTAGCGTGCGCGCCGTGAGGAAGATGACCGGACCGTGGAAGTCGCGGTCGCGAAGCGCTCGCAGCACCTCGAAGCCATCCTTGCCATCGGGGCCTTCGGGACCCTCGTGAAGCATTACATCGAGCACCGCAATGTCGGGGCGCATCCGTGCGGCGAGCTGAATCGCGGCATCGCCACCGCGCGCGTGGAAAACCTCAAAGCCTTCGCGCGTAAAGAACGCCACCAGCGAGCTCAGGAGATCTTCTTCATCCTCAACAAATAGAATTCGTGCCATGGACTTCAGACTCCTGGGCGGTCGAGAGCCGCCGGACGGCGGTTCGGGAAGTGAAGGACGAAGGTGGTGCCCACGCCGAGGGTGGAGCGGATGCTGACGGAACCACCATGCGACTCCATGATGTACTTGACGATCGTTAGCCCGATTCCCGTGCCTTTGCGTCGCCGGGCCGCCGGATCGTGACTTCGGTAGTACTGTTCAAACACCGCATGAAGTTCGTCGTGATGGATTCCAATCCCCCGGTCCGAGACTTCGACAGCGACTCCCGCCGCTTCAGCCCGCACGACCACCCCGATCCAGCCTGCATCCTGTCCATACTTCGCGGCGTTGGACAACAAGTTCACGATGGCCTGCGCCACCGCCTCGGGGCAGTGCCAAACCGGTGGGAGATCCTCGGGGTACGATTCCTCGATGGTCATCGCACGCGTCTCCATGCCGACGTGGGCCGATTCCACCACATTGTGTACCGTCACCGCGAGATCGCCCGCTCGCAGGTGGTACCTCTTCTGACCGCCCTCGATCGCCGCGAAGTCGAGCATGTTGTCCACCATCCGCGAGAGGCGCTCGGCCTCGCGCACGATGACATCGTAGTGGCGCGCCTGCGCTTCCGGCGTTTCGGCCAAGCCTAGTTGCAAGGCCTCGGCCTTGAGGCGAATCTGCGTGATAGGCGAGCGAAGCTCGTGCGAAACATTAGCCGCGAAGTCGCTCTTAAGGCGTGCTGCGTGCAGCTCCCTTCGGACCAGCCGGGCGCTCAGCACCGCGCCGATACTGAGCGCCACGAGCGACACGAGGACGATCCCGATGCCGCGACGAGTATCTTCAGACTGACGACGCTTGAGCGCCGCAGGATCGTGGGGGTACGCGACGATCGACCATTGAGGGGCGCGCGCAAGGGGTCGCCGCACTCGGATGTCAAAAGGGGAATGGTGGTCGTCCGGCCCGACCACGGTCACCGCCACATCCGAATCCGCGCCCAGCGTGGTGAGACCCAGGGCCTTGAAACGAGCGAGCAAAACCGACGAATCGAGCGCGAAGACAAACTGATCCGTGTTGGACCAGGTCATGGCCCACAGCACGCCGCTGGTGGTCACGTAGCTGAACGTGCCCGGAGCGAGCGGAATCAACCGGCCTTTGGCACCCAGAGAGTCGAGCTCGTCCTGGTAGGCCCCCGCCCAATACAGCTGCGTTTGCCGGTCATCGACCGTCTCACGCAAGCGGGCGATCTCCTCCTCGTTTGCGCGCGTAGGCAGGAGATGGTCGATGGCCCTCCGCGCCAACGCGGCCTCACCGCCTTCACCGATCATCCATTCTCCGGCCAGCAAGGCGTCAATGAGCCTGCTTAGCTCCAAGCCCCCTGCCACGGGATCGCGCACAAGCAGCATCTCGGCCAGCTTGAACCTGGCCAGGTCGCCGTAGCGGAAGCCTTCAGGCGACCGGAGGGCGCGGGCATCTCGCTCCACCTCGCGGAAGCCCCCCTCCGCCCCACGAATGTCGCCTGCGCGCATCGCACATCGAGCCATCGCGAATGTGGCATCGCTGCGGGCATCGGCGCCATCCGTGCGACGCGCGAACTCCGCAAAACGGCCCGTAGCCGCCACAAAGTCGCCAGACCCTTCTGCGGCGCTCGCGGCCCGCCAGCCATCGCTCAGCCGCCAAGCACCCGCACTCAGGGAAGCTGGGGTTCCTCGTAGGAAAGGTGCGGTCAGTGTGCCGCTGTTGTCGTAGCGAAAAACGACGCGAAGCGCAGGCGACAGTTCGGAGGGTCGCGCGTGCAGCGACTTGCCGGCCGTGAGACGGGTCAGCGCAGCATCTTCGAAGACCTTGAATTCTGCCTCGATCTGCGTCCCCAGCGCATCGGCCGAAACCTCGGCGTCGTGGGCGACCTGCTCCGCGCCCGCGTTGCGTTGGGCCCGCAGGCCCGCAATTCCGTAATAACCAAGCAGAACGCCAGGAAGGGCGATCGTGGCCGCGAAGAGCGCGACGAACGTGAGCACGCCCCGGAGATGGTAGACATCCTCCTTGGCTCGTGGGTCTCCGCGCCGCGCTTCGAGCACCCGTTTCAGCAGACGGAGCGGTCCCGGACGGGGGGAGAGTGCCACGCGGCAACGTACCCCGAACGGGCTGACAAGTCAGTCACCGACGGCGCATTCCTCGCCTCCCAAGGCCATGAAACGTCAGGGCGCCATGGGTGACTGCGGAAAGGGGGAGAGCACCACGCCTGGCGAGTCAGCAACGCGCCGGGCGGCCAAGGCCGGAAACCGAAGGTTGGAGGCCAGAGGTCCGGTACCCGAGTGGATGGAGCGGCAGGGGGAGAGGGCGGCGGTCGGCCCCTGACCGACGCGCAGTGACGTTCGGCAAAGCCGCCGGGCCGACAAGGCCCGGACGGAGCCGGGCCCGCTCCCGTAGTTTGGCCGGAGAGGCCGGACGTGATGGAGCCCTTTCCGCCTTTGCATGATAGGCATCAACCGGAGGCCGCGTGCTCGCAATCGTGATTCGAGCGCACGGCGGGGCCCAAGCGCTCGGAGTCGAGTCCGTTCCCGACCCGCAACCCGGCGAGGGCGAGGTCCGGGTGGAGGTGACCCATGTGGGGGTGAACCACCTCGACGTTTGGGTGAGGCGTGGTGTCGCCGGGCACAACTTCCACCTCCCGAGGATTCCCGGCAGCGATGTGGCCGGCCGGGTCGAGGAGAAGCCGGTCGTTCTGCACCCGAGCTGGGGTTGCGGCACCTGTGCAAACTGCCTCGACGGCCGGCAAAACCGTTGTCGGGACCTGCAGATTCGCGGCGAAAACGTGGATGGGGGCTGTGCCGAGGCCGTGGTGGTGCCGCGTTGGCAGGTGCTGCCCATCCCCACCGGGATGAGCGCGGCGGAGGCCGCGTCCATGCCGCTCGCACTCCTGACCGCCTGGCACATGCTGGTCGTTCGTGCCCGGCTTCAACGGGGAGAAAGGGTGCTGGTCCAGGCGGGGGGCAGCGGGGTCGGGGTGATGGCGA
>CAMBIK010000111.1 GCA_945867435.1 Klebsiella pneumoniae
AGGTGGCCCGGCGGCGGACCGACCTCGCCACGCTGGAGACCGGCTCGCCCGCCAAGGGGCTGCGGGCCGAGATCGATGCTCACCTCGGCAACGAGGCCACCTACGTCAGCACCTTGCCGCTTGCCCGCGCGGTAGCCTCGTGGCTTGGGGGCGATTTGCAGGCGGCAGCGGCGGCGATAGCGCAGACGAGCCAGTTGGAGAGCGATGCCGACGCGCTTGCCCTCCGCGCCAGGGTGCGGGCGGCGTCAGGGGACCGAACGGGGGCCATGACCGATTGGGGAAAGGTCGTGCTCTTGCGCCCCAAGGACCCGGACTACCTGATCGCTTCGCTGACTTCGAGCGTGGCGGCGGGCCGTGCCGCCGATTCCGGACCGATCGCCGAGCTGGTGCGTTCCTCTCAAGCTCGAAGCGCCATCGGACCGGCCATGCTGGCTGAAGTGTGGCTCGCACGGGGGGATCGCGAGGCATGCATGCGCGATCTGGCCGCCGCGGTTGCCGCCGACCCGCTCGACGTGCGGGCGCGGGCGAGGCTTCGCGAAGTCCAGGCGTCCGCGCCGCTCACGGCGAACTGATGCGGGTGCTCTTGGTGGGTGGGGGAGGGCGAGAATGCGCGCTGGCTAGGGCGATGGCCAAGTTCGGTCACTCGCTGGCGTTCACCCATGATAACCCCGGCTTCCGCGGCCTCGGCGAGGTGCATCGCGGCGACGAGGTGGAGGTGGCCAGAAAGGTCGGCGCGGACCTGGTCGTGGTCGGTCCGGAGGGACCGCTGGCGGCTGGCCTCATCGACCGGCTCCGGGTAGCGGGGATTCCTGGTTTTGGACCTTCCGCCGCCGCGGCTCGGCTTGAGTCCAGCAAGGTTTTCACGAAGGCGCTGGCGGTCCGGTGTGGGCTTCCGACCGCGGACTCTCGCGTTGTGCGTCGCGGCGATGGTTTCGTGGTCGATCGCCCCTGGGTCGTGAAGCTGGACGGACTCGCGGCGGGGAAGGGGGTTTGGGTGTGCTCAACGGTTGAGGAGACCGCCGCGGCACTCGCGGAAGCCTTCGTTCTTCGCCCGGAAGCCGACGTGCTGCTGGAAGAGATTCTGGTCGGACCCGAGCTGAGCGTGCTCGGCATCGCGGATGGCGAGCGGGTCGTGCCCTTGCCGCCGGCCCGGGACCACAAGCGTAGGTTCGATGGGGATCGGGGGCCGAATACGGGGGGGATGGGCGCCATCGCGCCGGTCGCGGTTTCGGCGGCGGTCCTGGAGGTGTGCCACGACGTGCTCAGGCGGGCGGTCGCCGGCATGGCGGAGGAGGGCATCCCCTTCCGAGGGGTCCTTTACGGTGGCTTCATGCTCACCCAGTCGGGTCCAAAGCTCTTGGAGTTTAACGCTCGCTTTGGCGACCCCGAGTGTCAGGTGCTCATGGCCTTGCTCGACGAAGACCCGGTGCCCTGGTTCCTGGGCTCGGCGCTCGGTCGCCTCCCTGGACCGTCGATTCGCTTCCGCGACGCCCATGCCTGCTGTATCGTCGTGAGCGCCGGCGGGTACCCGGAGCGACCGGCGAACGCGCCGATCACCCGATTGCCGGGGGAATCGGCCACTCTGCTGCTCGATCACGCGGGCACCACCCTTCGCGACGATGCGCTGTGGGCCACGGGTGGGCGGGTGCTGGGGATCACCGGCGTGGGCGATTCGGCCGCGGTGGCGCGAGAACGGGCCTACGCCGCTGTCGGTGAAGTCGCCTTCGACGAGGCCAGTTGGCGTTCGGACATCGGAGCGTGAACGGCGCACCCTCCATCCCACCGCGCCGGAGCCGGCTCGAAATGGAGAAAACGTTTGGGGCACTCACGGAAGAGACCCCCGCCCCCGGTCTGCGGATTCTTCAGCCCAAACGTGGCTATCGCTGGGGTGTGGAAGTGTACGCCCTCGCAGGCTTCGCGCTCGGTATCGGCGCCCCCGCCCCCGTTATCCGCCCCAAATCCGCCATCGAGCTGGGCACCGGGAGCGGTGTCGTTGCGTTCCTGCTCGGCCGCGAGGGGGTGGCGGTGCGAGCCTGGGATCGCGACCCGGCCTGGATCGATCTTGCGCGGGTCAGCCTGTCGCGTTCCCCGGCCGCCACGGGCGCCGTTCGCCTTTCCGTTCGTGACGTCAGGGACCTCGGTCGCGTGGGCGGCGCCGATGTCGTGGTGTGCAACCCCCCCTGGTTCGACCCCGCCGAGGGGCCGATGGCACCCGACCCCCGCCGGGCCGAGGCGCGGTCCATGCTTCACGGCACCGTCCAGGATTTCGTCGACGCCGCGCTGCCGCTCGCACCGCGAGTTTGCCTGGTTACCCGAGCCGAACGCATCAATGAGCTGCGGTTCCCCGGCGCGTACATCGCGCGGCGGTCCTGGTTCCCCACGGGTGGGGTGGGGCTGGTGGAGCTACGGCCGGGGGAGGGGACCACGGTGGAGGAGCCCCTGGACTTGGAGGCGATCTACGGGGAGCTTCGCGCTCCCTGGCGTGCCGTTCGCACGCGCTAGTCGTTCCCGGGATCCGCTCATAGTGCCTCCGATTTCCCGTCACGAGCTTCGCCCCGCGATGAGGCGGAGGAGCAGATCCTCGGGGACGTCGTTCAGCGTGATCGATGACATCAACACCTCGATGGTTCCATCATGGTGCGGGAACGGAAGTCGTCACCCCCCACCTCCGCTACACACATCTCCCCGCCTTACCGAAACGGGCGAGTGAGGTTGCCTTCCTTCCGGCCATCCGCGTGCTTGTAGACATAGTCGAAGATGGTTTCCTGCCTCACCTTCACCTCATCGCCCTTGGTCAGCCCCGCGACGTGGTCCGGTTCGGTGCCCACGCGCCCGGTGAGCTCGCCGGGCAGCCAGCCGGTGACTTCCACCCAGAGGTATTCCTTCCCGCCGTCGGGAGTGGGGAACGCGGTGGAGACGGCAAGCACATCCCCGGGGGGCAGTCCGCCCGACCACGCCGGGCCCAGCGCGACCAGCGCCTGGGCCACCGCGGCGCGGGCTTCGGCCAGCGTGGCGGGGGGAGCGGGCGGTGCCATGGATGCAGGGGAAACGGGGGTCATCGCCGCCGCCGGTTCGAAGCGCACGCGAAGGAGGGGGGCCGCGGGATCTTCTTCGCCCGGTGTGGCTTCCTCCAGCCGGGCGACCCCCTGGACCGACGTGTCGCTTAGCTGCAGCGAATCGCCCACTTCGGCCAAGGGGTGAAGGGCGGTGGCCACGGCATCCAACACCCAGCCGGCATCGGCCTCGCCGCCCGCCGGCACATCGCTCATCACCAGTTCAAAGTCGCCATACCGGCGCAGCCCCCGCGTGACCAGCCGGAGCCGTTCGGTGCCGGCCTCGGTGGAGACCGCTGTGGAGATCTCGTCCACCACGAACCACGATTGCAGGCCTCCGCGCGGGTCGCGTGCGGCCCAGGCTTCGGCCCCGAAGAGGAGCTGGGTATCGAGGTCTTCGACCCATCCGCCCGTGGATCGAGCGGCGGCGGCGAAGGCGACATGAACCTTCGCGAAGGTCTCCACCGACTGCTCCCGCGGCCCCGCGAACCAGGCGAGCACGACTTCTTGGGAAGCGGCGAGCGCCTCCGGCCGGTCGACGCCTACCCCGTAGGCCGCCACGAAGTCGGCGTCAGGAATTCCAAAATCGACGCCACCGATACCCATGATTCGCTGTGGAACCGCAACGTGGTCCGAGAACGAGTCGGTTGAAGCGATCGGCGCCAGGGCCGCATCCAGGTCGTCGAGCACGGTGTCGGCGCAGGTGGGGTTGCAGTACAACGCCAGGGCGAAGCGGGCGTCGGGCACGATGGGGAGGGCGTAGGCCGGGGCGAGGAGCAGCAGCATCGTGATGCTGGGAAGCTATCGTGCCAGAACCGTCCCGGCCTTGATACACGCCGCGCCGAATGGCCACCCTTCCTGAACTCGCCGCCCCCGCCACCCTCGAAGCCGAGGTTCGCAGTTTCTGGACCCAGCAGTCGGTCTTCGCTCGCTCGCTCGAGCTGCGACGGGAGGGCACCCCTTTCGTATTCTACGAAGGACCGCCCACCGCTAACGGCATGCCGCACAACGGGCATGTGCTCACCCGGGTGATGAAGGACATCTTCCCTCGGTTTCGCACGATGCGGGGCTATTTGGTCGGGCGGAAAGGGGGCTGGGACACCCACGGGCTCCCGGTCGAGGTGGAAGTTGAAAAGCTGCTCGGAATCCATGGAAAAGCGGCCATCGAGGCGCATGGTCTGGAACCCTTCTCGCGAAAATGCCTGGAGAGCGTGTTCGTCTACACCCGCGAATGGGAGGATTTGACCGAGCGCATCGGCTTCTGGCTCGACACGGAATCCGCCTACGCCACCTACCACCGTTCCTATGTGGAAAGCGTGTGGTGGGCGCTGTCCGAACTGTTTAAGAAAGGATTGTTATACCAGGATTATAAGGTGGTGTGGTGGTGGCCTCAGGGGGGCACTGCGCTCTCGGCCGGCGAGGTGGGGGAGGGGTACAAGCAGGTAGACGACCCCTCGGTCACCGTGCGATTCCGCGTACGGGAGTTGGGTCCGCTCCTGCCGGTGGGCGTGGGTGAGGCGGTCGCTGCCGAGCTTGCGGCGGGCAACCTGTCGTTCCTCGCGTGGACCACCACCCCGTGGACCCTCCCTTCCAACGTGGCCCTCGCGGTCAACGCCTCGGCCGACTACGCGTTCACGCGGGTCACGACGGATTCCGGCACGGAGATCGTCGTGACCGCCGCCGAGTTTGCACCCGAAGGGGAGCGTGTCGCTACCAGCCGTGGCGATGCCTTGGTGGGCTGCACCTACCAGCCGCTGTTCACCATGCACGAAGGCCTGCCGGCGCAGGCCGTGCAGCTGGCGTCGGGCCGTTCGTTCGTGGTCATCACGGGCGATCATGTGGAGGTGGCTCAAACCGGCGTGGTGCACACCGCGCCTGCGTTTGGCGAAGACGACTTCAAGGCGCGGAAGGACAACGGCTTGGGCTTCTTGCAGCTCGTGGGTCCGGATGGCAAGTTCCTGCCCGGCTGTGCCGAAGGAACGCTCGATCTGGCGGGCCGGTTCTGCAAGGAGGCGGACAAGGACATCGTCCGCGACCTCAAGGAACGCGGAAGGCTCTGGAAGAGCGAAACTGTGCGTCACCCGTACCCTTTCTGCCCCCGCTCGGACAAAGACCCGCTCATTCAGTACGCGCGTCCGGGCTGGTTCATCCGAACCACCCAGCTCAAAGCGGAAGCGCTCGCGAACAACGATGCCGTGGCATGGCACCCCGAGACCATCGGCACCGGGCGCTTTGGCGATTTTTTGAGGAACAACGTGGACTGGGCGCTGTCGCGGGAACGCTATTGGGGCACGCCGCTCAACATCTGGACGTGCGGCTCCTGCAAGCACCGGGTCGCCCCCGCCTCCGTCGCCGAAATCGTGGGCCTGGGGGGCGTGCTCGCCTCGGACGTTTCGCCCGATCTCGCTGTTCACAAGCCCTGGATCGATGCCGTGGTCCTGCGCTGCCCGTCGTGCTCCGGGTCGATGGCGCGGGCGCCAGAGGTGATCGACTGCTGGTTCGACAGCGGCTGCATGCCCTTCGCCCAATGGGGGTTCCCGCACCAGGGTCACGCGGAGTTCGCCGCCAGCTTCCCGGCCGATTTTATCTCGGAGGCGATCGATCAGACGCGCGGCTGGTTCTACTCGCTCCTGATGATCAGCACGCTGTTGTTCGACGACGAAGCGTGCAAGAGGTTTGGCCTCAAAGCAAGGTCCTATCCGCGCCCCTACCAGAACTGCATCGTGCTCGGGCATGTCTGCGATGCGGAAGGGAAGAAGGAGTCCAAGTCCAAGGGGAACTACACGAGCCCCGATCTCGTGCTGTTTGGGGAGATGCGAGCCAAGGTCGTGGCCGATCCAAGCCTTAAACCTGGGCAGGTTGGCATGAAGGCTCCCCAGGTGCGTTCGCTCGCGCTCGATCCGAACGAGCGGATGCGCACGGCGGCCGGCCTGACCCTGGAGGTGGTGGCGAGGGAAGTGAAGGGCAAGGACACGGTCCACCTCAGCGTGGAAGATGCGGCTGCTGTTGGCGAGTCCATCACCTTGATCCCTCCCTTTCCGCCCCCTGGAGCCGATGCCTTCCGCTGGCTTTTCTACGCCTCCAGTCCGGCTTCGACCAACACCCGGATCTCGCTGAAGGCCATCCTTGAGGGCCAGCGCGAGTTCCTGTTCCGTCTGCGAAACGTACACCAGTTCCTATCGTTGCACGCCGAGGGTTGGGAGCCGCGAGCCCCCGAACCCAAGGCCGTCCTGGACCGATGGGTGCTTGCGGAGCTTACTGCGCTCACGACGACCGTGACCGGTCACCTGGATGGGTACCGGGCCTACGAAGCGGCCCGCGCGATCTCGACGTTCGTCGATGGATTGTCCAACTGGTACCTGCGCCGCAGCCGGGACCGGTTCGCCCGCCTCGATGCGGATGGCCTCGCCGCTCGCGACACGCTCAACGCGGTGCTCGACACCCTGTCCTTGCTGATCGCCCCGTTCGTGCCGTTTACGGCGGAGGCGCTCTACCTGTCCCTCCGGGGCCTCTCCCCGCGCGAAAACCCAGAGGTGAGCGTACACTTGGCAGATTGGCCGACGCCGAACGCCGCGTGGGCTTCCGTGGAGCTGGCCGAGGACATGGCGCTGGTTCGTGAGGTGGCCAGTCTGGGACTCGCCGCCCGCGCCAACGTGGGCGTGCGCGTACGCCAGCCGCTGCTCGCGGCGGAAGTGGTCCTTGCCGACCCTGCGCGTGCGGCTCGGCTCGCCCCGCTTATCAGCCTGCTTCGAGACGAGTTGAACGTGCGCGAGGTGCGGTTCTCCGCGGATGCCGGCCGCTTTGTGAGCTTCCGCGTCAAGCCGGACTTCAAGGCGTTGGGGAAGAAGTTGGGCAGGGACATGAAGGCTTGCGCGGAGGCGTTGGGCCGGCTCGACGGCAGCGAGGTGCGAGCAAGGGTGCTGGGCGGCGGATTGACGCTCGTCCTGCCGGCGGGCGAAGTCGTGCTCGGTCCCGAGGAGATCATCGTGGAAGTTGCCCCGTTGGCTGGGTTTCAGGCCACGGGCAGCGCGGTGGCGGTGGTCGCTCTCCACACCCAACTGAACGAAGATCTGCTGGAAGAGGGGTTGGCCCGCGAGGTGACCAGCAAGGTGCAGGCGCTGCGCAAGGGGTTGGGGCTCGCCTACGCCGACCGGGTGCGGGTCCAAGTCTCGGGCGGTGCGCGCACGCAAGCGATGCTGGCTCGATTCGCTGCGGAGATCGAGGCGGATACCGGCAGCCGAATCAGCGAGGTCGGCGATGGCGAAGAGGCCGAGGTCGCCGTGGATGGTGAGGTGGTGGGCCTCCGTGTCCGGCGAGGCTGAGCTTCCTCCGGACGTGCTCGACCGCCTGGCCGGGCGGGAATCGGTCACGTTGCATGTCGGCCTCATTGGCGCAGTGACTCCCTGTTCTGCCATCGCGGTGCCCTTGCGTGGCACGCTGTACGTGCTGTTTCGACCCACGCCGGCGGCTAGCCAGGCGATGGAGGACTCCGTCGTGGCGAGCCTTTCCGCCGCCGCGGACGACGGCAGTTGGAGCGTCCTGGCCCGGGGCCGGCTCTTGCCGGGGCGGTCGGCGCTGTTGGACGAACGCCGCAACGAGCTGGCCCACTGGGTGCCCGAGGGGGAGGCCTCCACTTGGATGGCGGCCCGCTTCTTTGCGGATTTCCTTGATTTTCAGGTGGAAGCTGCGGCGGGGCGGCGCCGTGCCACGGGTCCGCTTCCGGGATGCGCGCCCCGCGCCCGCTGGAAGCTGTACAGCGAACTGGCGTTCGAACCCTACCAGGCGTGGTTCCTCGTCTCCGGGGTGCTCATCGCCGTTGGCATCCTCAGCATCGCGGACCACGCCCAGCGTACCCCCCCGGTGCTCGTGCTCTCCTTGTTCGCGGGTCAGTCGGCCGTCGTGGCGGCGCGGGTCTTGCTCGCGCCGTTGGACCTCGTCCGGTGGCGCGAGGGACTCGAAGCGGATCGTTCACTTGGCGTGCTCGGCGAGGCGTGGCTCGCGCCGCGAGAGCTTCGCGCCGATGGGCTGAAGATGGCGGCCGTGTCGGCCCTGTCGTGGGGACTTCTGCTTCTGTACGCGGGGAGCGTGGTCGTGGGTCTGGTATCCTTGTTCAGCGGTGCCCCCGTGGCCCTTCTGGCCATGGCGGTGAAGCGGCGCGCCCGCGGGCGCAGAGAGGATCGTGAGTGAACGTTTGCCTGCGCGGTTCCAGCCCCTCCACCATGGTCGCGGGGATCCTGCTCCTGTCGAGAGCGCGCACCTTCGGGCAGCGCATCAAGGTGGATATCCTCGGCGATCCTGGCGATGTTGGCACCATCCGGGGGCCGGCGGTGCTCCACTCGGCGGCCTTGGCATCGTGCGGCGTGGGCCGCGAGCTGGGCAGCGGGGCGCTCGTGGTGGTGCCGGGCCCCGGCACGGCCCCGCTGGCGGTGAGCCTGAGCCCGGATGGCCTCGCGGGCTGGTTCGAAGTGGCTCGAGAGGGCGATGGCGAGCACCCGGCCACCCGGCAGCTCCTGGCGTTGATGCGCGACCCCGACCCGGGCTGCGTGGCGTTGGCTCGGGCGGTGCGCGCCGGCTTCGGGCAGCTTGGCGTCGCTCTTGAACCTGCCATTGTGGACGTGCTCTTCGGCGCGCCCGTCACGCCGCTCACGCGGATGGCCATCGCCCTTCGTGCCGGCCGTACCCTCACGGGAGAACGAGGGGCGCCGGTCACCGCGGCGCTGTGCGGCGCGCTGGCCGACGACGACGTCGGTCCCGACCCCACAGGTACGCTTACGCGGCTCATCCCCTCCGTTTCTGAGCCCCTGGTGGCCCTTCGCGGGTACGCGGCGCTGAGAGGCGCATCGGAGCTTTCTTTCGCCGTCGATGAGATCCTGGGCCACTTCGGGCTGCTCCCGGTCGGGAGCATCCTGTCGCCGCTCGATCCCGCCTCGGATGCCGTGGCGGTCGGCCTGGGCAGGGCGCTCGGCGCGACGCACGGGGAGGCTCAGGCCCAGGTGCCGCTTATGGAAACCTACCGCTTCCTCGGCGGAGGATTCGTGAGCCAAAGCGAATGGGTCGTCGACCTTCCCGCGGAATCGCCGCCCAGCGAGCGCCTCGCCCGCTGGCGCTGGTTCGCGACCCAGGTGGCGGAGGCCGCGGCGCGGGTGGACCGGATCTGGCGGGATCTCGTCGACCCGCCGATGTGAGCACGGATGGACCGCCTTGACATTCCCGGGGCAAGTCGCGCATCCTGAAGCCATTGGCGCAAGGAGCCCCGGTGGCGGGCCTCGATCTGATTCGGCTCAGCAAGACGATCCATTACCTGCTGCGTCACCCTGACCCTACCGGTCTGGTGGCCGACGGGGACGGATGGTTTTGCGTGGATGAGGTGGCCCGTGCCGTGTCACGGACGATCCGGCGTCCGGTGTCCACCGATGACATCCAGAACTCGAGCCGGTGCTTCGTTGGGGGCCGTATCGAGTGCGTGGACGGAAGGATGCGGGTTGGCAGCGTGGGGCCGATGGAGCGATATTCCGGCCCAGACCTGCTTTTCCATGCGACACCCCGCGGCAGGTTGGCCTTATACGAGCGCGAAGGGCGGGTTTGGGCGCCGAACGACGCCGGCGTTCATCTCTCTCAGGCCGAATCGCTGGCGTGGCGGGTGGGTCATCGCACGTTCGTCGACCCGCTGGTGCTCATCGTCGATGCGGCGCGGGCGCGTCGCGACGGCGTGACCTTTGAGCGCTCTCGCGCTGGCCTTTACCTGTCTTCCTCCATCCCGCTGCGGCACGTTTTGAACCTGCGGGAGGGCTACCTGGAGCAGGCCAGCGCCGGCGGCTTCGTCGTAGACTGGTTTACCGGCGTGCCCAGAATCGGGCTCATTCAGGTGGAGCGCCGCCAGGGGTTGACATGGGAAGTCGCCAAGGGAAAACTGGAGTTCGGGGAGCCGCCTTCTGTGGCAGCCGTTCGCGAGATGCGCGAGGAGATGGGGGTGGATGTGCCGGTTCGGGAGGTGCGTTCGCTGGGGGCGGTGCGGTACGGCTTCTACACTCGAGAGGGGGCGCCGCGTCTGAAGACGATCTCGCTCTTCCTGATTGAGTTGGGGGAGCCGTTCGAGGACTTCAAGCCTCTTGCGGAGGAAGGCATCGCCGCGGTGCGGTGGTTCGGACTCGCCGAGGCCTTGCAGGTGCTTTCGCACCCCAGCCTCCGCTCTGTCGTGGGTCGTCTGGTCGCTGCGCTCGACCAGCGGGCCGACGAGCTCGGGCTGCCGCCGACGAACTTCCGGGTCATGAGCGAAGAATGACTGCGAAGCTGGAGTTCTTCTTCGACTTCTCCAGTCCGTTCGCCTACCTCGCGGCGAGCCAGGTGGTGGGCCTGGCCAACCGCACGGGGGCGCAGCTTGTGCTCCGGCCGCTGCTTTTGGGGGGGCTGTTCCGCGAATTGGGCACCGAGGATGCGCCCATCCTGGGGATGACCGAGTTGAAGCGCCAAGCCACGCTGGTCGATCTTGGCCGCTGGGCGCGCTGGTGGGGGCTGCCCCTGCAGTGGCCCGCGGCCTTTCCCCTTCGAACCGTACTTCCGCTGCGCGTTTTTCTTGGATCGCCGACCGCGGACCGGATGAATCACATCTTCGCAGCGGCGTGGGGTCGCGGCGAGGACATCGCTCGGCCGGAGGTGCTGGCCGCGATCGGTGTCACGGGGGCGGAGCTGGCGGCCGCTGCCGACCAGCGGGGGCCGCTGCTGGCGGCCACCGACTACGCCCGGGACAGCGGGGTGTTTGGCGTTCCCGCCTTTCGCCTGAATGAAGGCGCGTTGTTCTGGGGGCAGGACCGCCTCGACATGGTGGAGCGGGCGTGCCGGGGGGAACGGGTGGAATAGAGGCCCGCGCGCCTCAAGGGCTCGTTCGCGCCACCCGGAATCCGAAAGGCCAGTAGGTGTACATGACGTCCGGGGTGTCGTATTAGGGTAGCCACCCTCCTTCGGGGTGTCGGTGTTTTCCTCCGTCCAGGCTGCCCATGTCGAAGGTGCTCGCAGGGATCCTCACGAAGCCGGTGCCCGTGTCGCCGCCGGAATCGGTCAAACTGAAGGTGACGAGGGCGAAAGTCAACGGGTTCATGGGGGTTCGGGCAGAGTGTAGCCCCCGCTTGAAGGTCCCCGAGTCGACTCAGGTTTGATGTTATAATCGGCGTATGCTCATCCTCCTTGCTTCGTTCGCCGCCGCCGCCACCGATGAGATCGGGGGACAGGACACCTACAACAACGAAGGCGACATGCTCAAGCTCGTCGCGATCGACGTGGAAGAATCGGTGGCGATCACCCGCCTTGAGTTCGCGGTCTACAACGATGGCGACACCGGAAACATCGATCTGGTGGTGTACCAACTGGTCGATGGGGCCTATGAGCTCGTTCAGTCCGTGGCGGCGACGGGCCTCCCCGGTCGGCAGGAGGGAACGGCCGACTCGGGCGACGTGACCTGGGTGCTTCAGGCTGGCGAGCGCTATGCTGTGGGCGCCTACATGGGCGGATCTTGGTACTACTACTACTCGGATCGCACCGATGATCCTTCCTTTGGTGCCGTTGCAGGCTCGCTCCGCTACGAAGATTCCGCCACCCCCTCCAGCTTCGAGGCGCCTGACCTCGAGGACTACTATTACAACATGACGATCGATTCGGTGTCGGCGGACAACGATGGGGATGGTGCCGTCGGCGCACAGGTTGGAGGAGACGACTGCAACGACGACGATGCGACCATCGGCCCCGACGGCACCGAGATCGTGTACGACGGGATCGATCAGGACTGCGATGGCTCCGATCTTGCGGATCTTGACTTGGATGGGTCGGTAGCCATCGAGGCCGGTGGCGACGATTGTGACGATACGACCGCCGCGATCAGCCCTGATGCTATCGAGGTGTGTGGGGATGGCATCGACCAGGACTGTTCGGGCACGGATCTCGCCTGCGGCGGAAACGGCGGTCCAGGCGCGATCGATGCCTCGGCATGCGGCTGCAGCGCCGGCGCGGACTCCGCCGGGTTGTTTGCCGTATTCGCGGGTGTGGCACTGCTCAAGCGCCGAAGGGCGTAGCCAGGACCGGTGGCCGTTCCCTTCCTCCTGGCCGCCCTCGTTTGAAGATCCCGGAGTAGACTCCAGGAATGCGCATGCCGCCGCTCGTTCGAATCGCTTCCCTGGCCATCGCGCTCGGCTGTTCGGACTACGGGCTGAACGAAAGCAAGGTCCCGACGCCGCTCGCCGCACCTGCGATCCAGGTGGATCCCGGCGATATCGTCGCGACCGGGCTCTGTGCGCCGACCGGCCGGGACGTGCGCATCGGGAACGAGGGCGAGGGCAGGCTGAAGATCACCGCCATCGAGGTTGAGGGCGCGGGGTGGACCATCACGTCAGCCCCTTCCCTGCCGCTGGACCTCGCTTCGGGAGAATCGACTGTGGTTTCCTTGGAGGGCACGGCTGGCGACGGCAGTCTGGTGATCGCCTCGAACGACGAGGTGCACCCGCGCTCGATGTGTCCCGCGAGACCGGATTCCTCGGTGGAACCGGCTGCGGCATCGGCTACGGCGGCAGTGCCGACTGCACGGCCGGCCCCGCCCTCCCAGGGTGGACCTTGGAGATCGACACCTACTACAACGGCGGCGTGGACCCGACCGGCGACGACCACCTCGCTTTCACCTTCGATGGCGACGTGGACGCGTACAAGGCGTGGGCCCCGCTGCCGGAGATGGAGGACACCGGCTGGCACTATGTCGAGGTGAGCGTCGTGGCTCCGCACGTC
>CAMBIK010000112.1 GCA_945867435.1 Klebsiella pneumoniae
CCGAACGTGGTGCTCTCCCCCACACCGCAGTCACCCATGGCGCGTGGGCGTTTCATGGACTTGGGAGGCGCGGCACGCGCCATGAGTGACTAACCCGCCGCCAACAAGGCCACGACCGAGTGGGGACCGCGTACGACGGCGCAGCCTTCCTCCACCAGATCGAGGCATCCCGCGAAGCTGGGCAGCATGGGCCAACCCGGGACGGCCGCGACCTCACGACCGAATTCCATGGCGTAGTGAGCGGTGTTCTTCGCCCCGCTGCGGTGACCGGCCTCCACCACCACCACGCCGCGGGACAAGCCCGCGATGATGCGATTTCGCCGCGGGAAGGTCCAGATGTCTGCATGCATGTCGACGTGGTATTCGCTCAGGATCAGGCCCCCCGCGCTGATGATGCGCCGGCGAAGGTCGGCCTGCCAACCGGGTAGCGATGCAGCGAGCCCCTGCCCGAGCACTGCGATGGTGCGACCTCCCGCCGCCAGGTGCGCCTCGGCATCGATCCCGGCAGCGAGACCCGAGACCACGACGCCGCCCGCCGCGACCACCGCCGCCGAATAGTCCCGCGCCAGGCCGCGCCCCGTAGACGTGCAGCGGCGCGTGCCTACGATGGCCACCGAGGGTTCCGCCAACAGGCTTAGGTTCCCTTCCCACGACAGCGCAACCGGCGCGCCGGGCAGGCCGCTGAGGGCCGCCGGCCAGCGAAGGTCGTCGCAACGGAGCCACGGCCCGCGCCAATCTGGAGCTGCGAGGATGGGCCCGCGCAGAAGGCTGAGCCCCAGCGCGCGGATCGCGGCGGCACCCCCGTCCACGCGGGCGGCTTCGGCCACGCCCTCCGGGAGCTGGGGCGCGTGCAGGCAGAGTCCGGACCAGGGCGCGGGGAGACCATCCATACGCCCATGATGCGCACGCATGTTCAGGTGGCAACCCCCCTGCGCGAGAGCGTCGCTACTTTTTCAGGTTGGGTGTCCCAACGACGCGGGCACCCGTGCTGAACTCTTCGCTGCTGTTCAGAACGACAGCCGTAGCCGTGGTTTCTCCTGCGCGAACGACTACAATCCGCCCGGTGACGCGTTCGGGGAGTCGGAGGTCGGGCTTGGCCAGACGACCGGCAAGGCCATCCCTCTGGGTGACCAGGAAGAGCGAGGTGCCGACGTCGATGCCATCGTTGGTGCCTCGGTCGAGGAACACAGTCTCGTATGTGCTGGCGTTGATCGCTTCTTCCGTGAGTCTTGCCACGACGCGAGCTTCGTGATCGCCCTGGGGGGACCCGACATCGACGGTAATATCGGCCGGCAGCGCATCCCCGACGATGTCGCCGCGCAGCGTCTCGAAGAAGCTGTCGCGCAGTTCGACCGTGGCTACGTCGGCATCGACCCGAATTACGCGCACCGTGGACACGATCCGGTAGACGAATCGCTTGCCATCGCTCGACTTTACGGACCGCCCGGTTTTCCGGTACAGGTTGAAGAGGGTGCCGCATTCCACGCCGTCGGTGTCGTCGAGCTTTAGGTACAGGTATGCGCCTTCGGCAAGGTTGATTCCTGCAGGGCTCGCGGCGATCACGCGACCGCGTGCGTTGATCTCTTTGGGTGTGCTCAGAACGGCGGGCGCAGTCACACGCTGGCCTTCTATTTGGTTTGCGAAGCGAACGGGGAAGTCACAGTCGTCCGCCTTGGCCGCCACCACCTGCTGAATGGGCTGGTACGGCGCATCGTCGATCGCCTCTACCCCAGCGCCCGGGGGCGTAAGGGCATCTCCCAGGTGGAAGTAGACCCGGTTCCCCGGGTAGATCCAGTGCGGGTTGGTGATGTACTCGTTGAAGGACCAGAGCTGGGGCCACTGGTACGCATCCCCAAGGAAACGGGTGGAGATGTCCCAAAGGGTGTCTCCCGCCTGGATGGAGTAGAAGTCCGGCGTTGCCGCCGTACCTCCCATCTGGACCATGCCCTCTTGCGCGTGCGCGGGGGATGAAAAGGTGGCGAGGACGAGCGCGGCCAGCATCGAGACTCCTGCGACGGTGCGAGTGTCGGTCAATCTGGCCGGACTGTCAAGGGGCAGGGACGACGGAGGCGGTCACCGATCCGCTACGCGAACCCACGGATTCTAGCTCGCTCATAGCGGCTTCTCGTGTACTGAACCCGCTGACGCGAACCCGCTGGAGATGGTAGCCATTCACGATCGCGGCTACCCGATAGGCGGTCAGTGAGGTGGCGCGCAGCTCCTCAACCAGGCGGTCGGCGCTCTCCCGGTCGGGGTATTCCGCGACCTGAATGGCCCATCCCCCGGCGGGAACGCCGTTGGCGGAGACGTTCGTGTCTCCGGATTCGAGATCTCCGGGGAAGGCGAGCCCGCCCGAGTGCTGGTCCGCTACGCGTGCCAGAAGTGCTTCAAGCGTGCCCTTGTTGACTTCCTCTGCGAGCAGGGGTGCCACGCTGGACCCGCTTTCTTGCGTGGGGCGGCCGCGTACGGCGACGCTGAACCCAAGAAAAAAGGCCAAAACGGCCAGTGCGACCGACATGGAGCCCAGCGCGAACAGGTGGCCCCGGGTGAGCCGAATGGTCTCATCCTTCATACGTTGCAGCGTAGCACATTTGACGCGTCAAGAGAAGAGGGCGAGGCGCATTCAAATGCGCCTCAAGTGGCACCCACGTCTCCCATGCGTTGAACCCAGCTGTTGACCTCCGCAAGCCATGCGTCGCTCGAGCGTTCGGCCTCCATGCGGATGGCGTCCAGGCGTGCTCGTACGGCCTTCGGGTCGTTGGCCACCACGGTCGCGGCCACCACGGCGGCCCCCGCGTTGTCGAGGTGGCCGACCTCTGCGACCGAGGCGTGGTGGCGCACGGCAATCCGCCGTACCACGGACTGAACCGCGCCACGGCGGTCCTTTAGCGAATGACTGCGAGGGATGTGCAGGACCAAGCGCACCACCCCGATCCATAGTGCCTCGTCGGGGGCCGGTATAAACACCGATCAGACCCGCGGAACCTCGACTTTGACGACCATCTCGATGCGGTCGCCCACCTTGATTTCGCTGTAGCCATCGAGCTGGATGCCGCATTCGAAGCCTTCCGCCACCTCGCGCACATCTTCTTTGAAGCGCTTGAGACCGGTGAGCTTGCCTTCGTGCACCACGTTGCCATCGCGGTGGACCTTGCCGGTCGCCCCACGCTGCACCTTGCCGGACAAGACCATGCAACCCGCGATCGGTCCCGACTTGGACACGTTGAAGGCCGCGCGGACTTCGGCTTCGCCGACGCGCTGCTCTTCGTACACCGGAGCAAGCATTCCGGTGAGGCGTGCCTTCACCTCGTCGAGCGCCTGGTAGATGATGTCGAAGCGCTTCACTTCGACGTTGTGCTGGTCGGCTGCCTGCCGAGCCTTCGCATCGCTCTTCACGTTGAACGCGATGATCAACGCGCCGTTCGCCGCCGAAAGGTTCACGTCTGATTCGTTGACGGGACCGATGGCCGCATGGAGAACCTTCAGTTGGGTGCCACCGACCGCGATGGCTTCCAACGAGCTCTTCAACGCTTCGAGCGACCCGCCCACGTCGGCCTTTAGGATGACGTGGAGCACTTCGGTTGCGAGGGCCCCGCCTTGCTTGAAGAGGTCGTCGACCGTAAGGCGTTGACGCTGGCTCTGGGCTTGCGCCTTGACGGCCTGCGCACGGTGATCCGCCAGGGTTCGTGCGTCTTTTTCACTGCTTACGACAGCAAATTCGTCACCAGCGTTCGGCACATCTTCCAGCCCGAAGATCTCGACGGGGGTGGAAGGGCCTGCCTCCTTCACCCGTGCGCCGCGGTCGTCGCTCATGGCGCGCACCCGGCCCCATGTGGAGCCAATCACGAGCGTGTCTCCTTGCTTCAACGTGCCGGTCTTGACCAGCAGCGATGCGACGGCACCGCGACCGGTCTCGATCCGCGATTCGATGACCACGCCCTCGGCGGGGCGATCGGGATTGGACTTCAGGTCGGCCACTTCGGCCAGGAGCAGCACGCTGTCCAAAAGTTGGTCGATGCCGCTGCCCTTGAGCGCGCTCAGCGGGCACACGATCACGTCGCCACCGTACTCTTCCGGCACAAGTCCGTGCTCCATGAGCTCGGTCTTGATGCGGTCGGCCTTGATGCCCGGCTTGTCCATCTTGTTGATGGCGACCAGGATCGGAACCTTCGCGGCCTTGGCGTGGCTGATAGCCTCGACCGTTTGCGGCATCACGCCGTCATCTGCAGCCACAACCAGGACCACGATATCGGTGATCCGAGCGCCGCGCGCCCGCATCGCAGAGAACGCGGCGTGGCCGGGCGTATCGATGAAGGTGATGTGCTTGTCGCCGCGGCGAACCTGGTAGGCACCGATGTGCTGGGTGATGCCGCCAGCCTCTCCCGACGCCACTTTGGCCTTGCGAATGGCATCCAAAAGGGTGGTCTTGCCGTGGTCGACGTGGCCCATCACGGTGACCACGGGAGGCCGGGTCTCGAGATTTTCGTTGTCGTCGGGGGCATGTTGGATGAGATGCGCAGATTCCTGGAACGCGGTGTTCACCACCTCGTGGCCAAGCTCTTCAGCGACGATCTGCGCTGTTTCGTAGTCGATGGACTGGTTCACGGTGGCGACCTGGCCCAGGCCCATGAGGACCTTGATCAGTTCGGCAGCCTTGACACCCAACTCGTGAGCGAATGCAGCGACGGTGATTTCGCCATCTACTTGCACTTTGCGCTTTACCGTGGACGCGGGCCGCGCCACGACCGGACGGCCGCCCTTGTGCTTGCGGTGCCTTCCTTCGGGGATCTGCATCCCGGTGTGTTCGCTGCGCCCGCCGCGGCGGACGCCCTTCTTGAAGCGGTCCTCCCCAGCCGGGGCGCCGGGCGCGCCGGGACCGGCCGGGTTGCGCAGGGAGCTCGGGCCGCCGCCCGGCTGCGCGCCGCCTTGCCAGCGCGGTTGGGTGCTGGCCTGTTCGCGAGCACGGCGCCGCGCACCTGTGGGGTCGGTAGGGTCGTATCCAACGGGGAGCGACACCACGCCAAGGCCCAGCCCTGGCAGGATAGGCCGCTGATTCAGACCCCCGCCCACCCGTGGACCGGTCGGTGCCCGGGGTGGGGCGCTACCAGCGACGGGCGTGACGATCGTGGCGCGATTTTCGGAGGGAGCCTCCACGAACGGCGCAGCCGGCGGGGCCTCGACGACCTGGGCCGCTTCTGGTACTGCGGCCGCTTCGGCTACGGGGGACGCAACCTCGGGGGCGGCCTGGGTGGTTTCGGCGGCTTCGGTGACGGGCGCGACCACAATCGGCGCGGGCGGTTCAACCGGGGGCGGCGGTGCGACGACGACCGCTTGTTCGGACTCGGCTTGCGGTTCCACGACTGCAACCGGTTCAGCAGCGGGGCGCGCCAGCGAGCTGGACAATCCAGGCCGGCGGATGAGGGCCGGAGGCGCGACAACGGGTTCTGGCGCCGGTGTTGGCCGGGCACTGAGGTCGGGCGATGTGCCAGCGGGCCGCCGGATGATGGTGCGGGTCGGGGGAGGGGGGGGCGGTGGGGCCGGTTCGGCGCGGCGCCGCACCACGGAAGAACCTACGCGGGTGGCTTCGGCCTGCGGCTTTGTCTCGGGGCTCGGTGGCGTGGGGCGAACGACGGTTTGCCGTTGGGTTGGCCCGCGCGCGCTCTCAAGCCGCTCGAAGAGATCCTTGTTTGACATGAGTAGGCGAATCCTTGCAGGCAGAGGGGCGTCCGCGGGAGCGGGGCCGAGCGTGTCGAACAAACGACCGGGGGGGTTCTCAGGGAGTCTCGAAGGGCTTCCCAGAACGCGCTCGCGGTGAACGGTCTAGACGCAGTCGCGCGGCACTAACCGAGTGCCTGCACTCGCCGCAACTCTGCGATGAGCGCCCGCGTTGGTGCGGCGCGTCGAAATCCGAGAACAGCGCGGGGGCCCTTCCCAATTTGATGTCCGAGTTCTTCACGGGTCATCTGAATTTTCAGACGCAGGGCGTCGGGGAAGCGGGCAGCGGCCGTGTCCGCGCTCGCAGCGGAGGCATCGCTGGCCACAACCAGGGCCAGAATGGACTCCGGCGCGGTGGCTTCGAGGGCGTCGGCCCCGCTGACCACGGCTCCTGCGCGGGCGCTGAGAGCCAGCAGGTTCCGGACCGCTTGGAGGTTCGCCGCCCGCGCCTCCGAGAGGAGCCCGGACACGTCGAGCGGCTCGGTCTGAAGGGCGCGCTGGAGGATGGCCGGCTTCTTCGCGGCCTCCTCAAAGAACTTTTTTTCGCAGGTGATCCACGCACCGCGCCCCGGCCATTTCCCGTGCCAGTCGACGTGCGCCGCTCCATCCGGACCGGCAAAAACCCGCACCAGCGATTCGGGATCGGCGCGTTCGCGGGTGATGACACAGGTGCGGACGGGCCTCAGGACTAGGCCTCGGGAGGGAGGACGACCGGGTGCTTCCGCCGCGCGGCTTCTTCCAGGATGATCCGCTCGAGAGCAGACTCTGCGCTGTCGATGACGATCTGTGCGTCGGCATCCTCGCAGCCGAGGACACCCGCGAGGTCGTACGCTTCGGCATCGGCCACGTCGGCCAGGTTGTGGAATCCGTGGCGGATGAGGAGCTCCACGCCTTCGGGCGAAAGGGCTTCGATTCCCTTGAGCTCTTCGCGGGCCAGCGTGCTCATCTCGGCGTGCTTGGTCTCGCTAAGAACCACAACCTCCCAGCCGGTCAGGTGCTGGGCGAGTCGCACGTTTTGCCCACGCCGGCCGATGGCCTTGCTGTACTGGTCGTCCGGGACGATCAGTTCCATCTTGTGGGCCGTTTCGTCGATGTAAACGCGCGCGACATGCGCAGGCTGGATGGCGTGTACGACGTAGCGCGCCGGGTCCGGGTGGTAGGGGATGATGTCGATGGCTTCGCCCCGCAGTTCGGCAACTACCGCCTGAACGCGCGACCCCTTCATGCCGACGCACGCGCCCACGGGATCCACATCGGAATCGATAGAGCTCACGGCGATCTTGGCGCGGTGACCAGGTTCTCTCGCGCACGCTTCGATGCGGACGATGCCTTCCGCCACTTCGGGAACCTCAAGCTCAAAGAGCTTCATGAGGAGGCCGGGATGGGTGCGGCTGAGGATCACCTGAGCGGTCTTGGTCGCGCGGGTGATGTCGACCACATAGGCCTGGATGCGGTCGCCCTGGCGGTAGGTTTCGGTGATCACCTGCTCGCGCTTGGGGAGCAACGCCTCGGCGCGGCCTAGATCCACGACGATGTTGCCTTTTTCGAAGCGCCGGACGATGCCGGTGATGATCTCGCCTTTACGGTCCTTGAATTCCGTGAAGGTCATCTCGCGTTCGGCATCGCGAATCTTCTGGATGATGACCTGCTTGGCCGTTTGGGCCGCGATGCGGCCCAGATCGTCGACGTTCAGTTTGATGCCCAAGGAGTCGCCCATTTCGCACTCGGAATCGAGCTTCCGCGCGTCTTCGAGGGTGATCTCGATCTGGTCGTCTTCCACTTCTTCGGCCACGGACTTGAACTCGAACAACTCGACTTCGCCGAGCTCCTCGTTCCACTGGGCCTCAAGATCCTTCTGCAACCCATACTTTTTGCGGGCTGCGGCCTGCATGGCCTCTTCCAGCACCTCGATGAGGGCATCGCGGGGAATGTTCTTTTCCTTGGCGACGGCGTCGAGATCACGAGAAAGGGGGCTGTTCATGGGGTGTTCTCCGCGAGCGGGGAGAGGCCCTCACCGAGCCTCTGGAATTGATCGAAAGTGAGTACCAGGTTTGCGCGTTCGATTGCGCCAATGGGAAACTGCCGAAGCGAGTCGAGCGTTTGTACGGAAACGACCCCGTCGGTGAATGCGACGAGGGTGCCCCGCGTGCGTTTCTTGGCTTCCACGCCGAAGGGCTTCACGCGCACTTCGCAGCCGACGAACCGGGCGAAGTCGATGGCCGATTGAATGGGGCGTTCGATGCCGGGCGTGCTTACCTCGAGGTCGTAGGCGCCTAAGATCGGGTCGGCGACGTCGAGCGCGGGACTAAGCTGCCGCGAGACCGCGGTGCAGTCCGTGATTCCCACGCCTCCCACCTTGTCGATGCTTACCCGCATGATCGGCCCGCGCGCCCCGCCGCCGAACTCCACCGCGACCAGCTCGTAGCCCAGGCGTTCCACGATCGGTTCGACCGTGTCGCGAAGCTGGCGGAGAGTGGCAGGGGTGACAAGCATGCGGGGGGGCCAAAAACACAAAGAGCGTCCCTGAGGACGCTCCAGGCGGAGGTTGGGTACGGGCGCCGCTATCCCTGCAGGCACGTTCGGTCAAGCTGAACGTGTGCGCCTACGGCTTGCACTTGCCGCGCGCTTCCTTCGCAGCCTTGCTCTTTGGATACTTCTTCACGACGTCGCAGAAGAAAACGGAGGCGTCCTTCGGGCGGGCTAGCCCCTCGAAGCATTCGCCTTGCCGGAGCAGCGCCCATGGAGCCCAGGTGCTCTGCGGTGCCTTGTCGAGCACGGCCTGAAAAGCAGCCGCAGCCGCCTTGAACTGTTTTTCGTTCTGGAAGCTCTCTGCGATGCGGTAGTGGGCTTCGCCGACCCGGGCGTGCTTGGGGTTCGCATCGATGAACTGCTGGGCGACCGCACGGGCGGCCGCGCCGGCCCCGGCTTCGAGGTGCTGCTGGACCAAGCTGAAGGACTCTTCTGCCGTGGGCGCGGTGGTCGGTTCCGGCTTTGGCGACGGTAGGGTGGCGGGGTCAGGGCCAACGGCTGGCGTGCCAGACGAGGGTTCCGCGAGGCCGTCGGAGGCGGACCGCGGGGGTGCCTTGAGTCCGAAGGCCTTCTCGACCGCCGTGGCGCGTGTCTCGCTGTAAAGCAGCCTCTCATCCACATCTGTCTGCGCACCCAGTGAAGCGGTCTCGAAGGTGCGGTAGTCGTGGTCCAGGATTTCGAACTCGCCGCGCATCTTGGCGACTTCCCCCCGCAGTTCCTCGACCGTTTCCATCTCAAGGATGTCTTCCTGGCCGCGTGCGCGGGTCACTTCTTCGAGCTGCGCCACGCGGCGCCCGACATCTTCGCCCAGGGACTCCAGATCGCGGATGCGAGACTGGTGCTCGGCCAGGTCCTTGTCGTACCGGCTCGTGGCTGACTGGCCCGTGCGGTCCAGCACGCAGGCGATGAGAAGTAGTGGCAGCAAGCGGATCATCTTCCTGCGCCGGGCAAGATCTCGACGCGTCGGTTCTCGGCCCCGGCACCCTCGTCGGTGCCAGTCGAGGTCGGCCTTTCTTCTCCGTAGCTGATCGCCTGCACGCGGCTGGGTGCGACGCCGAGCCCCACCAGATATCGCGAGACCGCTTCGCCCCGGCGCTGCCCCAACGCGAGGTTGTACTCGGTCGTGCCTCGGTCGTCGGTGTGACCTTCCACCCTCACGAAGTCGGTGCTGTCGCGCAGGCAGGTGGCGGCGACCTCGATCTCTGCGCGCATGGTGGCCGTGAGCACGGAGCTGTCGTAGCCGAAGCGGATCGTGGTGGCCCGGCAACGGGTGCCTGCGGCTTCAGCGAGCAGCGTGAGGCCTCGGCGCAGGGTGGCCCGACCGGAGTCGGGATTCTGGACGACCACGTCGTAGCTGCCGACAGAGAGCGCCGGCACCGTGACGGCCACCGTGGATTCGTCGCGGAACCGGGCTTCGGCGTCTTGCCCGCCAATCGTGACGACCGACCCTCGCACGAAGCCGTTACCAAAGACTTCCGCCGAAAAACTGGCACCTGCCGCCCCGAAGTTGGGGTCGATGGAGGCGACTTGCAGCTCGACATCAGGCGCATTCAAGACGCTGTCGAGCGGCTTCACCTCTTCCTCTACCGGCCGGCCGCATTTGGCGGCTAGCAGAGCCGGAACGAGCAGCAGGGCGAAACGGCGGGGCATCGCGCTGGGACTAACTCGCGAGCTACGTTTCGGCCGTGAACCGGATTCCTGTCGCCGCATTCGTCTCTGTCGCCATGAGCGTGGGGTTGGCGAGCCTCGGGGACCCGCGCGAGCACGCGGTGGCCGTGTCGCTCGGACTCACTGTGTGGGGGCTGTTCGTCGCGCTCGTGCTCTCGGGTGCTGCGCCGGCCGCTCCGGGAGGCTCCGTGGGCACCCTCGTGCTGGTTGCCTGCCTGGTCCGCCTGCCTCTGCTCACCTGGCCGCCGACGCTCTCTGACGATGTGTATCGGTACGTTTGGGAAGGCCGCGTCTGGCTTGCGGGGTTCTCTCCGTTTGCTTTCGCTCCCGATGCGGCTGAGCTGGCGTTCCTGCGCGATGCGGACTGGTCCCGGGTGAACCACCGCTCCGTCTCGTCGGTCTACCCCCCTCTTGCGCAGCTCCTGTTCGTGCTGTTCTCAGGCATCGGCGTCTGGGGCATCAAATTGGTGATGGCCGCGGCTGACTGTGTGACGGCGGCACTTTTGTGGCGGCGCTCCCCCCGGAGCGGCTGGCTGTGGGCCTTGCTGCCCCTGCCCGCCGTGGAATCGGCTGCGAACGGGCATCTCGAGGCGGTCGGGGTGCTCTTGGTGGTGCTTGCACTCCGCGGTTCCGACTTCGCGGCGTTTTTGGCGGCGATGCTCAAGGGGCTCCCAGCCATCCTCCTTGTGCGGCGCCCTCCGCGAACGTGGCTGTTCTACGGCGTGCTCGGGGTACTTGCGTTCGTGCCTCTCTTAGGCGAGGGCTTCACGCGGGGGCTGCGAACCTACGAGGCCAGTTGGACCTTCAACGCCGGTGTTTACGGCAGCATCGCCTGGCTCCTGGGCGACGGACTGCTGGCGCGACGGTTGCTTCTCGGGGTGGGCATGGTCATCGTGGTGCTGGCGGTGCTCAGGCTGCGCAGTCCCGCCCGGGTCGCGCTGTGGACCTTCGGTGCCTTTGTCGTGCTTTCCCCAACCGTTCATCCCTGGTATGTGCTCTGGCCGCTCGGGGTGGCGGTCTGGCTCGGCGAGCGTGCGTGGGTGGCGTTGGCCGCACTGGTGCCCCTGGCCTACCTCGTTATCGGTACGCTAGATCCGTTTGGCGTGTGGCACGAGTCGCTCTGGGTGCGCTTCGTGGAGTGGGTTCCGTTCGGCGTGCTGCTAGGTTGGGACGCGTGGCTCCGGTTTTCTCGCGCTGGACCGCGCTAGTCCCCGATGCCGCGGTAGGGGAGAGGCCGGCGAGGCCTCTCCCCCTGTTTCTGGATATCTCGCCATATGCCCGGATTCGCCTCCGCCGCTGAAGCCGTTGCCGCGTGTCCGCCGCCCCGCGGTCGCCGCGTCGTCATTGCCATCCCCGACGGAACACGGCCCGTCGACGTTCCCGCCGCGCTCACGGCGTTGGCTCCCTTCGTTGGCCAGGCCACGGCGGTGGTGGGCCTCGGGCTTCACCGCGCGATGCGGGATTCGGAGCTTCCGTTGAGCCCGTTCCCCGTGGTCCAGCACGACCCCGACGACACGATCTCGACGCGCTCGGTGGATGGGGTGCCGGGGGGCGTGTCGCGAACGCTAGCGGGTGCCGACGTGGTGCTCGGCGTTGGCATCGTGGAGCTGCATCAATATGCGGGGTTCTCGGGCGGACACAAGGCGGTCTCGGTCGGCCTGGGCTCGCGGGCGACGATCGATGCCTTGCATCATCGTGACCGGGTGGTGGCGCCGGGGGTGGCACTCGGCAACCTGGGCGGAAATCCGTTTCGGGAAGTGGTGGATCGGCTGGGGGAGGCCGCCGGGGTGGAATGGGTGCTCAACGTGGCGGGGGGGCGATGGTTTGCGGGTGCGCCGCGCGCCGTTCTTGCAGACGCGGCCGCATCCCTCGATAGTTGGTGGGACCTGGCGCTCCCCGTGTCGTCGGCGGTGCTCGTGGTCCCGCCCCGGAAGGCCGTCAACTTCTACCAGGCGAGCCGCGCCGCCACCTACATCGGGCTCTCCGCCCGCCCGCCGTTGGTCGAGGGCGCCACGTTGTACCTGGACGCGGCATGTCCCGAGGGCATGGGGGACGGCTCGGGCGAACGCGCGTTTGCTCAGTTGGCGCGGGAGGTGGCGTACCCGTGGGGGGCCACGCTCAGGGGGACTGCGCCGGTCGGCGGGGGTACGCAGCGCCTCGTGATGCTGGCGTTGCTCCTGCAACGCTATCGTCTGGTCGTCACCGGATGCAGCCATCCTGAGGCGCTTCGGGCCTGTGGAATCGAGGCCCACGAAGCGCCGGCGCGGGAGCTGGCTCCGGGGCAGGCGCTTTGGGTTCACGATCCGTTCGGGCGGGTGCCGCGATTGGCTGGGTAACGGCGTCGCGAAGCCGGCCCACCCCCACCCACCCGAAGCCCGCGGCGAACACCATCATGAGCGGGATCGCGTCCCAGCGCCCCTGGGCCAGCTCATGCCCCATCCCCAGCACATGCCAGGTGGCCAGCACCAGCTCTATAGGAAGCGTGGTCGGCGCCTCGTTCGGGTAGCTCCCAGCGGTCTCTCCGCGCTTTGGGGTGCGGAGAAACCCGGTGCGGTGACCCCACAGTGCTTCCAGGACCGCGCCTGCCTGCGAGATCGAGAGGCCGACGCCGAGCACCACGGCCAACGGCAGGTCTCGCCACTTTCCCCTCGCCGCGAGCGCGAAAAACGTGCCGTGGGATAGCGATGCAAGGAGAAAGGTAGGAATCCCGACCATGATCGACCGCGCCACGGGATCGATCGGGAACGCCGCCACCACAGGCAGCAGGGCCGCCAAGGCCACCGCAAACGGCCACGCCAGGTTGCCGCTCAGGTGCTGGAGCCCTTCCAATCGCACGAGCACAGGGGCCTTCGACGAGAGCATGCGCCTTCCCAACTTCAGCAGCGTCTCCACCGAACCCTTGG
>CAMBIK010000113.1 GCA_945867435.1 Klebsiella pneumoniae
GAGCGCGTTCCAGACCAGCGGCCCGAAGCCCCCGAACCCAAGGTAGCCGACCCCCTTCCAGGACTGCGAATCGGTCGCCTCAGGGTTGGGAAAGTCCGCAAGTTGCCCCGGATTCTCGTCCAGCCAGGCGTTCACCACCTCGCCGCGCAGGAAGTCCTCGTACTCGATACCCGGCGTCGTGTAGGGGGCGTACCGGTTGCCGATCACCATGGGCTCCACATAGGCCTGTCCGCCGGCACCGAACTCGACGTGATTCGCCACGTTGACCCTGGCAGTCAGGCCCCCGGTGAGGATCGTGTTGTAGTCAGCACCCTTGATCGCCCAGCCCGCGTCTCCCACGCCCACGGTGAGCTCCAGTCCGGGGGTCTGGTACCGGGCCTGCGCCCCCACCGTGTCGAACAAGACCTGGGCGGGCTTCATGTCGTACAAGCCCAGGTCGCCGAAATTCGATTCCAGCGTGCCCAGGCGCCAGGTGACATCCTGAAGTCCCACGTTGCCCGCCTGCGCGTAGAGTTGGGACAGCCGCAAATAGGCCAAAGATCCATTCCCCGCGTCGGCGTTTGCAACCGTTCCTCCCTCGATCTTCGCGTGAAGGTCGGTCCAGGGCGCGCGGCTGCCGGGCTTGGGCTCGAGAATCCCCTGACGAAGCTCAAGCGCCGCGTAGGGCCCTTCGTTCATCAGCCGACCGTACAGGTTCCAGTAGCCGAGCTTGCCATCGCCCCCCACCATGTCCGGCCGCGTCATGATGCGGACGTACCCCCCCACCTCCGTCGCCAGCGCCGCGCATGTGAGCAAGATCATGGTTGTTCCTCAAGAATAACCATGCTACTGCCTCGCACCACATAGGCCCCCGACACGATTTCAGGCGAAGCCACCGACACGTTCGCCGACACCCGCGGATCGCCCCCCGCGGTGCCCAGATAGGCATCCCCATCCCAGTAGGCCTGGGTATCGACCACCCGCCCCCAGGTGCGCCCTTCCGGCACCTGGAAGGTGACATCCGACCGGTTCATGTTCATCAGTACGACCAATTCGGGCTTCCCGGACCAGGGCTGGCCCTCGGCACCATCGTCGTACCAGTGGATCAACAGCTCGCGCGAGCCCCAATCGGGATCGCCCGAGTTGCTCGGATTTTTCCACGCCAGCGGCATCCCAGCGCCGTATTCGGCAGGCGAGAACGCATAGGTGTGGTCGAGCCGAAAGCGCACGACCGTCGCGACAAAGTCTTTCATTCGCCAGCGTTCGTCAGCGGCCTGCCACTCGCCCCACCGGAACCAGTTCCACTCGTTGTCGGCCGCGGTGCTGTACGCGTTGTTGTTTCCGTATTGAGTCCGAAGCCACTCGTCGCCGCCGTACAGCATAGGCGTGCCCTGCGAAATCATCATTCCCAAGTACAGGTTTCGCATCAGTTGACGTTTGAAGGGCTCGGCGTCCGTTCCCCAGTCCCGCGACCGGTTGTTGTTTTCGCCGCTGTCCACGTCGCACCACGCAGAGGTGAAGTTCTCGCAGCAGGTCGGGTTGAGCTGGCAGCCGTAGTTGTTCTTCTCGTTGTACGACAGGAGATCGTACATCGTGAAGCCATCGTGACACGTGACAAAGTTCACGGAGTGGTAGGGCTGCCGGCCGTTCGCCCCGTATCGGTCCTGCGTGCCCGTAAGCGTTCCCCCCCCGTCGATTCCGCCCTCATCGGAGTTGAGCACCCACGCGTCGTTGTTTACGATCGAACGCCACCAGTCGCGGAAGCTCGCGTTCCATTCGCCCCACCCCGTTCCCTCCTTGGTGGAGGAAGGCGGGAAGTTGCCGATGGAGGTGTAGGAGCCCCCCGCGGTCCACGGCTCCGCGATAATTCGGGTGTTGTAGGCTTGGAGCCGCGGGTCGTCCACGATGGCGCCGATCAGCGAAAGGGCAGGATCATCCCAGTTGTTGTAGTCCCCGTCCTTCTCGCCGAGAATGCCGGCCAAGTCGAAGCGGAAGCCATCGACGTGCAGCTCTTCCACCATGTAGTGCAGGCTGTCGAGCACGAGGCGATGGCCCGGGGTGTGGTTGGCGCGGATCTCGTTGCCAACGCCCGTGTTGTTCCAGTAGCTCAACTTGTCTGCGGACAACGCGTAGAATGCGTTGTTGTCCAGCCCGCGGAAGTTGTAGATCGTGGCCGCTTCCACGGTGTCCAGGTTGTAGGCTTCCTGCATGCCCGACTCATCGGTGAGGAAGTCGTCGGTGTACACCTTGTCGCGCCAGAGCCCCCCTTCGCCCGTGTGATTGTACACGACGTCCACCACGACTTCCACGCCGGCCTGGTGAAGCGTGTCCACCATCGCCTTGAACTCATCCACGACCGCCGCCGGGTCGCCGCCATATTCGTAATCGGCGCTGTAGCTGAGCTCCGGGGCGAAGAAGCTGATGTTGTTGTAGCCCCAGTACCCGCCATCGAGAGGCTTTTCGTGGACCGGCAGCAGCTCGACCGCGGTGACGCCAAGATCCTGGAAATAGGCAGCATTCTCCGCGAGGCCTCGGAAGGTGCCGGGGTGGTCGACGCCCGTGACACCGTTGGCCGTAAAGCCCTTGGGATGCACTTCGTACAGCACCAGGTCGGTCCAGTCGTGGCCGGCGAGCGTTCCGTCGGCTCGGGCCGTTCGCCAGTCGGATTCCGCCTCGCTCCACGAATAGTCGCTCGCGATCACCACGCTCTTGGCCGAGGCCCCCCAGGTACACTGGGCCCGCCGGCTCTCCCCCGAACCCGCCGAACCCGCCGCCCAGTCGTGGTCGCGGGTCAGCGCCTTCGACCAGGGGTCGGTCAGCAGCTTGTTTGGGTTGTAGCGACTGCCCGTGGCATCCACATCCGCGATGAAACCCGTCTGGGACCCGCAATACCAGTCGGCGTCGAAGGTCCAGTTGGACCCCCAGGCCACGTACCCGTACAACAGCCCCGGACCGACCCCCTCGACGTACAGGTTCCACACCTCGCCGAAACGCTGCATCTCGAAGCGCTGGATCGGCTCAGCGGCATCTGCATCGTCAAACAACAGCAAGTCCACGCGCTCGGCTGCACCGGCGTACACGCCGAAGTTCACGCCGCGATCGGCCTTAATTGGACCCAAAAGCTCCAGGGCGGCGACATCGCCTTCTGCGAAGGAAGGGGCCACGGCCTCGGTGTGGTACAGGCGCGTGTAGGGCTCCGTGGTGCATGCGGTGCAAGCCAACAACGTGAGGAGCGCGAGCATGGTCCGGCTGTATCCGATCAGGTCGCCGTGCCGCGCTCGTACACGGTCGGCCGAGGGCGCACGCGCAGAAGTTCCACTTCGTCGGCGACCGGCCAATGCACCACGGCCTCCGCGCCCACCGACACCGTCGGCACCGAGCCAAAGGGGAGATGGTTTTCCGTGTGCAAGGTGCGAACGACCCGCTTCATCTCCGCCTCCCCCGTAAGATGGCCGACATGAACCAGCATATACGCCGCGTCTATCAGATTGGCCGTGCCCAGACGGTACCACGGGTCCATCACCGAGTCGTGCCCGATACCCACGACGGCACCTGCGGCCCAGAGCTCATCCACCCGCGTCAGCCCTCGGCGCTTGGGATAGCCATCATACCGGCCCTGAAGCACCACATTGTCCAGAGGGTTGGTCACTACCTGAACCCTTGCGCTGGCCACCAGCTCACACACCTTCGCGGCGTAGGGGTCCGGGTAGCTGTGCATCGCGGTGCAATGACCGGCCAACACATGCGACACATCGCCTACTTGAGCCTCCGCACAAACCACCTCCAGGTTTCGAGATCCTGGATCATCGGTTTCATCGCAGTGAAGATCAACACATCGACCTAGCTCACGAGCCAGGGCGAAGGCGAGCCGCACGCTGGCCCAGCCTTCCTCGGTGGTGCGCTCAAAGTGCGGGATGGCCCCCACGGCATCGCAACCGGCCCGCGCCGCAGCCTCCCAGGCCTCCCGACGCCCAGGTGCCCTGAAGATGCCCTCCTGCGGAAACGCCACCACCTGCAAGCCCGGGGTGCGGCTCCGCAGGTCGAGCAGGGCTTCCACCGCAACCGCGCTTCCCGTATCGACATGGGTTCGCCAGCGCAGCACGCCCCAGGAGCGATACATTTTAATTGTATCAGAAGCTCGGGAGCACACATCCTGGGCTGTCAACTCCGATCGTAAACGAGACCAGTTCGCGATGCCCTCTCGCAGCGTGCCGCTCAGGTTGGGGGCGCGGGCCCCCAGCAACGCGGCATCCAGGTGCACATGGGGCTCCGCGAACGGCGGCGTGAGCAGCCCCCCCTCCACCACGTTCCAGCCCGCAGGTGCCCTGGCCGTGCCGGCGGTGGCAACGGAAACGACGGCGTCATCCCACGAAACGTCGAGTTGAGCATCGAGAACGCGGACACCACGGAAGAACGTAGCCATGCAGGTGGAGCTAACGCGCAGGCGAAAGCATGCGACGTGAGCTACAGTCGCTCACCGCGAGTGCCCGATGGTCGCCCTTCTCTTCCTCAGCCCGTTCGCATTTGCCGCCACCCTGGAAGCCTGGGTGGCCGACGACTTCCCCACCGACGATTCCCCCGTGGCCGGCGTAGATGGCTGGAGGAACGGCTACGACGCCGATGCCTGGCCCGGAATGGAATCCGGAGGCGACTCCTGGGCCTATTCCAACACGGATCACACCGATGGGGGCAGCTTCGGCGATGGCGGCGCCCACGACAACTGGTTGGTCCACGAGGCGCTTCCGGTGTCTCAAGGGGTCTACAGCGTCACGACGTGGGTCTCAGACAATGACGCGTTCGGCGTGGTGTTCGGGGCATCCGCGGGAAGCTACTACCTATTCCTCGTGTGCGGGGAAGAAGGGAACACGACCGGGAACCAGACCTGTCCGGTCGCTGGGCTCACCACCCAGGCGATCGCCCTGGTCGAGGTGCGCGGGGGCACGGCAACGGTGCTGGAAACGGTGGAACACGGATGCACCGGCGGCGAAGCGGTTCCGATCCGCGTGGCGATGGACAACGGCCAGCTCGTCGCCCGCTACGGCAGCGTGGAGCTCACGATGGAAGTCGAGGCGGACTTCCAAATGGACGGCCTCGGCTTCTACGCCTACAACAACGGATTTTACGACGAAACCGGCGAGAACGATGGCGACAGTGTGTACTTCTCTGGCCCCCGACTCGACCAAATCGACGAAGACGACGACGGGGTGGCCGACGACAGCGACAACTGCGAAGCGGAGACCAACCCGGGTCAGGAGGATCTCGACGGGGATGGCCTGGGCACCGCGTGCGACGACGAAGAGAAGGTAGATCCTGGTGATACTGGAGACACAGGCTCTCCCGACGACACGGGCAGCCCAGACGACACCGGCGAGGGTCCGAACGGCAATGGGGACCGCGGAATCGTGATCAACGGTGAAAGCGACTGCGGCTGTGGAGGGGCGACCGCACCGGGGGGATGGCTGGCCTTGGGGGCGGCCGCGCTCGCCGCGCGGCGCAGCCGCGTGCAACGCTGACTCCAGCCCGAAGCGCGGACCCCGCCACAATCCGAAAGATTGCCCGCTTCCTACAACCTTTGCGCCGCTACCACCGCTTTGAGGTGGAGGGGATGGAGAACGTGCCTCGCGAGGGTGCGTGCCTCCTGGTCGTGCACCACTCCCTCGCCACCTACGACGGTTTTCTACTCGGTGGCGCGATCTTCGAACAGACCGGCCGGGTCCCGGTGGGGCTGGGCGACGACCGCATCTTCCAGCTCGACGGGCTCGGCAAGCTCGCGAGGGAGATCGGCCTCGTACCTGCCTCACCCGACGCTGGGGAACAGGCACTGCGGGCGGGCCACATCGTGGGAGTGGCGCCGGGGGGGATGTGGGAGGCCTTGCGGCCCTGGACCGAGCGCCGCACGTCGCGATGGGAAGGTCGCCGCGGATTCGCTCGCCTGGCCCTCCGCACGGGTGCGCCCGTGGTGTGCGCCGCCTGCCCCGCCGCCGACGACATCTTCAAGGTGTACCCGAACCGAGTGACCGACGCCGTATACCGCCGGTCCCACTGGCCGATTCCGATTGTTCGTGGCGTGGGACCGACCCTCTTCCCGCGGCGAGTAAAGCTCACGGGCTACTACGCTCCGGCGGTCGTGCCCCCGCCCTACGACCCGACGCGGGAGGATGAGCAGATCGATGCGTTGCTCAAGGCGGTGAACGAGCGGATGGCGGAGCTGTTGCGGCGGCAGTAGACTCGCAGGATGCAGAGGATACATGCGTTTCCTGTGCCTGCTCCCCCTTGGAACGTCGAGGTCGACTGCGACGACGGCCGGGCGGACATCAACCCCGAGGCCGGCGATCTCCTGATGGGATGCACCTACGGCGATGCGGGCGCGTACACGAACTACGGCTCGGTCAGCCTCTTCGCGGGGGGGTAGGCAGCCGCCGGATGGCCAGGACGGCTATCGCAGCCACGAAGCTCCATCCCGGAGATGCCCCGGTAGCACACTCGCATTCGGATTCCTCCTCGACCGGCGGCTCGCCGGCGGTGTCCTCCGGCTCCGCGGCCACGCCGGTATTTCCGAACTCATACGCGCCGATATCCCACGCATCTCCCATCTTGATCCTGGGAATGGTCCCCACGGGGCTCACAAACTCTGCCGTCGGCGCGCCCTCGGCAGGGTCGGAGCCGGCATCGATGCACGGCGAATCCGAGTCGAGGTGCACATCCATGCCGCTCACGTCCACCAAGCTGGGATGGCCGTCTTCGTGAGTCCAACTGGTGGTGAACGTCGTGAACGACTGTGCACTTGGCTCGCCCGGACCCACGAACAGGGTGTTGGTGACCGCCACCGGGGTGGTGACCGCCGTTCCGGGAGAGATGAACGTGCCGCGATCATGGTGGTTCAGCAACGTGCTGTTCACGATGTGCAGATCGGTTTCCCCAGCGTTCAACGATTCCTCTCCGTAGGCGATCATCGCGTTGTTCTGGGTGGTGCTCACCTGCTCCACGAAGGACCCGACGATCCAGGCCGATCCCGCATCCGGGAGGTCGATCTCGTAGCTCGCTGCGCCGCCCTCCTCGTCCGTAAACCGGCTGGCGTTTATCCAGGTGGTCGCGGCGCGAGACTTGAACAGGTGGCCCACGTTGCCGCGGTGGCTGTAGGAGCCTTCCATCGACACGATTTCGTAGTTTCCAAGGTATAGGTTGTGGGAGTACCCATCGCCAGCACCGTTGTGGTCGAACTCGCTACGCGAGATGTACACGCCGCCCTTCCACGCTTCGGACGGGGCCCCGAGGATCCCGTTCTGGTTGTCGCGAAACAGGCAGTCGGTCACGAACAGGTCGGCGCCCTGATGACGAATCCCCGCGCCGTTGTTGTCTGGCACAGACGCCCCGACGAACGCCATGTTTTCGATCGTGGCCGTGGGAGCCTGGATCACGAAGATCCCCTTCTGTTGGGCCATGTCGGCGCCGGTCCCATCCATCAGTGCCTGGCCGTTCACGCCCCTGACCGTGAGGCGGTCGGTGGACCAGGCACAACTGTCCCCGGCGTAGTCGCCAGCGGCATCCACCTCGATCACATCGCCGGCCGCAGCTGCGGCGATGGCCGCGCAGGGGGTGGGGTAGGTGCCCGAAGGCCCGACAGACAGCGTGGCGGCCAAAGACGAGGCGACGAGCCAGAACATGGAAGCGGTCCGCGGGGTCCCCAATGTAGCCCGCCGGGCGACTGCGGATGCGCCACCGGAAGTGCCACGGTGCCTGCGGCGGCACTCGCTGCGGGCGCGGCGCTGGCCCTGCGTCGCCGGCGCGCCGACGGGGCTCCGTAGCGCAAACGGGGCCGATCCCTTCCCGATTTCACTCGCGCTCGGCCCTTTCAGGATAGCCGTCCGCCAGCGGAGCACCACCATGGGCAACCCCAGCGTCCAGAAGCGAGAAAAGGAACGTCAGCGGCAGGACAAGCAGAAGGAAAAGGACCAGAAGCGTCTGCTACGCAAGTCTCAGGTTGGCCCCCGGACCACGGAAGATGGCGTGGATCCCGACCTGGTCGGCATCGTCGCCGGGCCGCAGCCGATCCCCGACGAGGAGTAGCCCACCCGCAGCCTGGCCCCGATGCACCTGATCTTCGCCATCGCCTGCACGCCCGACGAAGCTCCGGAACCGCCGCAGGACTCGGAAGCCGCCGATTCCGGCGAAACAGGCAACGACACTGCGGCGACCAGCCCGCCCACCGTCGCCTTCGATGTCAGCGGACAGCTGAATGGCTTGGCCTTCTCGCTGGTACACCTCCCGGTGACCGAAGGCGGCCTCGTGATGGGCGAAGTCGTGGCCGATCTCCCGGCCGCTGCACGCATCGAGCTCCGACCGGATGCGCTGCCCTACCTGTTCCCCGTTCCCGACATCGCCGGCCTCGAGGGTGCCTTCTTCGTGGGGGGCCTTCACGAGGACGGTGGAGAGTCCCGCTGGGACGCCGATGAACGTTGGTTCGCGGCCGGCTCGTGGATGGCGCTGTACCTCAGCGGCGAACTTCCGCCGACCCTCGCCCTGGCGGGAATGACCCTCGGTTGGAACGGCTTGCTCATCGATGGGTCGGCCGTGCCCTTGATTGGCGATCCCCTCGCCCTCCCGATCACCGTCACATGGACCGAGGCCCTCTCGCTGGAGGGCACCGTCGATGACACCCTTCCCGCGGACACTCGGCTCGCCCTGGTGCCCTCTCCGGTGTTCGCCGGAGCCGCAGTCGAGGAGCTGCTGGTGGACCAGCCGCTTGAGAGCCCCTGGTTCGCCACGGTGTCGGGCGCTCCCGACCCCTCCCACCTGCTCGACCTCGATGGCGACGGGTTCCCAGAGGCGGTGGAGACCCTTGTAGTCTACGCCGATGCCGATGCCAGCGGCGGCCTGACCGTGAACGATGTCGGCCTGGGCGGCGTCTGCGCGCTCGAGGGCCCCCACGCCAACCAGAGCGTCGGCCTGTTCTTCAGCGCCCCTTCCACCAACGTGCTCTGGCCGGTGTACTCGGCCGTGGCGGGCGCGGGGCTCGGATGGAATGCGTTCGCGGCGAAGCCCGACTCGGCGACGCTCCAGTTCCTAGCTGCCGAAGACCTGACCGGACTGGTCGCATCCGCTGCCTGCACGCTGGAGTAGGTCGGATGGGTGTGCTACCCTCACTCTCTCGGAGTACCCCCCGGATGTCCTCGATCCTCACCGACGGCAGTCTTGCTGTGACCGTCAACGGCATGAAGTTCCTGAACCCCTTCGTGATCGGCAGCGGACCGCCCTCCACGAACGCAACCGTGATGGGCAAAGCGTTCGCTGCCGGCTGGGGTGGGGTCGTCGCCAAGACCACCAGCCTCACGGACACTGCTGTGGTCAATGTTCAGCCTCGCTACGGCAAGCTGAACAGTCCCTCCGGCGATGCGATCGGCTTCCAGAACATCGAACTGATCAGCGACCGCCCCTTCGAGGATTGGGAGGAAGACTTCAGGCGCGTGAAGCAGGACTGGCCGGACCGCATCCTCATCGGCTCGATCATGGAGAGCTACAACAAGGCGCGCTGGCAGGAGCTCGCAGCGCGATGCCTCGCGGCCGGATGCGACTCGCTGGAGCTGAACTTCTCCTGCCCCCACGGCCACCCGGAATCGGGAATGGGCGCGGCGATGGGGCAGAACCCGGCGATGGTGAAGGAAGTCACGGCTTGGGTCGTGGAGGCGGCGGGGGGGCGCCCCGTGTGGGCCAAGTTGACCCCCAACATCACCGATATCCGCATTCCGGCGCGAGCCACGAAGGAGGGGGGGGCCCACGGCGTGGCAGCGATCAACACGATCCTCTCCACAATCGGGATCAATCTCAAGACGCTCCGCCCCACCCCCACGGTGGAAGGATACTCCACGTTCGGCGGCTACAGCTACCGGGCGGTGAAGCCGATCGCGCTGCGGATGGTCGCAGAACTTGCGCTCGACCAGCCCAACTTCACGATTTCCGGCATAGGCGGCGTGACCTGCGCGGTCGATGCCATCGAGTTCTTGCTGCTCGGGGCCTCGACCGTTCAGAGCTGCACCGGGCCCATGTTGCAGGGCTTCGAGATGGTGAGCGAGCTTGGCGAGGGACTCGGCGCCTTCCTTGGTCAACACGCCTTCTCCCGCGTGGAAGATGCGATCGGCAAGTCGCTCCCGTACTTCACCACCCACCACCACCTCGTGGAGCTTCAGGCCGCGAAGAAGGCCGCGAAGGCCGGGGCGCTCGCGAATCGCGATACCGAGTGGGGAAAGAAGGACTTCGTGGCGGAGACCGGCACCCTGGTCTCCAGCAAGGACTGACCGATGCAGGCCACCTCCTACGAAGCGGAAGCGCTCGCCCTGCTTGGTCCCGACGCTGCCAAAAGTCCGTTGTACAACGCTGATCTTGCGCCCATCCCGCTGCAGCACCGCAACTGGACGACCTACAACTTCGCCGCGCTGTGGGTCAGCATGGCGCACTGCATCCCCACCTACACCCTCGCTGGCGGCTTGATGGCCGGCGGCATGAACTGGTGGCAGGCGCTGGTCACCATCGGCATCGGCAACCTCATCGTCCTCGCCCCGATCCTGCTGAATGCCCATCCGGGCACCAAGTATGGAATCTCCTTCCCGGTGCTGGCACGCGCCAGCTTCGGAACGGAAGGGGCCAAGGTGCCCGCCGTTCTGCGGGCGCTGGTGGCCTGCGGTTGGTTCGGCATCAACACCTTCATCGGTGGCCTCGCGGTCCAGACGTTTATCGTGACCTTCTGGCCCGAATTCGCCGGGCTGGGCGCAGGCGTGTCCCTCGCCGGGCTCCCCATCCCCGCCGCGATCGGTTTCATGATCTTCTGGTCGATGAACCTGTTTATTATCTTCAAGGGCATGAACGCGGTTCGGGTCTTTGAGAACTGGGCGGCGCCGATCGTCCTCGTGCTCGCCGTCATCCTGCTCGGGTGGGTCGCGAACCGCGCCGGCGGCCTGGGAACGATGCTCGAACAACCCTCAAAATACCAGACACTGGGCGAGTTCTGGCCGGCCTTCGTGCCTGCCGTCACCGGCATGGTCGCCTTCTGGAGCACGCTCGCCCTCAACATCCCGGATTTCACGCGCTTCAGCAGGGGGCAGAGGGAACAACTGCTCGGGCAAACGCTCGGGCTCCCGACGACGATGATCGCCTTCTCCGCGCTGGCCGTGATGATCACCAGCGCCTCGATGGTGGTCCTTCCCGGTACGCCGGCCGCTGACCTGTGGAACCCCGAGTTCCTCCTCGGTAAGATGACGAGCGCGATGCCCCCCGAGGGGCTGTCCGAGCCCCTGATCGCGAGCGCAGCGACGCGTGCCGTGGTCGCCGTGATCGCGGTCGCAGGCATCGTGCTGGCCACGCTCAGCGTGAACATCGCCGCCAACGTCGTGGGCCCCGCCAACGACTTTGCGAATCTCGCGCCTAAGCACATCAGCTTCAAGATGGGCGGCCTGATCACGGGCATACTTGGCATCGCGTGCCTGCCGTGGAAGCTGATGGAAGATCCCGCCACCTACCTTGGAGGTTGGCTGGGCGGCGTGGGGATGCTGCTGGGCCCCGTGGCCGCGATCATGATCGCCGACTACTGGGTGATCCGGAAGCAAACACTCGATGTTCCTGCGCTATTCCAGGAAGGCGGCACCGAGCCCCGCTTCAACCCGATCGCGATGGTCGCGCTGGTCGCCGGCATCCTGCCGAACCTGCCGGGTTTCCTGCACGCCACGAAGCTCATGTCGGTGGTGCCCGGCGTCTTCACCACGATCTACCCCTACGGGTGGTTCACTGGCGTGGCCATCGCTTTCACGGTGTACGTCGTCGGAACGCGACTGCGCGCCGCCTGAACTACCCGCGTGTAGGCTCCCAACGCACCGCGCGGAGAAAGCTGGCGTTGAGGTATTCGCGCTCGATGGTGGCGGCCATCTCCTCGACGTTGCGGAACTGGTCGTAATCCACCGTGATGACCGGAATGGTCTTGCTGATATCCTCGATAAACCTCGAATACTCATCGTAGAGGGCCGTGAGGTAGGTGAGCGAAACGCCGCTCTCGACATCCCGACTGCGCATGCGGATGCGCTCCATCGAACGCTCCGGCTTCACGTCGAGGTACACGATGACATGGGGCCGACACATGAAATTGCTCATGTGGCGAAACAGCGACAAGTAGGTTCGATAGTCGCGTTCGTCCATCAGCCCGATGTTCACGAGCATTCGCGCGAAAACCGCATCTTCGTAGATGGTGCGGTCCTGCACGCCACCGCCACCGCGCCAGATGATCTCCTGGTGCTGCTGGAAGCGGCGATTGAGGAGGTAGATCTGGGTGGCGAACGAGTAGCGGGCGGTGTCCCGGTAGAAGTCGGCCAGGTAGTCGTTGTCGGCAACAGGCTCGAAGTACACGGGCAGCTTGAGGTGTTGGCCGAGCGCGGTGGCGAGGGTGCTTTTACCGGCCCCGATCATACCCGCGATGCCGATGAACAGGTCGTTGAGGGATGCGGCAGAGGGGGTGGACAAGGGGCGCTCCGAGGGGCGCGGGGGGCGTATCAAGGCAGCCGGAGGGCGGCGTCACCACGTCGTGAGCGAGTGGACGGCGGAAGCCCCCACGCCTATGCTTTCCGCCAACACTCGGAGTGTCCATGCTCACCCTGCTGACCTTGGTCGCGTGCCCCGTGACGGATCCATCCGCCGATGAGTTTGAGGGCGACGAAAGCGGCGAGTGTGTCGATGCCGCCGACAACGACCAGGACGGCACCTACGACTGCGACGACGCCGACTGCGCCGCTTCGCCCGATTGCGCGAGCGACACCGCGGCAGACACGGACACCGCCGGAGACACC
>CAMBIK010000114.1 GCA_945867435.1 Klebsiella pneumoniae
CGGCCGGCGCGGCTCCCCTGCCGCCACGGCGCGGGCGGCCGCCAGGGCGGCGGCGGTCTGAAGGAAAAGCTTGTCGGTAAGCCGATCCGCCTCCTCGTTCAGCTTCGCCTCGCGGTCCACGCGATCGCGCTGAAGGTCCAGCAACGAACGGTCCAGCCACGCCCGCGCCTCCGAGGCCCGGTCCGCGCCCGGCGGCGTGCGAGGGATCGCGACAGGCCGCACCTGGAAAGCGCGAGCCGGAGCTGGAAGCCGCACTTCCAACCCCGCCAAGAAGCTAGCGAGCGCCTCCTCCACCCGAAGGCCGCGCACCACTACGGCCAGCGCCTGGCGGGCGGCGCGGGCGTCTGCGAAACCGACCCGAGCGGAATCCACCCCGAAACCCGAAAGGAGCAGCGACGACCGGGGCACACCCGCCGCATCCAGCTTTGCACGGTCTGCAAGGGCCGCCAGGATCGTCCCGACCGCACGCACATCCCCCGCCGGCGACAGTTCCTGCGCGAGGTGGAGTGCAGGGCGCACCACCAGTTCGCTTCGGTCGTCCACCCCGATCCCTTCGATGGCAAGCGCGCCGTGGGCCCCCCCCCCGCGGTGCAGCAGCTCCAGATCGTCTAAAAGCCGAGACACGAAACCGAGCGCCGCGAGCGGCGGAGGTCCGAGGTCCACGAGGCGGCGCTGCAGCAGGGGGCCGAGGATCACTCGATCTTCCCCAAGCGTGAACGCTGCAAACACGCCGCCAGCCGGGAGCGTAGCAAGCCGCTCGACGGGGATCTCCACCGCCTCGACGACCCCTCCGCCCGCGACCCGAAGCAGCATGCGGTGCACCCCGGCGACGGCCGAGGGCAGAATCTCGATGATGTTCTCACCGCCGGAAGGCATCGCCGGGCATTATCATCCGCGGATGCGCGTCACATCAACCGTAGCCCTCTCGCTCCCCTTCGTTCTCACGCTTCTCGGATGCCCCGAGGAAGAAAAGCCGGTCGCAGCATGCGACGAAGCAAAGGAGAATGCTGACGTCGAGAATATCGTTGTCGGAGCGCCCCTGGCTGGGGTCGCCGAAGCCTTCGTGGACCTGCCCATCGGCACTCCGCTTTCCGGATATACTAGCCGTTGTTCCTGCTTTGGTGGCGATGGCAAGGCCGACCGCCGCGACAGTCAGTACAAATCGAAGTTCGCGCCTTCCGCAGGCGTACAGACCCGCGTCCCCGCCAAGGCGTTCTGGATCTCAAACGGCGATCAGGACCTGGTGATCCTGAAACTTGACGTAATCTACAGCTTCGATGGCTTGGTGGAAGCGCTGGAGGCGCGCATCGAGGAAGAGACGGGGCGGCCGATGGATGGGCGCGTGGTGGTCGCAACGAGCCACAGTCACGCCAGCTACGGCGACTACTCCGACCAAGTCACCTACTACCTCGGAAGCGACCGCTTCAACACCGAGGTTTTTGAACGCCTGGTCGAAACGATGACCGATGTCGCCGTGGTGGCCCACGACGGCTTGCAACCGGCAAAGATTGGCGTCGGACGGGCCAAGGACTGGGACGATGGGCTCGTGTACCACGACCGTCGTGGCGACAACGACAGTCTTCAGTTCTTCGACGACATCCCGGCCGGCTCCTACAAGGACCCCTACCTGACGATGATCCGCATCGACACCCTCGAAGATGAGCCGCTCGGCGTGCTCTTCAACTTCGGCATGCACGGGACTTCGCTGGACAGCGACAGCCCGATGATCAGCGTCGATGCGCCCGGCCATGTCGAACTTGCGTTCGAAGAGACCTTTGACAGCCCCGTGGTGGTCGCGATGCTGCAATCCGGTGGGGGCGATGCTTCCCCCGGCGGATCCGACAGCTTTTATGCCAACCTGGAAACGGTGGGCGAATACGCGGCCCCGCCGCTCCACGCACTCTGGGAGGCCACCACCACCTCGGCGGGACACATTCGGCTGGAAACCGCCTCGCGGTCGGTGCCGGAGCTGCACCAGGATATCCGGGTCACCCGAAACGGCACGGTGGATTGGTTCTACCCCCCCTTCGACGCCGCGTATGAGCCGGACAACATCGTGTACGCGGCAGATGGCAGCCTGCAGTCACCGCTCGACGAGTTCAACACCGAGTTCGGCTCCGCGTTCTGCGGGGAGAACCCGGCCTACCTCCCCGGCTACGCGCCGGCGAACGTGTTCCCGTACGACCAATGCGTGGACATCACCAAGATGATGGACCTGATCGGCGAGTTCTTCGACCTCACCGAAGAGGAACGCGCGCTTCCACTTCCGGAATCACAGCGAGCCGCGGTGACGGCCACGCGCTTCGGGCCCGTGCCCATCCACGACGAGACCGGCGACACGATGGATGACTTCCTCATCGGCTTTTTTCCTGGTGAGACCACCTCGATGTACACGGAACAGTTCCGACGCCGGGCCGCCTCGGAGCTAGGCCTGAGCCACAGCATGGCGGTCGGCTACGCCCAGGACCACGAAGGCTACCTGCTCTTGCCCGAGGATTGGCTGATGGGCGGCTACGAGGCCGACATCAACGTCTGGGGGCCGTTGCAAGGCGAACACATCATGGAAGGGCTTCTCACGATGTCGAAGGAGCACCTGCTCACCGATGCCGTAGAAAAGCAGGATGCCTGCAACCAATACCAGATGCCGGACTACGGCCCCGCAGCGCCGATGCCGACGGAACGGCCCGACCTCACGCCGGAAGCAGGAACGGTCGTCACGGAGGCACCCATCTATCTGTACAGCCCGCTGTACTCGGAAGCGGAGTACGACGCCGCAGAAGCCGGTGGGTACGCCCTGGTGCAAGTGAATGTGCCGTCCCAGGTCGGCCGCATTTCCGGGCTCGTCGAGTTCATGTGGGCGGGCGGCGATCCCGGCGTGGACTTCCCCCTCGTGACGCTTCAAAAACGCCAGGAGGACGGTTCCTTTGCGGATGTGCTCACAGGCGCGGGGCGCACGGTCACCCAGGGGCCCGACATCCTCGTCACCACGACTCCGGACCCGTTGTACCCCTCGGAGGCCGAGCAGAACTGGACCTGGTACGCCGCGTGGCAAGCGGTAGGCCACATCGAAGCGCGCCAGGGGGTGCCGGAAGGCGTGTACCGCCTCCATGTGGAAGGCCACACCTTCGTAGACGATGGCGCCACCACGTGGCCGTGGGGCACGGGGCCGTACACGGTCGATTCCCCCGAATTCACCGTGCTCCCCGCGGTCTTGTCGGTCGCACAGTCCGGCCAGGACCTCCAGGTCTGGCTGCAAGGTCCCGCACGCGGCTACCGGCTCATCGGCATGGATGGCGGCTTCCGCGGCGCGAACCCGGTGGATGGCGACGAGGCGATCCTCACCTTCACCCTCGGGGATGGCAGCGAAGCGCTGGTGGCCGGCGTCGGCGACCATAGCGGCGGAATGACCGTGTTTTCGGATGCCATCCCGTCCGGCGCCACCTCCGTTCGGGTCGAGGACGCCTACGGGAACACTGGCTCGGCTGCGCTCGTCGCGCCGTGAAGAAGTTCATCGCCGTCGCCGGCAACATGGGGGTCGGCAAGACCTCGTTCGTCGAGTTTTTGAGCGAAGAGTTCGGCTTTGAGCCGGCCTATGAGCCCTACGCAGATAACCCATGGCTGGACGAATTCTACGGCGACATGGGGCGGTGGGCCTACCCGAGCCAGATTTGGTTCCTCACAAATAAGTTCAGACTACACCTTGATTTGAACCAGAAACCCGGCACGGTTGTGCAGGACCGCACGATCTACGAGGATGCGGAGATCTTCGCGACCAACCTGCACCGACAAGGGCACATGCAGACCCGCGAATACCGCACCTACATGGACCTGTACGGTGGCATGAAGCGCACGCTCCAGCCCCCCGATCTGATGATCTACCTGCGCTGTTCGGTGCGGGCCATCCGGCGGCGCATCCAAAAGCGTGGCCGGGCCAGCGAAATGGCGATCCCCACCAAGTATCTGCAAGGGCTCAACGGGCTCTACGAGAACTGGATGGAGAACTACGACCTCTCGCCGAAGGTGGTGTGGGACTCCGAGCGCGCGGACTACCTGACTCACATCGTGGACCGGCTAGAGTTTCGGAAGATGCTCAAGCCTTTTCTGTGATTCTCCTCGCGCTGGGCTGCTCGATCGCGATGTTGCGGCCGGCGCATTCCCTGGGCAAGCTCGAGGGCTCGGGCAACCTCGGCGTGGTCCTCGACCCGACGTTTCAGGTGGACCTCCACAGCCCGCCGAGCTCCATTCCCATCGATCTGGAGTACCGGCTGGGCTTGGGAGCCGGGTTGGATGTCGGCGTGCGCGGGTTGCTCCCGCCACGTGCGCTCTCGGTGAAGTACGCGGTGCTCGATGAGCGGCGCCATGCAACGCCGGTCTCGGTCGCGGTGGCGGTGGAAGCGGGTGCGCAACTGTCGTTCGACGGCTCGTCCGTCGGATTTGTGCCCTTCCTGCGCAGCGATCTGCTCTGCAGCGGCACCGCTCGGCCGTCACCGGGCTTCCAGATCCGCCCTGCAGCCTCCGCGGGTTGGTGGACCGAGCCCGACTCCGGGAAGCAGGGATTCGGCTGGACAGCGGGGATTTTCCTCCCGATGCGCCTCCCCGGCGGCGCAGCCATCGCGCCCGGTGTCGGCGCCAGCGGCAGGGTGCCGTTAGGAGGCGAACCCGACGTGGCAGCACGCCTGAGCCTGACGTTGGAGCCCTGGCTGGAACCCGCGACGACAGCCGGGGGGCCGCCGTGAAGGTCCTGACACAGCCTTCGCCCTCCCTTATCCACGGCTCCACCGCCTTGGCATGAGCGCCTCGTCGTCGTGGGGCGGGGGGTGGTGTAATCCAGACCAGGAGAGGGTGCCCCCGGCGGCCAGCGGCGTGCCCGGGTGGCTCGTCGAGGCGTTCGGGAACACGCTCACCTACGATGCGACTGCCCCACACCGGAAGGATGTGTGCGCGCCGAGCCCCTACCGTCCGGGTGGATCGTCCGTTGCGGCGAACGCTTCCGAGGAGGCCACGGGACCATGATAGCGCGTGCGCCTCCCAACATGCCGTTCATCGCTCCCCCGAAGCTCCTTGGCCATCTAAGCTGCGCTGCGGCGAGCGGGTTGTGGGCGAGTGACACACGGGTCTGCGTCATCGCGGACGACACGACCCGCCTGCACATCCACGATCGCCATACGCTGGCGCACGTCGGGAACGTGACCCTGTTTCCGGATGTCCTCCCCGACGAGCACCGAGAAAAGAAGGCTGCCAAACCCGACCTGGAGATGCTGACAGAGCTGCCCGGGGGCTGGCTCCTCGCGCTGGGCTCGGGTTCCACTCCCCGCCGGGACCGGGGCGCGGCGATCCGGATCGCCACCCTCGAACACGCCGAGCCCGAGGTCCTCGCGCTCGATCTCACGCCCCTCTACGCCCACCTGCGGGACCGAGTGCCGGCGCTGAACCTCGAGGGGGCGGCCGTCGTCGGGGGGCACCTGCGGCTGTTTCAGCGCGGCAACGGCGAGGGGGGCCACAACGCCATCGTGGAGGTTGACCTTGCGGGAGTAATGGCCGCCGTGGCGGGAGGGCGAACCTGGGGAGCGGATTTGTTGGGCCGCGTCACCCCCATCGATCTCGGGGAGTTGAACGGTGTGCCCCTGGGGTTCACCGACGCGGCGGCGCTGCCCGGCGGGGATGTGTTGTTCACCGCCACGGCCGAAGGCGGCGGCAGCGTTTACGAGGACGGCCCCTTCGGCGGCGCGGTGATCGGGCGGCTGTCAAACGAAGGCTCCGTGCGCTGGAGCGCGCGAGTGCGCTGCGACTCGAAGATCGAGGGCCTGCATTACGAGTCGAGCGCGGGAGGCGGCGCGTCGTTGTTGCTCACGGCCGACGCCGACGATCCCACCATTCCGGCACCGCTTTTCCGACTCAACCTCACTGCGAGTCGGCTGGAGCACGGGCTGGGGTGATGCGGCGCACCGGCGAATACGGCTGCGGCTGCGCCTCGACCGCTGGGGCCCGATGGCTCTGGGCCGGCGCGGAGGTGCTGGCCGCACGACGACGGAACGCGAACCCGCCACCTCCGTAGCATTCACCACTACCCGAACCGCCGCCGCCGGGTGAGAATAGAACCGTCGAGGTTCGCGTTGCCGACTCCCTCCGTTTTTTCAGGCCCCGTCGTCATCGTTGGCGGCGGCGTGGCCGGCATGGTCAGCGCCCACCTGCTCACGGAAGCCGGGGCCAAGGTCATCGTCATCGAGAAGTTCGACCGGGTGGGCGGCCTGGCGCGCAGCTACCAGTACGACGGTTTTGTGTTCGATTGCGGCCCCCACCGCTTCCACACCGAAAACCCAAACATCAAGACCTACCTGGACCGGGTGCTGAAAGACAACACCACGGCGTTCCCGCGGCTGTCCGAGGTGTTCTTCGAGGGCTCATACTACCGTTGGCCGCTGCACCCTAAAAACCTCGTACAGCTCCCGCTCCCGCTCGCGCTCAAGTCCACGCTCGATCTCGCCGTAAACGGCATGAAGAAGTACGGTTCCTCGAACTTTGAGGACTACGTGCTGAAGCAGTACGGTCCTACGCTGTACGAGAACTTCTTCAAGGGCTACAGCATCAAATTCCTGGGCATCCACCCTAAGGAAACCCACCCCGACTGGGCCAAGGTCGGCATCAACCGCGCGATCATCGACGACAAGCTGCAGATGCAGAACCTCGTCCAGCTCGCGAAATCCACGTTCCTCCAGTACAACAAAGCCGAGATCAACTTCATCTATCCGACAGGGGGCGGGCTCGGGGTCACCTGGGAGGTGATCGCGGACAAGGTGCGCGCGGGCGGCGGGCGCATCCTTACCGGCACAGGCGCGCGGCTCGCGGGCGGAAACGGACGGATCGAGGCCGTGTACGCCGGAAGTGAAAGGATCGATCCCAGCCTCGTGATCTGGACCGCGCCCATCACCCTCGCCTGCGACCAGCTTGGCCTGGAATCCCCAGACCTTCCCTATCTAAGCACGCTCTTCTACAACGTGATGGTAGATGAGCCGGTCGCCAAGAAGTACCAGTGGTGCTACTACGGCGCCGACGACATCGTATTTTCACGCGTTTCAACCCCAAAATACTTCGCAGACGACACCGTTCCGCACGCAGGTGCCACCGGCCTCTGCGTCGAGGTCACCTGCCGTGAGGGCGATGAGCGCTGGCAGCACGCCGAGCGGCTCACCGACTGGGTGGTCGATGACCTGATCAAGGTGGGCATGCTCAGTTCGCGTCGCAAGGTTCACGACGTTCGCGTAGAACGCGTGGCCAATACCTACCCAATCTACCACACCCGCTACCCGGCGGAACTGGAACGCACCCGCAAGGCCCTGGCCCAGTACGAGAACCTGCAACTGGCAGGCCGAACCGGCATGTTCTGGTACAACAACATGGATCACAGCATCGAAAACGCGATGCAGTTGACCCGTCGGTTGCTGCGTGAAAGCGGGCGCGCCGAGGTAGACGAGCAGGCCCTCGCCGCCGGGATGGCCGGCTGATCCTCGACCCGGTCTCGATCGAACGGCAAGGCGCGGTGTGGACCGTGGTGCTGCACCGCCCCGAGCGCCGAAACGCAATCGATCGCGCCACGGCCGACGCACTTCTGCCGCCGCTTCGGCGTACCGCTCATCGATGGCGCCACGGCCGCTGATCAGCGCCGACGACGACCCGCAAGCACCGCCGCCGCCGCAACCCCCGCCATTGCGATCCCCGCTCCGCCGGAATCGCACCCGCAGCCACCCGGTGGAGTGAGCTCCAGGCTGCCATCGCCGACGCCGTTGCCGCCTTCGGGATCTCCGTCGGGATCTCCGTCGGGGTTGCCAGCCTCGCCAGTATCGTCGGGCACTTCCGGCACCACCAACTGCGCGGTCCAGGAGTACTCAAAGTCGCTGTCCCGGTCGGTGAGCGGGCTGACCACGAGGTACACGTCCCGGTCGCCGTAGCCTTCCAGAGTCACGATCGCCGCGCCATCTTCCGTGGTCGCCGTGACCACGCGATCCACGGCGCTCTTGGCCTCCACAAGCTGCACGGACCACTCCGTGCGGTCGTCGCCCACGAAGCTCACGACGAGATCGCCTTCGCCCATCCCATCGTCGAACTTGATGTAGTTCTGGCCGTACCCTTGCGGCGTATCGTTGTTGCCGGACTGCCCATCCGCAGGAAGGGTCTTCACCGTGTCGTGTAGGTCGATCGATGGGAAGTAGCGCTGCTGCTCGTAGTCCATGACCGTGTTGCGGGCCGCGAAGTCGTTGTAGATCGTGAGCCAGTCCAGGCCCAGGTCATCGACCATGTCCTGCATCGTGCGCGTGTACTGGCCGCGGTCGTTCCTGGCGTCCTGCCAGGTCTCGAGCACCGTATCGTGCCCACCATGATAGTTATCAAGGTAGAAGGCCCAAATAGCCATGCCATACATGTGCCAGAAGATGTTTTCGTCGTCCTGGGAGGAGGCCGCGAACGCGATGTAGGGATTGGCGGTGTAGCCCCACACATACTGCGACCAGTAGTTGGCGTCCGGAAAGACGTAGTCCTCGATCCAGGTGGCGGTGGCTTCCCACCACCAGAACTCGGGGGAGTAGCCGTAGCCGAACTGGATGGCATGGTTGAACTCGTGAGCGGCCATGGTCGCCCCCCAATCCGGGTCGTCCCAACTGTCTTTTCCGGAAACGACGTAGGGCAGGTAGCCGCCACCGCAGCTCTGCACGGTGGTGTAGGCGCCTCCCGAGCGCTCGTTCTGGATGTAGACCAACATCAGGTAGCTCGCGCTGCCTGTTGGCTGGTCCCAGCCCCGTTCGTCGACCTCCACTTCCCAGGAATATTCCAAATCCTCCAGGAACTGCGCCGCATCATCGTCGCTCACGCCATCATCCCACTCGACCACGAAGTGCGTTCCGGCGAGGCGATTGTCCGACCACGACCAGCAGCTGTCTTTGGCCGGAGGAGGGGCTGCGCCGTGGGTCGGCACTTCGACGGCGAACAGCTCCGAGCCAGCCGGAGAGAGCACGGCGTTGATGTGGGCCCGTTCCGCGGGGGAGAAGCCATCCCAGTTTTCTCGAAGCTGCGCCACGAGCGGCGTAAGGCACTCCATGTCGCTGGACGCATCCACCAACGCCAGCAGTTCGGCACGAACCCTCAACTCGGAGGCGACCTGGGGCGCCGCGTAGGCGAAAGCGGCGATCAACAGCAAGGGGGGCTCCAGACTCGCGAGGAGCTTTCCACCGCCAGCGCCATTGCACAAGTCAAAAGATCCACATCCGGCGCCGTGAGGATAGGTAGCGGCATGTTCATCGCCTTCGAGGGGCTCGACGGCTCCGGTGGCACCACACAGATCGGGCTCTACGAGGCGGCACTGGCTGCGGCCGGGCGCACGGTCTGCCGTACTCGCGAGCCTTCCGACGGTCCGGTCGGGATGCTCATCCGCGCCCAGCTCGCGGGTGGCGTGGTCGGGGATGCTGTTTTCGGCATGTTGTTCGCCGCCGATCGTCGGGATCACCAGGACCGGACCGTGCAGCCGGCGCTGGCGCGGGGAGAGGTCGTGGTGACCGACCGCTACTTTCTGTCGAGCCTCGCCTACCAGTCGCAGTCCCTCGGCCTCGACCGGGTGTGGTCCTTCAACGCGGAATTCCCGGCGGCCGATGCCGTGGTGATGCTGGATCTTCCTCCCGAGGAATGCCTGCGCCGCGTGGTGGCGCGGGGGGGGGTGCGCGACCGCTTCGAAACGCTCGACCAGCTCCAACGCATCGCGGCGGCCTACGAAGGCGCGATCGCTCGCTGCACTGCGCGGGGGGATCGCGTGGTGCGTATCGATGCCAGCGGAACCCCCGAGACCGTGCATCAACGCGTTCGGAGCGCCGTTTGGCCCGGGTGATCGACCTGGGGCGGATGGATTACCGCACCGCCTGGGCACGGCAGACCGGCTACCTGACTGACCGCATCGAGGACCGGGTGGAGGATGCGGTGCTGCTCGTGGAGCACGACCCGCCCATCTTTACCGTGGGGCGCAAGTCGGGCGCGCTCGCCAACGCCCTGAACCCCGGCACTACCGAAGTGATCGAGGTCGAGCGTGGAGGCGACATCACGTGGCACGGCCCCGGCCAACTGGTCGCCTACCCGATCTGCAAACTGGAAGGGCCCGGCCGGGACCTCCACCGCTGGCTGCGTCGCTTGGAAGAGGTGATGATCGAAACCGTCGCGGCGTTTGGCCTGAAGGGAGAGCGAGATGCACGCAACACGGGCGTGTGGGTGGCCGGGAAAAAAGTCGGCAGCATCGGAATTGCCTGCCGGCGCTGGGTCACCTGGCATGGTCTGGCGCTCAACGTGAACCCCGACCTCGACGGGTTCCGACGCATTCACCCGTGTGGGCTCGACAGCGGGCTCATCAGCAGCGTGGCCGAGCAGGCGAAGCTTCCAATCTCGGTCGAGGACGTGCGGCCGGTGCTCATCGCGCGCCTCGCAGCGCTCTGACCGCCCCCGCCGCGACATCTCGTTGCGTCCTCGGCCTTCCTTCGCCTTGACACGCCACCCGAACCATGCGACATAGTGCATACGCTCCGGGGACGGTTCATCCGGCCGGGGGTTGTACAAAGCGGCGGGCACCGCCCGCACGCACAAGGATGCTGCTTCGTCCATGGAGGACGCTTGCGATGACCGATGCACATACGGCCTGAAAACCCCCTCATCGTTCAGGGGGATGGAAAGGTTCTACTCGAGACCAAGCATCCGAAGTACGAGGAAGTCCGCGACTTCCTCTCTCGTTTTGCCGAACTCGAAACCTCGCCTGAGCACCTGCACACCTACCGGATCCATCCGCTCACGCTGTGGAACGCCGCATCCAGCGGGATGACGCGTGCCGCCATCGTGGATGGCTTGCGCGAATGGTCGAAGTTCGATGTTCCCCCGGATGTCCTTACCCAAGTCGGCGAAACGATCGAACGCTACGGGCTGGTGAAGCTGCTTCAGCACCCCGACGACCGGAAGCTCCTGCGCCTCGAATTCTCCACGGCCTATGTCGCGAAGCTGGTGGGGCAAGTGAAGTCGGTCAAGGAGCTGCTCGTCGAAGATGGCAAGCGCTACCTCGCCATCGGCGGAGGCCATCGCGGCATCTTCAAACAGCGGATGCTGGCGGCGGGCTGGCCCGTGGAAGATCTCGCTGGGTTCCTGGAAGGGGATCCGATGCCCTTCACCCTCCGCGATGTCATGGTGGGCAACGGCAAGCCCTTCACCATCCGCGACTACCAGAAAACTTCAGTGGATCGATGGTTTCAGGACGGCCGACCGGCGGGCGGCAACGGCGTGGTCGTGCTCCCTTGCGGGGCGGGAAAGACCATCGTCGCGATCTCGGCCATGGCCAAGATCGGCCAGAAAACCCTGATCCTCGCCACCAACGGGGCGGCCGTGAACCAGTGGGTGCGGGAGATCCTCGACAAGACCTCGCTCACGCGGGACCAGGTCGGCGCCTACACCGGGGATGAAAAGAACATCCGCGATGTCACTGTTGCCACCTACCAGATCCTCACTTGGCGCGCCTCGAAGGAAGCGCAGTTCGCCCACCTGCATCTGTTCGCGGATCAGAACTGGGGGCTCATCGTGTACGACGAAGTGCACTTGCTCCCTGCACCGGTCTTCGGTGCCACGGCGGAACTGCAAGGCCGACGACGCCTCGGCCTGACCGCCACTCTCGTCCGGGAAGACGGCCGTGAAGGCGATGTATTTTCCCTCGTAGGCCCGAAGCGCTTCGACATGGCGTGGCAGACCCTGGAACAATCGGGGTTCATCGCCGAAGCCAAGTGCTACGAGGTTCGTGTCGGGTGGAAGAACGGCGGCGCTGCGGTCTACGAACGGGCTCGCGAGGGTGAAAAGTTCAGGCTTGCTGCGGTTAATCCGGCCAAGCTTGAAGTTCTCGACTCTCTGGTGAAGCGCCACAAGGACGACAATGTGCTGATCATCGGCACCTACCTCGACCAACTTCACGAGATCGCACGGCGCTACAACGCGCCCTTGATCACTGGCGAAACCCCAGGTCCGATGCGCGATGTGCTCTTCGGAAAGTTCCGACGCAGCGAGATCAAGCTGCTCGTCGTGAGCAAAGTGGCCAACTTCTCGATCGACCTGCCCGATGCCAACGTAGCCATGCAGGTGTCCGGGTCCTTCGGGTCGCGCCAGGAAGAGGCCCAGCGCCTTGGCCGCGTGCTCCGGCCCAAGAAAGATGGGGCGCACTTCTACAGTCTGATCACGCGCGAAACCAAGGAACAGGAGTTCGCTATGAAGCGGCAACTCTTCCTTACCGAGCAGGGTTACCGTTACTACATTCAGGAAGGCTCCGTTGACGCGGAGCGGCGAGGAACGCCGGCATGAGCATGGAACCACAGGAAGGAATGGGCGGCGAAGGGGATGCAGGGAGTCGGCGTCGCCGTCGTCGGCGGCGTCGCCGCAGCGGAGGCCCCGAAGGGGCGCCGGAAACGCAGGCCGTGGCCGCGCCCGACAACGAGGGGGAAGCCGCGCCCCGAGGCCGGCGTCAGCGCCGCGTTTTCCGAGACGACTTCGAAGCGCAGGGCGCCGCCGTGGCGAGCTCTGGCAAGATGGTGGTGCGTCCACGCACGCATCGCAAGAAGTGGAAGCCGACCGCTGGACTGGCGCGCCGTCGGCGCATGAGCCGCGGGGAGATCGACGAGCTCGCCGCCTACTTCCTGAAGATGCCGGAAGCGCTCGTGCATGCCCTGTATCGGTCCTTAGGCGGACAGCCGGTGCGCGTCGGCGAGCAGGAACGCGTCGTACAGCTCACCGTCCGTGCCCTC
>CAMBIK010000115.1 GCA_945867435.1 Klebsiella pneumoniae
TCGGGATTCGCGCCGCGCAGGACCAGCAGGCCGCTGCCGAAGGGTGGGCGGGCGGCGCCTGGCAGGCTCTGGATCACGCGCACGGGGTCGCCAAACGTGCCCGGCACCCGCCGCACCTCCGCCATCGAAAGCGTACGCCGCGTGACCTCCGGCTCGCGATCGCGCTCGTAGACCGCCACCACTTCGTTGTCGCGGTAGGACTCGCTGCGCATCCACAGCTTCGCGGAGGTCACTGACCCGGCCACGACGTCCACCGCTTCGAAGCTGTCCTGGTACCCAGGGCGCCGCGCGTGCAGCTTCAGACGCCCCGCGGGCAGCCCATTAAAGCGGTAGTGCCCATGTTCGTCGGCCACCACCTGGGCGATCGCCCGCCCCGCGAGGTCGCGGGCGATCACGAGGCCCCCGGCCACGGGTGCAAAGGTGGCCATCTCCACCAGGTCCCCCTCCAGGTTCACGGGGGCGACGACCATTTCGACGAGCAGCGGAACGGGCCGCGGGAGCACGAAGGGGTAGTCGAACTCGACTTGTACCAGCACCGGACCGTTCGCATCTTCGGCAGCTCGGAAGCGGAACTGCTTCACGGCGTGCACGGCCGCCTCGTCAAATCCGTGACCCGCGGGCCGCACCACCTCGATCACGCGAACGCCACCCGCGACATCGACCTCCACCAGCAGGCCCACCGTTCCCGCGACGCCTGCCGCCAGTGCCTCCGGAGGGTAGATCGCCTCCGCGAACTCCACCACCTCGGGGCCGTGCAAAAGCGGAGGCATCTCCTCGACGACCGGAGCAGGCGCGGGATCGGCCGCCGCCGCCACATCGGTCAAAGCGAGCCACATCCAGATCATTCGACCACCCTGAAGCTGCACGAGTGCGGCAGGCCGGTCACGCCGACCGGGTCTGCGCCGCTTTTCCCGGGCGCACAGCGAACGCCCTGCCATGCGGCGACACAGGCCGCATCGGCCTCCGGAGACAGGGAGCCCGTCACGCGCACCGCCTCGACGCGGCCATCCACTCCGATGTCCAGGAGCAGGTCGACACGCCCCTGCAGCCCCGCAGCCTTCACCCCTTTCGGTGCCTCCAACGCGGGACGAGGGCACTTCGGTGCAAGGCTGGCAGCCGCCCACGAGATGGACGCTTCGGCGATGCCCATCGTGTCGGCACCCGCTGCGGTGGTCAGGCTGGTTCCGGCACGCACCGACAGGCCGCTGCCCCCTCCGGGCAGGAAGGACTTGCTGTTCAAGCCCTGAATTCGGCGCACCGCCGGTGTGGGAACGTCGGGGACCGGCGCAGGGGCGTCCGGAACTGGCGGCGGAAGCGAGGCGACCACCTTTCGCACGGTGGGCTTCGGGATGGGCGGCGGCTCCGGCTCCGGCGGGGGCTCGGGCTCCGGGGTCGATGTGACGGCCATCTCCACCCAGCGTTTCAGTTCATCCACCGGGGCGATCTGCAAGGTGAGCAGCGCCGCGCCCACGGCGAGATGCAGCGCGACCGAGAGGATCACGCCCGAGACGCGGCCGCGGCCGTCCCGCCTGTGCGACAGCGGAAGGTTCTTCACGGAGCGCCCTCCGCGCGCGGCACAGGATCCACGTTGATCGCGAACTTCGCGACACCTTCCTCACGAATCACGTCAATCAGCCGGACGACCTCTCCGTGCGGCACCGAGTGGTCGGCAGCGAGCAGGCAGACGACGTTTTCGCCGTGCTCGGCCTTTGCCGCCCGCAGCGCAGCACGGACGCCGGGAACATCGCTGGGCTGGCCGTCGAGGAACCAACGGTACTGGGCGTCGATGCTGATCGCGAGAGAAAGGTCTTCCGCCGTCGAACCCGTAGACGCCTCTGGCAGCTTCACCTCGATGGCCTGCCGCACGAGCGCCGTGGCGGTGACCATGAAGATGATCAGGACCACCAGCACGATGTCCACGAACGGCGTGATGTTGATGTCGGAGACGAGTTCGTCGTCGTCGTTTCCGAGCTTCGCAGCCACTATGCGGCTGTCCTCGGGGAACCCTTGTAGCGTGACAGCAGGATGCGGGCGCGGTTCTCCACGCGACCGAGAAGGCTCTTGTTCTGTCGCTGAAACACATTGAACATCACGACGGCTGGGATGGCCACGAGGAGCCCGACGGCCGTGCTGACGAGCGCCTCAGAGATGCCGGCCATCACGCCACCCGCCGCCGCCGCATCGGTAAGCGACAGGTCGTGGAACGCCCGGATGATGCCCAGGACCGTGCCAAACAGGCCGATGAACGGTGCGTTTGAGCCTGTGGTCGCCAGGAGGGCGAGCCCGGTGTCGAGCCGCGCCCGTTCCGCCCCCAAAGCCGCCGCGATCACCTCTTCGGCCGAGTCCGGCCCGCGCTCCTCGGCGGCTTCCAACGCGGTCCCGAGCACGCGGGCAACCGGCCCTTGGGCGGCGGCGAGCGCGGTCGCAAACGCGGTCGCGTCCCCGGTGCGGGCGAAGTCGGTGAGCGCGGAATCGGCACGGCCATCGTCGCGATCCCCGAAGCCTCGCACCAGCCGCGAGGCGGCCGCCGCCAGGCAAAGGACCGACATTGCCACCAGCAGCCACAGCACCCAGTCGGCACCGAGGAGGGCAAAGGCGAGGATGCGTTGTTCGAGCAAAGGGTGGCTCCTGCCGGGGGGCCGGCACCATGACCGACAACGGCACCGAGCGCAAGGGCGATTGTGGGGCGCCGGGATAGTGCCCACGCCTGCGGGGTGGCCGATGAACAACGAGGAAAACGACGAGGGTGATGTGATGGAGCCCCGTCGTTGGCGGCGGGACGGCTGGACCGCCAAGGTGATCAAGAACGAAGATGACGACGGGTGGGCGGTTTCGATGACCCTCGCCGGACAGGAGGATGCCGCGCTGGTCGGTCCGTGGACGATGGGGCGGGACAAGAAGAACCCCAAGCCGCTTGACGCCGCCGCGTTCGGCGTGCTGGTGAAGACCGCCAACGAGGTGATCCGCCGCCACGAACACGCAGCCCACGCACGGCTCCACCGGGCGCTCACCTACCTGCGCGACGACGGCCTGCGCGTGCGGGCCGAGCTCGACATCACCCCCGGCGAGTTCGAAGGCCACGCCGTTCTGCGCTGCGTGGACGACCTCACCGGCGAAGTGCTCTGGAGCGGGAGCGTCTCCCCGTCACTGAGGCTGAGCGCTGAGACCGTGGATGGGCTGCTGGGGCGGTGACGCCGGTGGAGGGATCTCCGTTGGATCCGCGCGATACTCCCCGTCATGGACGAGGCCGGACTCCAACTCTTGTCCTACACCGCGTACCTCCAGCTTGAGGATGACACCGGGGTCAAGCACGAGTGGAGCCAGGGCGTCGCCGTCGCGATGGCGGGCGGAACGCTGGGGCGCGGGGCGGGGGATCGGGTAGGGGTTGGGCGAAGCGGCGGGCGCACTACCGTAAGCAGGATCGCGGCCCGACTTCCCGCCCCGCGATAGTTCGGGCCATGACCAGCCCGCCCGTGGCCGACGCAAACGAAGCCGCAGCAGCCTTGGCCCTGACCTACCACATGCGCTCGCGACACGCGCCATATGCGTACGCCCGCTCGCTTCAGTACATGGACTGGGAAACCCAGCCGGATCCGTTCCGCCGCTACGTCGGAGCTCCCGTAGTGCTCCTCGACCCCCATCCGGATGCCCACGGGCCCAGCTACGACGCGGTTGTAGACGGTGCGCTTTCTGCCCCAGCCTCCCTCGACTGGGACTCGGTTTCCCGCCTCTTCTTCCACTCCCTGGCGCTCTCGGCGTGGAAGGAGGCGGGGGATGCGCGCTGGGCGTTGAGGGTGAATCCTTCCTCGGGAAATCTGCATCCGACGGAGGCTTATCTCGTATGTGGGGCGATCAAGAATCTGAGTGATACACCCGCAATGTATCACTACAGCGCGCTGACCCATGGTCTGGAGCGCCGCGCGGAGCTGCCCGCCGAACCATGGCGACGTATCGCTGGCGATCTCCCCGCCGGGGCTTTCTTGATCGGGCTGACGTCCATCCCGGTACGTGAGTCGTGGAAGTACGGTGAGCGCGCGTTCCGGTATTGCCAACACGATCTGGGTCATGCAATCGCCTGTGTCTCCCTCGCTGCAGCGGCCCTCGGGTGGGCGGTTCGGGTCCTTGACAGCGTGCCTGAAGCTGCGGTCGGGGCGCTTTTGGGTGTGGCAACGCAGTCGGGCTTCGAGGCCGAGCTCCCTGAGGCCCTCGTTGTCGTTTATCCTGCGAACCTGTCTTTTCCGCTGGCGCAATGGCGGCACTTTCGGGTGCCGTTGCTTCCAGAATTGGTGTGGTCCGGGGTGCCCTCACCCCTCGCCAATGAGCACCATCCCTGGCCGGTGATCGGGGAGGTGGCCGAGGCAACGCGACGACGGGCGCCCGCGTTGGAGTTTGTCGACCCTCCGGCGCGCGCGGACACAGGGGTGCGGCGACCGGCCAGCCTGGGCGCGCTGGTGCGCCAGCGGCGAAGCGCCGTGGACATGGACGGGAAAACCTACATGTCCCGCGAGGCTTTCCTTCGTACGCTGCGCCGCCTCCTCCCGGGCGGGGCACCTTTCAGCGCCTTCCCCTGGACTCCCGCGATCCACCCGTTTTTCTTCGTGCACCGCGTTGAGGGTCTGACGTCAGGCCTGTACGCGCTGCTCCGCGGGTCGATTGAACCCGCTGCGTTCGATATCGCCGCTGAATGGGCTCAGGTCGAGCCGGAGCTACCCTTCTACCGCCTCCGCAGCGGGGATCTCCGCGGCCTCTCGCAGTCGGTAAGCTGCGGGCAGACGATCGCCGGGGAAGGGGCGTTTGCCGTCTCCATGCTGTGCGATCTTGAGGCGGGGTTGGCTCGCAACGGCGCCGCATTTTACCGGCGCGCCCATTGGGAAGCGGGCGCCATCGGCCAACTGCTGTACCTCGAATCGGAGAGCGACGGCCTCCGCGGCACCGGGATTGGCTGCTTCTACGACGAAGATACGCATCGCGCGCTTGGCCTGCCGCAAAGCAGCGCCTGGCGAACGCTCTACCACTTTACGGTCGGGGGACCCGTGGAAGACGCCCGTCTGCGGACGGTCGAGCCGTACGGGCATCTCGGTTGAGTGCTCGCGAGCCGACGGACCCCACGCAGCTGATCGCGCGCGTGCGCAAACTCCTCGCCCTCGCGAACTCGCCAAATGTGCACGAAGCGGCCGCAGCGGCGGCGGCGGCCCAGGCCCTGATCGAGCGTCACCGCCTGGGTCGCCTGCTCGAGGCAGAGGCGGACGATCCCATCACCGGCGGGCGCGACACTCCGTTGGATGTCGCGAAGCGTCCGCGGCGGTGGAAACAGGTCCTGGCCTCGAGCCTGGCCTCGGCGAACGGCTGCGTGGCGTACTCGGCGGAGGTGGGGCGCGAAACCCACCTGCTCCTGGCGGGCCGTGCCAGCGACCGTACCGCCGTGGCGGCCCTGTGGGAATGGCTGGTCTCACGTATCGAGTGGCTCTCCGCGACCCACGGCGCCGGGCGAAATCGGGCGTGGCACGAGGCCTTCCGCATCGGCGCGGCCGAGGTCATCGTCGCGCGCCTGCACGAGAGTCGCGCGGTGGAGCAGGCCGCGCTCGGCGAGGCGGCGTTGGTGCGCGTTCTGCCCGCTCTGGCCGCGCGCGCAGCCGCTGTGTCCGAGTTTGTGGACGCCCACCTCCGGTTGGCGGCCGGCCGCGTGCTCCAGGTGGACGCGCGGGGGCTGGCAAGCGGCCGCGCGGCCGGGGTCGGCGTGGCGTTGCCTTAGGCGGGCGTCCGCGTCTTCGCGGGGTTCTGGCCCCCTGCCGCATGCCCCAGATTCGGTGAAGAACGCCTCGTCTACAACTCCGGCTCGACACTGGCACTGGCACCCGTCTCGGCTTCCGCCACGGGCTCAACATCCGCAGTCCCCTTCTCCGCTTCTGTCAGCTTTCTAAGGTTGATGCTGGCCTTGATGTCGAAGCTGTAGTTGGTCATGAGGTGCCGCAGGTCGTCTTTGAGGCCGAGCTCCTCGAAGTAGGTCCGCGCCTCGCGTGCGAAGATCTTCACGACCTCGGTACGAGCTTTTTCGCCGCCTTCCAGCACCGAATTAAATAGCTCCTTCGCCTCGAACCGGAAGGGTCGCGCCCCCTCCCCTTCCTCGCCCATCAGGCGACGCCCCAGGCGGCCAAACCTCCCCCCCAGATCCTTGTCGACGGGCATCAGTTCACCGCGTAGGGTTCGGCGAGGGTGAACGGGGCGATGTCCGCATCGAACCTCTCACCACGTTCCGTGACCATCTGGTAAGTGCCATGCATCGTTCCCGTGGGCGTCGGGAGTGGGCAGCCGCTGACATAGTCGAACGACTGGCCAGACCTCAGCACAGGTTGTTCCCCGATGACGCCCGGGCCGCGCACCGTTTCCTCCCGCCCAGTCGCATCCGTGATGATCCAGTGGCGGGCGAGCAACTGCACCGTGTCTGTGCCGGTGTTTTCGATTCGGATGTGGTAGGCAAACACCCACAACCCCGCCCGAGGATCCGATTGATGAGGGAGAAACTCAGGTCGAACGGTAACGCGAACGCCGCGGGTCGTGGCTTCGGACATGCAACCTCCAAGCCGGCGATGTAGCCCGGCAAGGCGGGTTGCGACCACTCGCCGACCCACGGGGTTCCGAACATCCCGGTGCGAGAGCATCGGGTTACGCTGCCGGCCCCGCTGGACCGAGGAGCCGCTTGTCCGACCTTCCAAACCCTTCCGACCGGACCACCCTCCTGCCGTTGTGGGAACAAATGCTCCTCATCCGTCGGGTGGAGGAAATGGCGGCCAAGGCCTATACCGAGCGTAAAATCCTTGGATTTTGCCATCTGTACATTGGCCAGGAGTCCGTGGCCGTCGGTGCCGCCGCCGCCTGCCGCCCCGAAGACCGGTGGATCACCGGCTACCGCGAACACGGGCAGGCCATCGCCAAGGGCGTGTCTCCCCGCGCCCTGATGGCTGAACTGTTTGGCCGCAGCACCGGCACGACGCGTGGGCTCGGCGGTTCGATGCACATCTTCGACAAGCGCGTTCACTTCATGGGCGGGTACGGCATCGTCGGCGCCCAATGCGCGCTCGGAACGGGCGTAGCCTGGTCGCTCAAGCAGCTTAAAACCGGCGCGGTGTGCTTGTGCTGGTTTGGAGATGGAGCCGCCAACCAGGGTGCGTTCTTCGAATCGCTCTGCCTCGCCCAGCTCTACAAGCTGCCCATCGTGTTCGTATGCGAGAACAACTTCTACGCGATGGGCACCGCGGTGGATCGCCAAAGCGCCCTCATCGACATGAGCCTCCGAGGTCTCGGCGTCGGTATGGCACGCGACCAGTTCGACGGATTCGACGTAGAACACGTGCGCGAACGCATGGGCGCGGCGATCGAACACGCACGGTCCGGGCAGGGCCCGGTCATCGTGGAGGTGGTCACCTACCGGCACCGCGGCCACTCCATGAGCGACCCCGCGAAGTACCGCAAGCCGGGCGAGCTTGAAGAGATGAAGAAGTCCGACCCCGTGCTCATCACCGAGCACCGCCTTCGCGAGCTGGGGCTGGGGGATGCCGAGCTGACCGCCGTGCGAGACCGTGTCGAGATCGTCGCCAAGGACGCCTACGACTTCGCCGATGCCTCGCCCATCCCCGACCCGGCCGACCTGTACGCCTACACTTACGCCCCCCCGAGGCCCTGACATGGCGCTGATGACGATGCGCGAAGCCCTCCGGCAGGCAATGTCCGAGGAAATGCGCCGAGATCCCACTGTGTTTCTCATGGGCGAAGAGGTGGCGCAGTACGATGGCGCCTACAAGGTAAGCCAGGGCATGCTGGCGGAGTTCGGTCCCGACCGCGTGGTCGATACGCCGATCGCCGAAAACGGTTTCGCGGGGCTCGGCGTGGGGGCGGCCATGGCCGGTATGCGCCCGATCATCGAGTTCATGACCTTCAACTTCAGCCTCGTCGCGTTCGACCAGGTGATCAACAGCGCCGCCAAGCTGTACCAGATGAGCGGCGGGCAATACCCCTGTCCCATCGTTTTCCGCGGCCCCAACGGACATGCCGAGAACCTGGCAGCCCAGCACAGCACCAGCGCCGACAGCCTCTTCGCCCACTTTCCGGGCCTGAAGGTGGTCTCGCCGTGTACTCCAGCCGAAGCCAAAGGCATGTTGAAGACCGCGATTCGGGACGACAACCCGGTTATTTTCTTCGAGAGCGAGATGCACTACTCGCTCAAGGGTGAAGTGCCTGATGGCGAACACCTGATCCCCTTCGGCGTGGCCGACACCAAGCGTGAAGGCACCGATCTCACGCTCATTTCCTGGGGAAAGCCCGTTCACACCTGCCTGCGGGCGGCGGAAGATCTGGCGAAGGAAGGCATCTCCGCGGCGGTGCTGGATCTGCGCTCCTTGCGGCCGCTCGACCACGACGCGATCTTCAACGCGGTGGCCAAGACCCATCGCGTGGTCGTGGTTCAGGAAGGTCACTTGTTTGCAGGCGTGGCGGCCGAGATCAGCGCCCGAATCATGGAGAGCGCCTTCGATCACCTCGATGCGCCCGTGCTCCGCGTCACCAACCGGGACGTACCGCAGCCCTACGCCACCAACCTTGAAAAACTCGTGGTGATCGATGCCTCGCGCATCGTTGAAGCCGCCCGCCGCGTGATGGGGAGGTCCTGATGGCCCAGTTCTTCGTGATGCCCCAGGCCTCCCCCACGATGACCGTGGGTGTCGTGGGAAAGTGGCTGGCGCCTGAAGGCAGCGCGCTGGTGCCTTCGCAGGCGATTGCATCGGTGGAAACCGACAAGGCCACGATGGAGATCGAGGTGTTCGACAAGGGCGTGCTGCTCAAGCACCTCGCCCACGAGGGCCAGGAAGTGCCGCCGGGCCAGCCGATCGCGATCATCGGCCTGCGTGCCGATGAAGATATCTCTGCCTTGGTGGCAGAGTATGCGGGGATGACCGCGGGTACTCCGGCCGCTGCTCCCCTCCCCGCTCCCGCCGCGGCGACTCCCGTCGCCGCCCCACCCCCGGCAGCCCCCATCGCAGCGCCCACCGGCGAAGCGGGCCGAGCCGAGCCGCCGCGCTGGAACGGCCAGGTGGTGGACGACTCCTTCATGGATGCCCGCGCCCCCTTCCGTGCGCCCACCCCCCGCGTCATGGCCTCCCCGCTGGCCCGACAGTTGGCGGCCGATGCAGGTATCGCCATCCACCGGGTTCGCGGCTCGGGACCGGGTGGTCGCATCGTCGCGGCCGATGTGGAAGCAGGCTCGATGCCAGGCCCCTCGGCGGTGTCGCGCCCCGCCGACGCAACGGTTCGTGCCAGCCAGATGCGCAAGACCATCGCGCGCCGGCTCACCGAAGTTCACCAGTCTGTACCTGTGTTCTTCCTAACCGCCTCCTTTGATGCGACCGCGGTGGTAGGCTTGAAGGAAGTGGTCGGCAAGCGCGGCGGGAAGGATGGCCCGCGGGTGTCGGTGAACGACATCCTGCTTCGGTGCATCGCTCAGGCCCTGCGCGAAGTCCCCGAGGTGAACGCCCAGTGGACCGGCGACAGCATCGTACGCAAGGGCGGCGTGGATATCGGCGTTGCGGTTGCGCTTCCCGAAGGGCTCGTGACCCCCGTAATCCGGGATGCCGACCAGAAGTCCGTGTTGGAGATCGCCGCCGAGGTGCGCGCTCTTGCCGGCCGCGCGAAGGAAGGCAAGCTTAGCGTAGAGGAATACACGGGTGGCACCTTTACGGTCAGCAACCTGGGCATGTTCGAGATCGAACAGTTCACGGCCATCCTGAACCCCCCGGAAGCCGCGATCCTCGCCATCGGCAGCGCGTTGCAGGTTCCCCACGTCGTGAACGGCGTCGTGGTGGCGCAGTGGCGGGTCAAGATGACCATGACCTGCGACCACCGTGTGATCGATGGCGCGTTGGGCGCACGTTTCCTCCAAACCCTCCGCCAGTTTGTGGAGAATCCGGGCCTACTGGCCGTGGGCGGGCAGCCATGAGCACCAGCTACGATGTGATCGTGATTGGCAGCGGGCCGGGCGGATATCTGGCCGCCATCCTTGCCGCTCAGCACAAGTTGAAGGTCGCGTGCGTAGAGAAGGAACGCCTCGGAGGCGTGTGCCTGAACTGGGGGTGCATCCCCAGCAAGGCGCTCCTTCGGGCGGCCGAGCAGTACCACTTCATGAAGGAAGAAGCCGGCGCGTTCGGCCTCCTGTGCGACAACCCCCGCCACGATTGGACCAAAGTCATTGGGCGGAGCCGCAAGATCGCCGACCAGAGCGAACGCGGCGTGCGCTTCCTGCTTAAGAAGTTCGGGGTGGAGGTGATCGCCGGTACGGCGAAGCTCGCCGCGCCCGGCCAGGTCACGGTTACTCAGTCCACAGGCGAACTAACGCTGGCTGGCAAGCATATCGTGATCGCAACCGGCGCCCGCGCGCGCCTGTTTCCGGGCATGGAAGTGGATGGCTCCAGCGTGATGACCTACCGCGAAGCGGTAGCCTCCGCGACCCAGCCCGAATCGGTGATCGTGCTGGGCAGCGGCGCCATCGGCTTGGAGTTCGCCTACTTCTACAACAGCTTCGGCACGAAGGTAACCCTGGTCGAAGGCGCGGACCGCGTGTGCCCGCTCGAAGACCATGACGTAAGCGCCGAGGTGGGCCGGTCCTTCAAAAAAGCCGGTGTGGAAGTGCTGACCGGCGCACTTTGCAGCTCCATCGCCAAGGAAGGCGAAGGCGTGCTCGCAAAGCTGAAGGATGGTCGCGAGCTGCGCGCCAGCCACGCGCTCATCGCGGTTGGGGTCACGCCCAACATCGAAGGCATCGGCCTGGAAGCCCTCGGCGTGGCCACAACGGCGGGCCACATCAAGGTCGATGCCAGCTATCGAACCAACATCCCCGGCATCTACGCGATCGGAGATGTGTGCGGGCCTCCCTCCCTCGCGCACACCGCCTACGCGGAAGCCCACGTCTGTATCGCCCGGATCACCGGCGAAACCACCCCCGATGTGGACTACGCCAACATGCCGGCCGCCACCTACTGCCAGCCCCAGATCGCCAGCGTCGGCCTGACAGAGGCCGCTGCGAAGACCGCGGGGCTCGAGTTTAGCGTAGGGAAATTCCCCCTCTCAGCCAACGGAAAGGCCCGCGCGATCGGGGCCAGCGAGGGCTTCGTAAAGGTGCTGATCGGCAAGAAACGCGGCGAAATCCTGGGGGCGCACCTGGTCGGCCACGATGTGAGCGAGCTGCTGGCGAACTTTGTGATGGCCCGCGGCGCGGAAGTGAACGCCGCAACGTTTCTGCACACCGTTCACGCGCACCCCACGGTGGGGGAAGCGATGTTCGAAGCGGTGGCCGAAGCGGTCGGCAAGGGTGCCCACCTGTAGGCTGGGCCGGCGATTCGTGGTTCCGCAGGTGCTATTCGCGGCAGCCGACGTACACTGGCAGCACTGCGGAGACCCCCTTGCGCCTCGCCCTGCTGCTGCTCCTCGCGTGCCCGACTCCAGACACTGACCCTGCCGCCAAGGGAGGAAGCGAGACCGGTGAGGTCGCGGAGGATTCCGGCATCGCCAGCGACATCCAGGCGGAGCTCTGCACGATTGTGACCGTGGTCCGGGTCCGATGGCACACGGACGAGCCCACGGTCGGGCGTGTGCAATTCGGAACAGACACCACGTACGCGCTCGCGACGGCACTTACGGAGGCGACCACCGACCACGAGGTGCTGCTGCTGGGCAACACCGCCGACACCGTGGTGCACTTCCGCGTGGCCACCACGACCGACGCAGGCGAGACTTTCAGTGTAGACGCCGAGATCACCACCGGCCCCCTCCCCTCCGGAATGCCCACGCTCACGACGTCGGGGGCGCTGACGGGCGAGTACAACTACAACGTTGTGCCCACCCAAGGCACGCTACCCATGGTGATCATCCTCAACGCAGCCGGCGAGATCGTTTGGTACTATGTGCCGACGGTGATCGGCGGCAACATGATGCGGGCGTTGATTACCCACGATCGTAAGTCCGTTCTGCTCGGCCATTCGGGTGGGCAGACCGACCTCGCCGCGGGAGTTCTGGAGTGGATTTCGCTCGATGGAAGCGATGTTCGCTCCGTGGCCGCGCCCTACTTCGACCACGACCTCACCGAGCACCCCGACGGCACAGTGGCGATGATCACGGTAGACGAACGGGAGAACCCGAACGGCGGGCCCTGGGCGGCCGACGGCATTGTGGAGTTGGCTCCCGATGGGACCAGCACTCTGGTGTTCAGTGCTTGGGACGCCCTGGACCCGGTGGCGCTCGGCCTCGAGAATCGCCACAACTGGACCCACGCGAACGGGCTCGACTACGACCCGGTGGAAGATGTGTACTACTTCTCGATGAAAGAACTGGGCACGCTCGCCAAGATCAGCCGAACGACCGCCGAGATCGAGTGGATGATCGATGGCGCGCTCAACCAGTTCGACTTCGGGGACGACGAAGTGATCCAGCTGCAGCACCAGTTCGAACGCCTCCCCAACGGGAACCTGCTGCTCTTCGACAACGGTACGCAGGAACGCGGCTACTCGCGTGCGGTCGAGTTGGAGCTCGACGAGGCCGCGCTCAC
>CAMBIK010000116.1 GCA_945867435.1 Klebsiella pneumoniae
GGGACGGACGGTTGAACACCTCGAGTGCAAGGGTCATGTTCTCGGCAGCCTTCTTCAGCAGCGCACGGGCAAGTGGTTCGCGGGCCGCGTGGGCAACATCGCGGAGGTACTGGCTCTGCGTGGTTCTTCGCCTGAAGGCGTCGAAAGACATCGCGGAGACCCCAACCACCGAAAATGAGCCGTCATCTCGCCGGTCGAGCATGGCCGCAAACAGACCTTTGTTCTCGTAAGTCCGAAGGGTTGACGGCTTCCACCCCGTTGCGCTCAGGATGTCCGCCGGTGCCAAGCCCTGTCCACTCCCCTCGTGCCTTTGGAGCAGGTCGTACAGGGCCCGGAGGGCGTGCCGTCGGTCAGCCATGTCAACCTCCTTGTCGTCGTTGATGTCGAGGCAGGAACGCGAGGTGCTCGGACCGCGCCGCTACCAGCGCACCTTCCACATGCCTCCACCCAAGCACGACCCACAGTGCTGGACCGTCTTCCAGTTCGTTCGTCCATTTTCCAAGCGAGCGATTCCCTTCTTCGCCTTGTCCGCCTTGCTCGCGCCCTGCCAGGTGTTGCACCCACAGTCGGCGACGCGAACGAACACGTCATGAGTTTTCGCTGCGTACTTCTTCTTATAGTAGCGGACCTCGTCTTTGGCGGGAGGTGCGGAGTCATCCTGCGCCTCGGTGCCAGTCTCCGGAGCGATCTCCGACTTCGCACCCACACCCTGCGGCATCACCTCAAGTTCGGTCACCCGCGACTGGAGCTCTGCGATGGTCTCCCGAAGGTCCGCGTTCTCCCCTCGAAGCTTGTCGTTGTCGGTGGCATAGGTGTCAGCGAGCCCCGCAAAATCTTCCAGAGACGCCGCCTTGGCCTTCATTTCCAAGAACGTTTGTCGCGACGCGGCAGTTCGGATCTCGTCGATTTCCCGTGGGCGCACCACGCTCAGGGCGGAGGCGCGCATCACAAGCCCGCGAAGCTGCCTTCGGAAGCGCTCGCGCGTGGCGTTCGGATCCTCGCCTGAGGTGCGAAGCCGTGCAGCAGTCCAGAGCGGATGCGCGTAGGGATCCGAGGCTCGGGAGAAGCGCGGCCAGTAAAGTCGGACAGCACCGCTGTAGCAGGACAGCGACTTACCGAAGGTGTCCGTCAGTGCCCAAGTCCCGTCCGCATCCACCGCGACGACGTTGCACAACCCCGCCAGATCGTACGCCAACCGATCATCGAGACGAGAGAGCGCCTGCCCGAACTCGTCAACCGTCACGACCACCACGGGAACAGTACGACTTGGGGCCGCGATCTCGCCCGCAAGCGCCTCGCCCTGGTCAAAGCCCACGACGCGTCGAAGCGGGTGGAGCTGCGAGGCTCCATGATGCCATCGGCCCCCGGACTCGATCAGCGTGCGCACGATCTTGGGGCATCGCGGATCGACCTCCACGGGACCGACGAGCGAGACTGCCGACCCTGCCTCCATCGAGGCGTAGACCGCAACTCCCTCCGATGTGGTGGTCACGGAGACGCTAGCCGAGAACTTCCGGCCATCCGAGGCTAATTCATCGAGGTGCACCATCGACCAGGAGCGGTCACCGTCAACCGCGTGGTCGCCTCCGAACGAGGCATGGCTGCCATCCTCGGACTGGTAGCTGCCCGAGGAAGCACCGGGCAATGCTCCCTTCTCACTCAACCACTTCTGGATTTCAGCCAGGACCTTCTCGGCCTCGCCCCTCCTCGCCGCGACGTCCACCACCCCGTCGCGTCGCTCCAGCAAGTATGCGGCAACTTTTTGCACTTGAAACTCCTCGGCCCGTCGTGAAGATCTCTCCAGAAGCGTATTCCGCCTCCGCACGGGAGGCAGGGCCGGCGCGGAACCCTGACGACACGAGTTGAGGGGGGTTCAGCCCCCGCCAGTTCCGTGTAGAGGAGGGATGTCCACCACCGACCTCCTCCGCGACCTCCTCGGCCCCGACAACGACTACGCCCACATCGTGTGGGTCATCGAGGCCCCGACGGATCCGCCGGCCGAGAAGCTCTGGCTCAGCACGGTCGAAGCGGCCGAGCAGCTCGGCATCAATCGCAAGACGCTTGACCATCTCGCCCACGCGAACCTCGACCTGCCCGGCGGCCCGGTCGTCGTCGGCGGTCGGAAGCGCCTCCACCTCCGATGGCCACCGAAGGGCCTGGAGTCCTGGCTCGCCGCTGTGCGCGCCCGCAGCAACCCGGCACGCCCCGCGCTACCCGAGCCCGCTCGTCGCCCTCGAACGCCCGCTCCGGTCACCGAGGAGGGCGTCGCGAACTGGTCCGACGTGCGGCGACGACTCCTTGGAAAGACCACATAGATCCTGCTGTGGGCTACCCCACACGCACCCCACAACCCGTCGGAAAGCCCGCCTACTACCGTCCACTACGCGCCATACCCCACACCTTGTGAGGAACCTCATTCACGAGGTACATCCTCGCAAGATGGGGATCCGCGCGCCGCGGAGTGCACTTTCGCTTCAACGTCTAGCGAATAAACTCGCAGCGTTCAACCTTCAGCTTGATGTCGGACAGGGGGCGGTTTCGTTCTCCCGCGTTCGTGGCCTGGCGGGCGTCATGGCCGTAGGAGTTGACGCTCGTGAGTGACGTGGCCGTACCACACCTCCCTTTCCCTGCAGTGGGAAGATGCAAATCGGCGTGTACACCAACGACGAGGAAACCGACCTGGCTCTCGCCGAAGAGTCGTGCCGGGCCATGGTCGATTTAGTCCCTATCGAATAACGCCCAGCCGCTAAACCGGCGCCGTCCTCGACTTCCCGTTCAGCAGCTCCAGCTTGAAGATCGACAACCCGCCGGCGAAGAGGCGCTTGGCCTCGGACAGGGTGGCGATGCTGGCGGCCGTGCGCGCCATGAAGCGCGGCCGAAGGTAGAACTTTCGGTGTGCGATCTTCAGCAGATCTAGAATTTCATCCTTCGTGAGGTGTTCTTCCCAGCAGGCCGGGACTTCGACGCCGCACAGCGGGTCCTTCATGAGCCGGTCCCAACAGTCAGCCGCAAACAGGCCCTTCTTGGCGCCGTCTTCGAAGGATTCGGTGCCCGGGTAAGGAGAGAAGATGGCAAACACGGCGTAGTCCGCGTCGAGCTTGATCATCTCTTCGATGTTGTGGACCGCGTCGGCCTTGGTGCGCTCGTGGGGGCCACCGAGCATGATGTAGGCCACGCTCCGGACGCCTTCTTCACGGCACCACTTGAACACGCGATGAACGTCGTCCGTGTCGCAGTGTTTGCCCCACACATCCAGACCTTCGTTGTTCGTGGATTCCACGCCGAAGTGGATCTTGGTGCAACCAGTTTCAGCGCAACGGCGGATCTGTTCGCGGGTCGTGCCGGCGATGGTGGTCTTGTAGCCCCAGTTAAACTTGAGGCCTCGACGCTCGATGCCATCGCAGAACTTCATGGCCCATTGGCTGTTCGGCGTGAACAGGTCATCGATGAAGTGGGTCTCGGTGATGCCGAGGGAAACGCAGTGTTCCATCTCGTCGAGGATGTTGTCGATGTCGCGCATCCGGTACTGCTTCTTGTAGGTGTGGCAGAACGGGCAGGAGTGCGGGCAGCCGCGGCTGGTGATGGCCGTGGTGTTCAAGGGTTGCTTGCAGCCGGGCAGGTAGTATTCGCGGAAGCGGGTGCGGCTGCGGTCGGGCCAAGGGTAGGAATCCAGCGACTTTGTCGACTTACGTTCCTTGTTCTTGATGATCTGACCATCCTTGTCCTTGAACCACAGGCCATCGATGCCTTCCCAAGACTGGCCTTTGTCGTAGCGTTCCACCATCTCGAGGAAGGCATCTTCGCCATCGCCCGTGAGGATCGCATCGGCATCCTTGAGCTGCGCGGCGTAGTCGGGGAACATTGAACAATGCGGACCGCCAAGCACGATCTTCGCGTTCGCGTTCAGCTTACGAACGGTGTTGATGGTCTGCTGCACGTCGGGCAGCGAGTGCGTGTAGGTCGAGATCCCCACGATGTCGAGCGGATAGCGCTTGAGTTGATCCTCGAACTCGGGGAAGTCGAGATCCTCCACGACCGGATCGAAGATCTCGGCGATGTACTTCGAGCGTTTCTCGATGGCGGCCTGAATGTACATCAGCCCAAGCGGGGGGAAGCAGTACACGCCGTGAGCCATGGCCTTGGGAATGCCGGCCCACACACGCAGCTGTTCGGGGGGGTTGACGAGGGTGATGTCCACAGTGTCCTCCAGCCGCGCGGAAGCGCGAGCGATGATTATAGCGAGCCGAACGGCGGGCGGATGCCGAACAGGCGCCACGGAAAGAAGAGCGGCACCTCCCTTCTGTACTTTTCGTAGTCCGCGCCAAAGATTTCAATGAGCTGCGGCTCCTGACGCCACACCTTCTCGGCGAGCGACCCCGCCAGCAGCAGCGGCGCCAGGATCGCAACGAACGTAAACGAGTTCATCGCCACGCCCACCGACAGGAAGCCCAGGAGTTTTCCGATCACGGACGGATTGCGGCTGTAGGCGTAGATCCCCGACCGCACCAGTTGGACCGTGCGGCCCGCGGTGGGCGAAGGACTGCCCTTGCCCTCGAACACCAGCTCGGCGTAGGTGACACCCACGAAAGCCAGCCCAGAGGCCAACAAGGCACCGGCGATCCAAAGGTTCATCGGAGCGGGAACGAAGCCTGCGCCAAACCCCAGCACCCCATCGAGCGCAAGGGCGAGCATCGAGATCAGAAACGTGAGCGGAAACAGGAAGGGGATGTACACCTTCGTGACCATGAGCAGGATCTGCGGAGTGAGCACCACCCGCACCGCGCCTGCCGCCATCTGTCCAATTTGTGCCATATCGTTTGCTATACTACCGGTGAATGCGCGCCACGTTTGTAATGGTCGCCACGCTGAGCCTCTTCGGATGCGGGGAGGACCCGATCCTGACCCGCGCTCGTGAAGAAGCAGCGGCCGCTTCGGCGGCTCCCGGGCTGCCACCCCAACCCGCGCCGGCCGCAGGTGGCGTCGTGACTCCGGGGCCCAGCGAAGGCGGCCCGAGCGGCGTGCCACCCTCCAGCGCGGGCGGGGAACCGAAGCCCGTACAGGTCCCTGACCCCCCTCCGGCTCCCCAGGGCTCCCCAGGGGGCGGGAAAGTGGGCATTCCTGGCACAGAAGGCGTGGGCATTCCCGGCTCGCCGCCCCCCTCCTCGGGTCCCAGCGTGCAGGTAAGCGGAACCGTGATCTACGACGCCTGGAAGCAGGGCGAAGTGCGAATCGACGCGTTCGATGGGGACCACAGCATTCACGGCACCCACCCAGGCGTGATCGCCTCAACGCGGATCCCCAAGCCGGGCCCGTTCACCATCAGCGTGCCAGAAGGCGCGGGCAAGCTGTACATTGAAGCGGTCGTCGATGAGAACCTGGACGGCAGGCCCGGCCCCCAGGACCCCATGGGGGCGGCTGAGCGCTATCCGGTCACGGTCGCCAAGACCGCGATCGGCGGCGTCGCCATTCGCCTGGTGAAGCACGAGGCGCCCACCGACCGCAAGGGCGATTTCTAATTCGAAACAGGGGAAGCGCCGCAATTCGAAGCGGGGGAAGGGCCTGGCCGGCCCTCCCCCTCCCGCCCAGCCGCAGAGCGAACCGTGTAGCTACTCGGCTTCGGCCTCGACGGCCTCGACTGCTGCCTCGGCGACCGACTCCGCGACGGCCACGGCCTCGACGGCCTCGACCGCGGCTTCCGCAACAGCCTCGGCTGCCACCGCGCCCTCGCCCTCGCCCGCGCCGGACGCCGCCTCTGCGGCACCTTCCTCGCCGCCCTTGCCTCCGCGCTTGCGACGGCGCTTCGTGGTGGTACCCGGGTTGCGCTGCGGCCCAGCGCCCGAAGCGGGTGCCTCGACGCCATCGACGGCCTTGGCCATCTCCTGCGCTGCGCCCGAGGCGATGAGCTGCGTGCACCGTTCGATCGCGGCATCGATGCGGCGGTGGCCGGCACTGCCCGCGAGCGTGCGTTCCATCGCCTTCTGGAATTCGGGAACGGCGTTGAAGATCAAGCCGCGCAGCTCGAACATCTCGCCGCGGGCGAAGTAGGAGTGGTAGTCGTTGGCATCCAGCTTCTGGGCGCGGTCAAGGATGGCTTCCACTTCCGGCCAGAGCTGCTTCCGCGCTGCAATCCGAGCGCGTTCCACATGGGGGGCCGTGGCCCGGTCCTGCAGCTTCGCCGCGTTCCGCAGGAGCCAGTCGGCGCGCTCGAGGTCGCCGCCACGGTCCACCAAAAGGCGACCGAGGAACAGGTGGGCCACGTAGTTCTTCTTGTCGGCGGTCACCGCCTCGTCGAGGAGCGCCTGGGCTTCGTCCAGCACCGTTTCGCTGCCACCGGAGGTCTCGATCATCAGCGCACCGAGGCGCGCCATATGGAGCGTGTTCTGCGGGTCGAGGCGGCGAGCCTCGGCGAGCGCGTCCTTGGCGTGCTGCCAGAAGTCAGGGCCCATCTTCAGGTACACCTCGCCCAGAAGGCCGTAGGTGTCGGGCATCATCGGCTCGAGTGACATCGCCTGCTTCAAGGCCAAGACCGCCAGATCGTGCTTGCCCGCATCCTCGTGCAAGCCGGCGAGCCGCCGCATCATGCGGGCGTTCTCAGGGAACAGCGCCACACCGCGCTCCAGCGCATCGGTCGCGAACTTGCGGCCGCCACGCTTCTGACTGAAATCGCATTCCATGTGGAAGACTTCGGGGGTGGGCGCGCGGGCGGCCAGATCCGTGTACACCGCTACGATCTCTGGCACCTTGGCCTGCTTCTCCTGAAGGAGCTCGGCGTGCAGCAGCGCGACTTCCGTGTTGGCGGGATCGCGCGCCAGCACCTCGGCGATGCGTTGCTCCGCGAGGTCAGGGCGGGGCTTCTTGCTGCGAATCAGGCCGCGAATCGACTCCAGCGCGCCGTCGTGATCGGGGTACGGCATCGCCGCGCGGTTGCGGAAGCGATGAGCCTCGAACAACAGACGGTTTCCCTCCTGGGCCAGGCTAAGCTGCTTGAGTCCTTTTTCCTTCGCGGAAGCCGCAACGAACTGGTCGCCAAGCGCCTCCAACAAGTCGAACAGGCTCGTTTCCCGCTGCGGCAGCTGGTCTGCGATGAGCCGGTGCACGTAGAAGGTGCGTTCCCGGGTTTCGTCGGGGATCATGTCGAGCAATCCCTTGGCGAGGAGGTTCAAACGCGAATCCCGCTTCACCTGGGTAAGCTCGGCCTCGGTAGCCGTGAACGGAAGCCGGAAGTGAGCCAGAATGGCGAGATCGTGGCGTTCCTCATCGGTAAGCTCCTTCAGAGCCTTCTCGATGCGGCGCCGCACGGGCTCAACGTCGTTCACAGATTCCATCGCCAGGAATCGAGTGGATTCCATCAACTCGTCGCGCGTGTCGGGGTTGCGCACGGCGGCGGCAAAGAGCCGGGCCGCGAGGGGATGGCCGTGAATGCGCTGCGAGATGGTGCCGAAGTTGTCCCGGCCGAAGTCTTCCACGCGGTAGGCCTCGAAGATCTCGTGAAGTTCCTTGCCCTTCACGCCCTCGAGCTCGAGCACCGGCAGGCTGAGCCCTTCCCCCTCGCGGTAGAACCGCGGCCGGACGGTGCTCAGGAGGATGACCCGAGCCTTGTACGTGCCGATGAGCAGGGCCTTGAGGAGCAACTCGAGGCGCGATTCCCGGTGGAAGGTGCCATCGCGACGCATCACCGCATCCAGACGTTCGATCACAAAGGTGGCGTCGATGTTCTCAAGGCAGGAGACGGCGAGCGCAGCGAGCGCCGCCGGAGCCGGACGGTCCGCGGGAGCCTTGAGCGCATCGCCCAGGCGCTTGTCGCCGGCCTCGGCGGCCATGGCGGCGAGCCGCGCATACAGAGAATCCGCCTCGGAGCCGCGACCCAGGACGAAATCGGGAACGCGGTTCGCGCAGCCAGCGAGCGCCTTCTCGACCAACCAGCGCTTGCCCACGCCAGAGGGACCCACGACGACCACGGGCCCTGCCGCGTGATCACCCAACCAGGCAAGCTCCTCTTCCCGACCGACGAACGCGATCTTCGGGGCTCCGGCCTTCTTCTTGCCTTCAGGCGCGGCAGCGGCAGCGACCGGGGCGGCGACCGGGGCGGGAACGGGCAACTTGAACAGGAAGTCGCGAGGCTTGAGCTTATGGTGATCGAAGTTGAGCATCCGCAGCGCGGAGGGCAGGGCGAAAGGGTTGTAGGCCTTCGCGACAACCACCAACTTGGGCTTGTGGGCGGATTCCTCGACCGCTGCTGCGAGCTGGCCAAGACCGACCGAGTCGGCTCCTTCCGCCTCGATCAAGCAGATCATTCCGCCTGGACGCGACAGCGCCGGTGCCAGGGACTGCGCATCAACCCGCTTGGCGGGCGAAGGGGGTTCTCCGCCGAGAACCACGGACGGCACGATACCGCGACGGCGCAGTTCGCCAAGGGTTTCCGCATCCGCGAGGGAGCGACTCCCGAATACGAGCACACAGCGACCTTCGTTGATGGCGACTACCACGCGGTTCATGACCTGACTCTTTGAGGGCCGCGTGCTATCACCGAACCGCGCCAGCGGCATCGTCACCCCTTAGGGGAACGCAGCGAACTCCACGCCCGCGAGCCTGCCGCACGTCCGCGCGACACGCGCGTGGCGCAGCAGGGGCAGATCGTGCGGGGTGTCCCCGATGGCGAAAGTCGGCACGCGGCCTGTCATTACCCAGGCCGCACGCACCTTCCCTTCCCCACAGGTGGCGGTGCCGTAGGTCTCCGTCGTCAACTCCGCTCCGTGCCGGCCCTGCTTGATCCCATAGAAGTTTCGCAGTCCGAGACGCCTCCCCACGATCGCACCGATCGCCTCAGGGCTGCCCGTCAAGAGCCACACGCGATGGCGCCGGGCCATCCAATGGGCGAGCTCGCACACGGAGGCCACGGGCGCGCATTCCGCAGCCGCGAAGGCATGGTCCACCAGAGCTTCGACCCCCGAAACGGTGAGGCCGCCCAGCGCCACCGCCGCGTAGATGCATTGCTCCTCATAGGACACAATCGCGTTGTACGCAGCAAAAACACTCTCCTCGCGCTCCGTGACCCGGTTGCGATGACCGGTGCGGTCGATCCCGCGCAGGCACGCCTCGGCGATGTCGTTGGAGATGAGTGTGCCGTCCATGTCGAACAGCGCTTCTCCAGCTGGGAATCCATCAAGCTCAGGGATCATGGGGTCCTCAGAACATCACGCCGCGGCCGAGGATGCCGGCCGGGTCGATCGTCGATTTAAGTGCTTTCCACGCGCCGATCACGGCAGGCGGCACCATGAGTTCCAGGTGGGCCTTCTTCAGGCGCCCGATGCCATGTTCGCCGCTCACCGTTCCCCCCATCGCGACCGCCGCGCGAGCGAGCTCGAAATAAATTGCGCGAGCCTGAGCGAGTTCCTCCGCGTTTTCGGGAAGGAGATTGAGGTGAAGGTGGCTGTCCCCGATGTGACCGAAGCACACGGAGCGCATGGGAACGGCATCGTAGAGTGCCAGCATCTCGCCAAGGCGATCCGCCGGAACTGCAAAGTCGGTGCCGACCTTCTGCACCCCGTTTCGCGAGATGATCTCATTCACGCTCGCCGGAAGGGCGTGGCGAACAGCGGCGAGGCGCGCACGGCCCGCATCGTCGGTCACCACCACGGTGTCATCGACCAGCGCCCCGGCGGCGACGAGCGCGTCAAACCAAGGTTCGAGAGGTGGTTCCCCCTCGTGCTCCACCTCGATGAGCAAGGCGCAATCCGCGGAGGGCACGTCGGGAACCCGGCCGCGAATGAGGGCGAGCGCATGCCGATCGAAGGACTCGATGCAACGAGGCGCCAGCGCACGCGCAGCGGGAAGGAACTCCAACAGGCTCGACCGAGTCGGCAAAAAGCAGAGCAGGGTGACGACGGCAGGAGGCAGAGCGATGAGGCTCGTTCGGGCTCGAGTCACGACACCGAGGATGCCTTCGCTACCGATGATCAGGTCGAGCAGGTTGTGCGCTGGAAACAGGCCAGCGGCGGTCTTGACGTGCGGTTCCTCCCACGCGGGGACCGACCAGGGCAACGGCGTACTGCGGTCCGCCTGGACGATGCGGCCATCGGCAAGGACGACCTCGACGGCTGAAATCCAGCTTCGCGTAGGGCCGTACTTGAAACTACGTGCGCCGCTGGCGTTGCAGGCGATCGCGCCTCCGACCGAGCATTCGTGGCGCGAGGTCGGGTCGGGTGGAAAAAGGTGCCCCTCGGCTTCGACGTACGCCTGGTAATCCCCAAGCAGCACGCCCCCATCCACATCGTCGAGGGCGTGGATCGTCGCGAGCAGTTCCGTGGAGAGCAGGGCACCGCCCATCGGCACGGGGGCCCCCGTCGTGGAGGTGCGCCGGGCCGTAACGGTGACCGGAACGGCGCGGACCTGGCACCAGCCCAGCACCTCGGCCACCTCCTCCGCCGAACGCGGGCGGAACAACATCTCCGCGTGCCCGGCAAGGTTGCTGGCATCCCGCAGGTAGCCTTCGAGAATGCCAGGGTCGGTCACGGGCGCAATCACCGGGTCGGCGTAACCGGATAGCCATCCTGATGATCCTGCTCACCTGGCTCGCCTGCGCGACGGAAACGCCACCGCCGCCACCGCCGGTCGCTCTCCCCGCCGGACCGTCGGCAGAGACGAGCGCCGCCGCGGGTGCGCTGCGGGCGGAGGTCGAGGCGGTCACCGTAGCGTTCCAAACGGCGCTCTCCGGTCGCGCCGCGCTGCACCCGACACAGAAACCTTGCACCTCGAGATTCGATGCCGCACGCGCTGCGGTGTGGGTCACCGAGGCCTCCCCTGCGGTGGCGCCAGGCGTTGAAGCGGCACAGGATCTGCTCGCAGCGGTCGGGGGGCAAGCGGGGGGATCATCGGAAGGTGACTTCACCCGGGTACGGGGCGAGTTGGCCTCTACAACTGTTTTTTACTGGGAGGCAGCGGGCGCTCCGCCCGTTGTGGACATCCAGGCAAAACCGGCGGAAAGCGCTCGCGTGTTCGTTGGGGGCCAAACCCGCGGCGAGGCGTGGGTTTGGGATGGCGGTGCGCGGCGCCTGGTGTGCCATGCCGAGATCGCGGTGGAAAACACGGCACCGATCCCGACTCCGGCCGGCGAAAAGTTGGCCTGGCCAATCGGTCTCATGGTCAGCGCCGCGGCGGCGGCGAGCGCGGTCGCGCTCAGCGGACCGTAGCTTCGCCTTAGGCTCGTTCACCCTCGTAACGGAAGCGGTCGTCACCGATCGTCACGCAGTCGTTGTGCTTGAGCGCCGCCCGATCGACCGCGACATCGTTCACTTTCACGCTGACCCACCAGGACTCCTTCTGCAGCCAGTGGCGCGTGCCATCCCACGTGACCTTTGCCACGGTGCCGAAGATGAACCAACCTTCCACTTGAACCATCGCGGCGGAGTTACCGAACGTCAGCGCGCGACCCTCGGGATGCCAGAACCGAGACGGGTTCCGGATCTGCACGAGGCGGGCCTGCCCCAGGAGGCGGCTCTGGCCCACCATGGCCTTGAGCGCTTCCTTCGAGAGCATGAACGTCTCGTCCTCCCCCACCGCGGCGCCCCGCGGCTCGTAGCGTGGCAGGTAGCGAACGCACCGACCCCCATAGAACTCATCGACCTTGGAGTCGTCCAGAAAGACAAGGGAGAACTTGCCGATCTTCAGTTCGTCCTTGGACTTCAGGAAGCCTTGCAAAAGGGTCGCACCGTTCACGGTGGTGCCATTACCCGACCCCAGATCCTCGATGGAAACCTGGGTCGGTCCCACGGTCACCCGGGCGTGCTCGCGGCTAACCGACACGTTGGCCAAGAAGATCTGCGACGCGTCGTCGCGACCGATCATGTGGTCCCCAACGGCCAGTTCGAACGTTTGCGGAGGCCCACCGGCCGAGCTGATGAGGAATCGTGGCACGTCACACTCCAAGCCAGGCAAGGGTATCCCGGCGGGAGCGCGTCGCGCGCGGCCCTTCTAAGGATGCGCCGAGTGGTACGTTCGGCTTCCTCCGAGTCCCCATGCCCGCTCCCCTCTTCATCCTCGGCGCTCCCCGCAGCGGCACCACTCTCCTGCGCGTAATGCTCGCCGGTCACCCCCAGCTCTTCTCGCCTCCCGAGATGGTCATCGCCCCCTTCGCCACGATGGCGGAGCGACGCACGAAGCTCAACGAGCGCTTCTGGGAAAAAGGCGGCTTACGGCGTACGATCATGGAGATCCGCGCTTGCGGAGTAGAGGAAGCCAAAGCCGTGGAGGCCAGCTTGGAGCCGCGAACGGTGCCCGAGGTCTATGCCTGGCTGATCGCGGCGTTGGGCGACCGGATCCTGGTTGACAAGTGCCCTCATCTCGGTGCCGACCCCGC
>CAMBIK010000117.1 GCA_945867435.1 Klebsiella pneumoniae
GCTCGATGGACCGCCGGGGCGCGAGCGCGACCGGATCGGCCTCACCGGCGGAGTCCCCACCACCTGGGACGTGCCCTCCGTCTTGCTCGCGGAGCTGGAGTTGGACATCGCGGGGGGCGGCGAACCGCGCGTGCTGAGCATCGACCGCGCGAAGCCCTGATGCGGAATCTTGCGCTTCGCCTCGTGGTGTACGCGGCCAGCGCAGTCGTGACCACATGGCCGTTGGTTACCGCGCCGACGGCGCTGGCTGTCGGCGGTCCGCGCACCGATGTCTACAACGCGCTCTGGTCCTACTGGTTTGTGGCGCAGGGCCTGGCCGAAGGCCGGTTTCCGGTGTTCACCGCCCTGCTCGACCATCCGACCGGCGGCCGGCTGCTCGTGGCCGATCCGCTCAACGCGGTCTTGGCCTCGCCGATCACCTGGCTGGCGGGGCCCGCGGCCGCCTACGCCGCGGTCGTGTTCACCCACCTGACTCTCGGGGCGTTCTTCGCAGATGCCACCGGTCGCGCGCTGGGCGGGCGGGGGTGGATCGCGGGCCTCGCGTGGGCCTGGGCACCGATGGTTTGGTGCCACCTTCAGAACGGCTCGTCGGAGGCCGCTGCGGTGGCCTGGCTTCCGCTCTCGGCGCTGTGCGTCGTGCGTGCGCTCTCACCTGGCAATGGTGGGCTCCGGAACGCAGGCCGCATCGGGATCGCCGGGCTTTCGCTCGCGCTGGCGGCCGTCGGGGGCGGCTGGTACGCGGGGCTCGGTGCCTTCCTGCTTGCGGGCGCGTTCGCTGCGTTCAGGCCGGAAGGCCGGCGGCTTTGGGTCGCCATCGCCCTGGGTGCCCTGATCCTGCTCCCCGTGGCGGCCGCCGTGCATGCGTTCAGCGTGGCGCCGGATGGACTGGTGGACATCAAAGACCCGGAGAGCCTGGCCCGTCTGCGCCGCACCGTGGGCGCCGCCGACCCCCGGACCTTCCTGACCCCGGGGGATTTTCGGGCGCCGGATTTCTCGCGGTTGGAGCAAAACCCGAGCGATCTCGTCCATTCTGCCTACCTTGGGCTGGTGCTCCTGGGTTTGGCGCTGTGGAAGGGGCGCGACCGGGCGCTCTGGGTCGCCTGCGCGGTCGCGCTGCTCTTGGCGATGGGGCCGGTTTTGGTGGTGGGCGGCGGCCCGCTGGCCTGGCACACACGCGCCTTGCCCTTGCCCTATGTCGCCCTGGAAGCTCTTCCCGGCTTCTCCGGTCTGTCCCTGGTCTACCGCATCGCCACCCTGGCGCCCCTGGCGCTTGGCCTGCTCGCCGACCGTGCGCCGCCCTGGCTTGGCGCGCTGATCGTAGCCGAGACCCTCGCGATCTCCCCAGCGCGGCGTTTGCCGATGACCATCGACGCCGCACCGCCCGCCTCGCTGGTGGTGCTCGCCGCGGCCCCGGAGGGCGCCGTGATCAGCCTTCCGGCTGGATTTTCGCGCACTCGACTCTTCGAGCAGTCCGTTCACCGCCACCCGCTCGCGGCCAGCCTGAACAGCGGGGTGAACGCTGCGGGCCTCGCAGTGCTTGCGGACTTGCGCCGGGTCACCGCCCATGAGATGGAGTGGTCGGCTGCGACGGCGGAGGCGGAAGCGGCGGGCGTTCGCTATGTCGTGGCCCACACGGGTGTGGCGATCGAAGCAACGTTTCAGACGTCGATCCGTGCCTTGAAAGCCCATGCGAGCGTCGTCGCGGCGGATGAGGAACGCGTGGTGTACGCGCTTTGGTGACGATGCGATAAGGGGGGCAGAATGGTGATCTTCATCGTGGTGATGGGGCAGGTGTGGTGAGCGGGCCGAATACCCCGTGTTTCGAGGTCATCCATGGCGACAACGAGTCGGTGCTCCCCACCTTCGCCGACGCGTCGTTCGACCTGATCTACATCGATCCTCCGTTCAACACGGGGAAGGCGCAGGCCCGCACCCGCATCAAGACGGTTCGCGATGACGCCGGGGATCGTGTTGGCTTCGCGGGCAAGCGCTACCGCACGCTCAAGCTCGGCACGACCTCGTTTGGGGACAGCTTCAGCGACTACCTTGCCTTCCTGGAGCCCCGACTCGTGGAGGCTCATCGCCTGCTGCGGCCGCACGGGAGCTTCTTTTTGCACCTCGATTACCGGGAGGCTCACTATGCCAAGGTGCTCTTGGACCAGATCTTCGGCCGGACTTCGTTCATCAACGAGATCGTCTGGGCCTACGACTACGGGGCCCGTTCACGCCGCCGCTGGTCGCCGAAGCACGACAACCTCCTCTGGTACGCCAAGGACCCGAAGCACTACACCTTTCGGTTCGACGACATCGACCGGATTCCCTACATGGCGCCTGGGTTGGTCGGCCCGGAGAAGGCCGCTCGTGGCAAGACCCCCACCGACTGCTGGTGGCAAACCATCGTGAGCCCGACCGGCAAGGAGCGCACCGGCTACCCCACGCAGAAGCCGTTGGCGATCCTGGAGCGCATCGTGCGCGTCCACTCGAACCCCGGAGACCGCCTCCTCGATTTCTTCGCTGGAAGCGGCACGTTTGGCGAGGCGGCCGCCAAGTGGGGTCGCGATGTCGTGCTGGTGGACAAGAGCGAGGAGGCCATCGCCGTGATGCGGCGGCGGCTAGCCGCTTACGCCGGAAGCTGACCGGCCCCGAGCGCATCCACTTCGCGCTCGAACGCCTCGACATCGCGGGCCACCCCGGCCATCGCTCGCCGCCAGGTGGCCACATCCCCGAGGTCCAACCCCAGTTCCTCACGGGCGATGGTCTCGGCGTCGTCATCCCCCGTTCGCGCCAACAGGCGCCGATAGGCGGCCTCTGCTCCCGCGCCCTGCGGGCGGAAGGCCTCGTACACGAGGTTCGCGAAGAGGTAGCCGAAGATGTAGGGGTAGTTGTAGAAGGCCAGGCCTGGAATGTAGAAGTGCAGCTTGTGAGCCCAGAACAGGTCGTCTACGCCTTCCAGTTCATCGCCGAACCACTCCGTGAAGATGCGCCGGGTGGCTGCGGAGAGGGCATCGGCCTCCAACGGGCCCTTGCGGCGCATCGCGTACAGCTCGCGCTCCAGCTCGAACCGGGCCGCCACATTGCACAAAAAGGCGGCGGCGTCTTGCAGCGAGTTGTCGAGGATGCGCAGCCGTGCGCCGGGCGTCGTGGCCAGGGCGCGGGTCGCTTCGCGCACCAGCGCCTCTGCGAAGGTCGAGGCGGTCTCGGCCAGGGTCATCGGCAAGCGGCGTTGCGCCACCGGATTCCCGAAGAGCACTTCCGCATGGAAGGCGTGCCCGAGCTCGTGGGCCAGGGTGCCGGCGGCCTTGTCGTTGGCGCACCAGGTCATGAAGATGCGCGTTTCGTGGCGCGTCGGCACATCCGTACAGAAGCCGCCCGCGCGCTTCCCGGGCCGGTCTTCCACTTCCACCCAACGATTCTTCAGCGCCCGCTCGGCGAATTCGGCCATTCCCGGAGCGAACTCTCCGAATTGACGTACGATCACGTCCTGCGCGTCGGCGTAGGTGGCGCCCGGGCCTTCCTCTCCGAGCGGCGCGTACACGTCGTGCCACTCCAGCTTCGGCAGCTTCATCGCCCGGGCTTTGGCGCGCAGGTAGCGCTTCATCATCGGCCGGGCTTCCCGGCAGGCCTCGATGATCGCCATGAGCGTTGGGCGAGCGATGCGAGCTTGAACCAGGGGTTCGTCTAGCTCGTCCAAACCGCGGCGATCGTTTAGCGTGAGCCGGGTGCCGGTGATGTGGTCCAGGGCCATGGCGCAGCGGCGCGCGATCGTGGACCAGCCCGCCCGCACCGCGACGAACGCGGCTTGCCGCACCGCACGGTCCGCATCCCAGTACAGCTGCGCCGCCTGCCCGGCCGAGAGGGTCTCTGGACCGTTGCCGCGGTCGAGAGTCACCGACAGCGAGCCGGCCTCGATGTCGTAGAGCTGTCCCCAAGCCGAGATGCCGTCTTGCGCGAGGGCGGCCAACAGGGATTCTTCCTTCTCGGAGAGGCGCAAACGGCCCTGGGCACGGTCGGTCAGCAGCAGGTTTCGCATGTGCGCGAGGCTGGGTTCGGCCACTAGCGCATCGAAGGCAACTTGCGGCATGGAGCCGATGCGGTCTTTGGCAGGAACCCAGGTTTGCGCAGAGAGCCCTGCGAGGGCCGACATCCTCGCTTCTGCCCGGATCGGGGCATCCCCTTGGCTGTCGGCGGCGGCGTGGCAGCCGGTGAACGAGAACAGGGTGTCGATACGGGGGGAAATGCGCTCAAGATCCAGGAGCAGGCCGGCGAAGACGGCTGAATCGGGAACGGGGGCGAGCGCGGCTGAGCGGGACGCGAGCACGCGAAGGTCGGCCTCAAGGGACGCGTATTCCTCCTCGAACGCCGGACCGCCGGGACCGCCTTCCAGGATCACATCGAGATCCCAGGTCAGGGAGGGGGCAAAAGACATGGGTCATTCCTCGAGGTAGGTGTAGCCGTCCAAACCGGACTGGTAGGCGTTGACCATTTTGGCAGCTTCAGCCACGGTCATCCGGCCTTCCTTCATCGCCCGCTCCGTGGCCCGGCGCACGCGGCGCACCAGGTCGGCCTTGGAGAACTGAACGTACGAGAGCACTTCGGTCACCGTGTCGCCCTCGATCACATGGTCGATGCTGTAGCCACCGTCGTCATCGAGGGAGACATGCACGGCGTTTGTGTCGCCGAACAAGTTATGTAAATCGCCAAGAATCTCTTGGTAGGCGCCCACCAGGAACAGGGCCAGGTAGTAGGGTTCGCCTTCGCGGAAGGGGTGCAGCTCCAGCACATCTTTCACGTCGCGCAGGTCGATAAACTTGTCGATCTTGCCATCGCTGTCGCAGGTGATGTCGGCGAGGATCGCCTTCCGGCTCGGCTCTTCGTTGAGCCGGTGAATCGGCATCACCGGAAAAAGCTGGTCGACTGCCCAGGAGTCGGGTGCGGACTGAAAAACGGAGAAGTTGCAGAAGTAGGTGTCGGCCAGCGCCTTTTCCAGGCCCTCCAACTCGTCCGGAACGTAGGACTGCTGGCGGGCCACATGGAGGATTTTCTGGCTCGCCTGCCAGAACAGCTTTTCGGCGCGGGCTCGCTGCACCAGATCGAGATTGCCGACGTTGAACAGGGTCAGTACCTCCTCTTTTGCCGCAAGGGCGTCGTGGTAGGCCTCTTGGTAGGTCTTCCGCGTGACCCCCTGACAGATCTCGTGAAGCTCCAGGAGCGACTCGGGGTCATGCTCCGTGACCGGCTCGATGTGTTCGGCCGTTGGAAACTCGGTCACGCCCAGGACGTTGAACACCAGCACGCTGTGATGGGCCGCCATCGCGCGCCCCGACTCGGTGATGAGGGTCGGATGGGTGATGTCTGCCTCGTCGCAGGCGGCTTGAACGGCGGCGACCACGTCGGCCGCGTATTCATCGATGGTGTAGTTCACGCTCGACTCGAAGTTGCTGCGGCTGCCGTCGTAGTCCACGCCAAGCCCGCCGCCGACGTCGAAGAACTTCATGGGGGCCCCAAGCTTCACCAGCCCCGTGTACAGCCTCGCCGCTTCGCGCAGCGCGCTCTTCACGCTGCGGATCGCGCTCACCTGCGAGCCGATGTGGAAGTGAAGGAGCTGCATGCTGTCGAGCCGACCCCGCTCCGTGAGGTACTTCACGCCCTCGACCATCTCGCCCACGGTCAAGCCAAACTTGGCCCGGTCCCCGGCGCTGCCTTCCCAGCGGCCCGCCCCTTTCGAGGCCAGCTTGGCCCGCATTCCGATGACCGGCACCACGCCAACGCGGTCGGCCACATCGCACACGAGCTTGAACTCGGAGAACTTCTCGATCACGATGATCGGGTTGCGCCCAAGGCGCTTGGCCATCAGCGCCGTTTCGATGAACTCGCCATCTTTGTAGCCGTTGCACAGGATCAGGGCCTGCGGGTCGTCCAAGAGGGCGAGCACAATCAAAAGCTCAGGTTTCGACCCGCATTCGAGCCCCATGTGGAAGCCTTCGGCCACCTTCACGTAGTGTTCCACGAGGTGCCGCTGCTGGTTCACCTTGATCGGGAAGACACCCCGGTAGCTCCCCTGGTATTCGTACTCCTTCATCGCGCTTTTGAAGGCGCCGGCCAGGGTCCGTACCCGGTGTTCGAGGATGTCGGTGAAGCGGATGAGCAGGGGGGGCTGCAGGTCGCGGCTGACGAGGTCGTCCACGAGCTGCTTCAGATCAATGCTCTCCCCGCGCGGCCCGCTAGGGGTGACCTCGATGTTCCCTCGGTCGTTGATCCTGAAGAAGTCACGACCCCAGTTGCGGACATTGTACAGTTCGACACTGTCCTGGCTCGACCACGCGCGCATGCTGACTCCGAGGGGCTGCGAGCGCTATCACCGACCGCCCTTGCCCGCCCCCTCGCGGCGCGGGGGGGGCGGCATGGCGAACCCCAGCGAGGGCGACCGCACGGTCTGCATCGGCAGCACGGGGCCGCCCCGAATCAGTTCCTTCGGCCATTCAAATGCAGAGAACGTGGCTTCCGTGGCTCCGTTCCACCCCCCCAGGTCCCACGCCTGGGCCCGCGTGCCCCTTACGGCGGGTTCGCCGAACAACGCGGTGAGCACGGAGACGTACCCGGTGACCACTTCGGGCAGTCGCGCGGGAAAATACTCGCGATTCAGGGCGAAGGTGCGCACGTCGCGGTCGAGGAGGGATTGCAGGTCGGCGGCTTCGAAACGGAAAACGCCGTCCGCGATCTCCCCGCGTTCAAGGCGGCGACAGGCCGCGAGGAAGCTGTTGGCGTCCACGAAAGCGTCCCAGGCCGGGGGGCGTACGCGGTCCACCCACAGCGCGTGCCCGCCCACCAGCGCCTTGCCGTGGTCGAGGCTGTAGATCAGCGGGGCCTGGCTTGCCTGGAGGTCGGGCGTGAGCGGCGGTTCGATCAGCACGGTGCCGGGAAGCTTGCCGACATCCTGGTAGAAAGGCACCGGGGACACGACGGTCGAGAACGGCACGGGGAAGGGCGCGCCGCCCAAGCGCAGCTGTACGGGGATGGAAAGGGCGAGCGCGACGGCCGCGACCGTGGCGCGACGACCGGGATTCGGCCCGAACGCTCGGGCGGCCAGCGCGATCCACACCAGGTTCAACACCACGACATGCCGGTAGGGCCACCAGAAGCGTCGGAGCGGGCTGGCGAGGCCGTAGATCTGCTCGTAGGGGCCGTGGGGGAACAACGGACCCGCCATCAGGAGTGCCATCAATAGGGCCACGGCGGCCAGGCTCCACCCCATGCGGTCACGCACCCGCCACAAGGCGACAAAGCCGAGGATTGCGGTTGAGAACGGCAAGATGCGCCCGGCGTGGCGACCACCTGAAACAAGGAAGGGCACCGTGTCGGGCTCGAAGAACCCCGTGCTCGACCAGGGCCAACAGCTGTCGCCGAGGGTCTCCGGGTGCGGGAACAAGGTCGTTTCGGCGGTCCCGGGGATGTCGCCCCAATGGGCAGCAAACACCATCAGAAAGGGGGCGATGGCGGCCAGATAGGCGAGGGAGAAGGCCAGCAGCGAGCGCCAAAGCGGCCAACTTCGCAGCCCCCGCCCCTGTGCGAGGAGCAGCACGGCGCCCGCCAGTACGGCAAAAAAACCGTAGTACCAGTACAAGACGGAAGTGGTTGCGAGGAGGGCCGCACTTCCGAGCGCGCGTCCGATCGAGGGTCGGGCGAGGAGCCCGAGCCAGCTTGCCAGGAAGAACGCTAAAAATCCAAAGTTGGCCTGCGAAAAGCGCCCGGCACCCACTTCGTGCAGTGCGTACCCCATCATCGCGCCGGTCGGGGCGGCGGCGAGGCTGCCGGCGCGGGACCCGCCCGCAGCCCGCGCAAGGGCGTAGGCCCCCAACCCGTTGAGGGTCAGGAGGGTCAGGGTGTGCGCGGTCGAAGCGGCGGGCCACCCCAAAAGCACGTGCCACGGCAGGTACAGGAAGCCGTCGCTTCCGTTCCCCGCGATCCACGGAGCATCGCCAATCGGCCAGTAGTAGCGATCGTTATGGACGAGGCTTTGGCCCTTGATGATCTGCTCGGCAACCCAGTTGAGCAGCCAGTGATTTCCTAAGCAGTCCGGGTGAACCCAACCGCACACGATCGTGTCGGTCGGCGACAGCGCGACAGGCCCGATCGCAAGGAGCGCACCGACGAGGGCGAGAGCGAAAGCAGCGAGGGTCCAGCGCACAGGTGCTGCTATGCCGGGGATGGAAGGGTTCGCCATGGCGCGTTAGCCGTGCAGATGGCTGAGTCCTCCGGTTTGCGAAAGTGGCTGCTCGGGTGTGCGGTGTTGCTGGGCCTCAGCTTCGTCGGCTGCTGCTGCTGCGGTTCCCTGGGCTTGTATTTCTGGAAGGACATCGCGGTTTGGGCGGTCACCACCGATGCGCCGCTCGACATGCCGGCCACCCCCTACGATCCGGCTCAACAGCAGGCTGTCCAGGAACGAATCGTCAGCGAGCTGACAGCGACCGGCGCCACCTCCATCAGCGCGGCCGAACTCAACGTGCTGCTATCCGCCGAAGAAGACGCGCGCGCCCATGTCGCGATGGCGGGCGACCAGCTCACGGTGGACTTCACGGTGCGCCTGGAGCCTGGGGTGGAGAGGTATGTGAACCTCCATCTCGCTTCGTCCTTCGAGATCAAGGATGGATGGTTCACCCATCTCTTTATCCCCGAACTGGTGGTTTCCGACTGGGACATCGGCCAGTACACGGTAGGGAACGATCTCGCGAACGATGCGAACCAGACCCTCGCGAAGCAGAAGGCGGAGGCCCCTGAGTTGGATGCTTTGTTCTCGGCGATCCAAGCGATGACCGTGCGGGATGGCCGGCTCGAAGTCACCGCGGACATGGCCCGACTCGGTACCCTCGCCGGCCCTGGCGGGGCGCCCTAAGGCGTTCGATAGGGAGCCGATGCCTTCGCCGCTGGTCCACTTCACGGTAGCCGTTTCGGCCGCCATCGCCGCCCGCGACGGTTCCCCGCTGCGCGGCAGGCGCGCGGTCGGGGCGGCGCTCGTGGCCAGCGTTTTGCCGGACATCGACCTCCTCGCCGCCGCGCTGCTGCCGGGAGGCATCGCCTGGCATCACGGCCCCACGCACTCTTTAGTGGGCGCGGGCGGGCTCGGATTCGGGCTCGCCCTCCTGCTGGGTCTGCGCGGCGCCCCCCTCCTTTGGACCACCCTCGCTGGGCTCAGCCACCCGCTGCTCGATTGGGAGCTCGGTACGCCCGGGGCCTCGTCCGCGTTCGGGGTTCCCCTCGCATGGCCGATCTCCGCCGCAAAATCGATCTCGCCCTACCCGATCTTCCTCCCGTTCAAGATCCACGAGCCCGGCTTTCTGGCAAACATGTTCAGCCGCGAGGCCATGGCTCCCTATCTCGTTGAACTGGTCTTTTCGGCGACGGTCCTCGGCTATGTGCGGCTCACTCGCGGTCGCTTTCGTTGGCGGCCACGGGGTCCGCCCGCGTAGTCGTTGCCGCGCACGCTCAAGTTTTGGCGTCGCTGTCCGATGGCCAGCCGATGCTCCTTCTGGCTGCCGCTGCTCTTGCTGAAACCTCCGCGGCCTCCTTTGCCACCGATGCGGGGGATTGGAACGGCGGCACGGTCGCCAACGGGTCCCTTGTCCTGGTGGACGAAAGCGCGACTCTGGACGTCGGCGAGGTGGAGAGCTTCACCTTCAACGCCCGGATGCGCCTGGCCGGCGGGAACTCTTTCACGGTGGAGCTAAGCCCCGAGTGTATCCTCAAGGGCGATTACACCGGCACCGGCGTGGTGAGCTTCAACGGGATCACGACTCCGTTCGGCGTTGAGGAGCTGGTGCCCGTGCCCGACCCCGCCCTGGTGCTTTCGCCGGGGTCGTCTTCGGCCGATGCTGGGGGCTTGAGCGACCCCGATGTGGCCTCGTTCGCTGGGGCCTGGTGGATGGTCTATACGGCGACGAGCGCGCTCGGGATCACTCAGCTTGAAGCCGCGACTTCGACCGACCTTGCGACCTGGACGCGCAGCCCGGCGGTGGCGCTAGCCGGCGCCAGCCAGGCCTCGCTCACGGCGGATGGCGCCGAGCTGGTGGTCTACTACACTCAGAATGGGTCGATTTACCGCACCAGCACCAGCGATGGCGCCACGTTTGGCTTCCCCACGCTCGCCCTCTCTCCGGGCACCGGCTTCGATGTCACCGGGATCGGCCATCCCAGCGTTGTCCGGAATTCAGGAGGTTGGCGAATGTATTACGGCGTGCCCAGCACGGGTGCCACGGGATCGGCCACCAGCCTGGATGGGATCACCTTCACCAGGGAGTCCCAGCTTACCAGCGACGACAACCGCCTTGCCGGTCTCGACGTCCTCGACGACGTCTTCGGGCTTGAAGGGGTGTATACCCTGCTGGATAGCGTAGGATTCGCTAGTGGGGGTAGCGACCCGCTGTTCACCGATGCCTCCAATGACCTGCTCCCTTTGCTCTCCCTGCTCGACACGGACTGGTCGGATGGCGGGTTCGGCACGGCCGCGATGGTGCGGAGCGGGGACGATCTGACGCTCTTTGTTGACGCCTTGAACGGCGGCTCGCGCGGGATTGGTCGGGTGGCCACCACCCCTTCTCCCGGCACATGGGGGAGCGTCGCGGTCACTTGGGATGGCGCCCTTACCACCGCGACCTGGAACGACGGCACGGTGTTCACTTGCGCTCTTACAACCTACCAGGCCATCGCCATCCGCGCCGACGGCCAGGTGGAGATCGACGAGGCGACGCTGACCTTCGATGCGTTGGGCGGGGACACGGGCGACACCGGGGACACGGGCGACACCGGGGACACCGCCGGCGAGGACTCCGGAGATACCGCAGAGCCCGACACGGCCGACACCGGCGTGGTGCTTGGGTACAACGCTGGAGAGTCCATGGGCGAGCCCGGAGGCTGCGGCTGCCAGACCGCCAGGAGCGCTGGAACGGCCGCACTGATAGGGGGCGTGCTCTCACTGCTTGGCGCTCTGCGAAGGCGCTCCGAGAGGCCCGCATGATTCTCGTATGGCTGACGCGCGCCGCGAGCGCCGCGACCCTTGAGGTCGGGATTGACTTCGCGACCATCCAGGACGCGATCAACGCGGCCAGCGATGGCGATGTCGTTCACATCCCCGCCGGCACATGGACCGAGGCGATCGACTTTGGAAATCTCGCGATCACAGTGCGCGGCGATGGCGCGGGGGCCACCCTCCTTTCGCCGGGCACAACGGAAGATGTGGTCACGATGTCGAGCAGCCGGGTGGCCGCCCTCGAAGACCTTACGATCGCGCCGGCGGGTGGGACAGGGATTCGCCTCGAACGCGGCGAACTTAACCTGACCGGGGTCACGATCGATGGGGGGGGCAGCAGCACCGCACGCGGCGGCGGCATCTACGCCGACGGTGCGGAGCTGGAGCTTACCGACGTCACGTTCACCGGGTCGACCGCGGCCTATGGCGGCCACCTGTACTTGACCGGCGGCAGCGTGGTCACGGGCTCGGCCGTAGAGTTCACGGGCGGAACGGCGGCAAACGGGGGGGCCATCTACGCCGACGACGGGAGCACCCTCCTGTTCATCGACGTGATCGCCTCCGGGTCCTATTCCAGCGGCGATGGCGGCTTCGCCTACCTCGACGGTGCCGAATTCTCCGCCTCGGATTTGTTTCTCGACACACCCACGGGCCGCAACACCTCGGGCGTGGGTTTTTATGTGACGGGTCACGGCGCGCTCACGCTCGCCGATTCCAGCATCTCGGGGGCCGAGGCGAGCGGCCGGTCCAGCGGGTACGCGGGCGGCGCGATTTGGCTCGGGGATGGGTCCATCGCCCAGGTCGACGACAGCACCTTTTCGTCGAACACCGCCTACAGCGGCGGCGCCATCTTCTTGGAGAACGCCGCCACGGCCCTCTTCAGCAATGTGCGCTTCGAGGACAACGTGGCCGACACCTACGGGGGCGGCCTGTATGTGAGCGACGGAGCGGAAGTCGAGTGTGAGGCTTGCGTCTTTGCCTCCAACAGCGCCGACTCGGGCGGGGGGGCCATGGTGGCGACCCGAGCCACGTTCCTCGACATCGACGGCACCTTTACGGACAACCAGGCGGGTGAGAGCGGCGGCGGTATCGCGATGGCTGGCAGCGCTGAAGTACAGCTTGAAGCCAGCATCTTCAGCGGAAATGCCGCAGATTCGGATGGCGGCGCTCTCTTCGGTGCGGGTGAGA
>CAMBIK010000118.1 GCA_945867435.1 Klebsiella pneumoniae
ACAAGTTCGAGGTCGTGCGAGGCGGAAAGGGGCGTTGGTCGGCCGATCCCCGAAACCCGCGCCGCGCCCACGACCCCTTTGGAAGCAACTCGGTCTGCCCGGCCTCCTCCTACGTCGAACCGGAATGGACCCAACCCGACCCCTTTGCGAGGCGAGGCGACCTCGTCGACGGGAGCGTGCATTCGCCCTCCTACGGTGCCGAGCGGCCCTACCAGATGTACGTCCCCTACGGGGCTCGCCCCGGTAAGCGGTACCCCCTCTTGATCGTGCAGGATGGAAAGGACTTTCTCCACTTTGCTGAGATGCGCGCCTGCCTCGACAACCTCATCCATCGCCACGAGGTGGCACCGCTCCTGGTCGCGTTCACGGACGGCGTACAACGCAACTGGGAGTACGCGGCAAACCCCAAGCAGGCCGACTTCCTCGCTACCGAGCTGCTGCCGCACCTCCACGAACGATTCCCGGTGCTGGAAGGTCCGGAGTTCCACGGGTTGATGGGAGCCTCCTTTGGAGGCGTTTCGACCCTGTTCGCGGCAGTGCAACACCCCGGCACCTGGGGCCGCCTGATCCTGGAGAGCGGCAGCTTCGCGTTCACCGACATCGGGGAACATGAGCGCGGACCGCTGTGGGACCCGATCGTGAAGTTCGTGAATGAGTTCAGGGCAAACCCCCCGAAGTTGGACGCGCAGGTCTACCAGAGCTGCGGCACGTTCGAATCGCTGATCTACTACAACCGCAGCCTCTTTCCGATTTTCCAGCGTTGTGCCGACCAGGCCAAGTTCACCGAGGCGCCCGACGGTCACAACTGGATCAACTGGCGCGACCGCTTGCGGGAGGCGCTCACCTGGCTGTTCCCCGGCCCCCTGTGGATGTACTACGAGTAGCATCGCCAAGCGCGCTCACCCTCCCCGATGTCCGACACCTCGATTCGGATCACGGTAGCTGGTGGCAGCTCCGGCTTCATGCCACGGGTCTGGGGTGGAGACTGGAACCAGGCGCACCGCAGGAAACGGTGTCAGCCGGTGGTTTACGGAGATCTCGGTGGGCCGGATGGAGGTGGGGGTGCGGTTGTGAGGGGTGGCGGACCGCACTTGGTCGCCATCGACGTCGTCTTGCCACTGGTCCACCACGGCCCACTCCTCGGTGGCCGCACACACTTCGACAGTTGGCATTGCGGAGAGGTCCCCTGAGGGCACTCCGCCGGAGAAGACGCCCACGCAGTACCGAATGGAATCTGCAGTTTCGGTGATCAGACCGATCGCGAGATCGTTCAGGCCGTCGCGCCATCGATGTCGACGATGACCAGCCAATGAGTAGGTGGTGAGTCGACGAGGGACGTCGAGGTGCTCCGCGGGCATGGCCTCGGCGTCATCAATCACCAGCAGCGCGGGGGAGCCGCGAACCGGGCCGTTGGCCGGAAGGTGACGGTGAGCGTGGTTGAACAAGTCGCCGGCTGAGCATCGCTACCTGCGCTTCGCGGCCTCGACCGTGATCGCAGGCGCGAACCAGGGGATCTCCACGGAATGACCGGCCGCGACATCCTGTCGCAGAGCACCGACGCACATGCGACCCGGGTCCGGGGGGGCCAGCCCGTGCAAGATGGCCAACGAACGGTTCGGCTCATCGTCGGCAATGGTGATGCCGCGCCACGCCTGGGTCGGGCCGAGGGCAGTCGCAGGGAACCCCGCCAAGCCCAGGGACACCCCCGCCACCGCGAGCGCCGCCATTAGATAGGGTGCCCGCCACTGCGCTGGGCGAAAGCGGCGAAGCAGGGCATCCACTGCAAAAAGCACCCCGGCCGAGGCCACGCCCAGCACCACCGGGAGCACCAGGCACCCCATGGCGAGCTGCCGCGGATGGGGGAGGGTCATCATGGTACTGCGCAGCACGAGCAGAAAAGGGATGCCGGTGAGCAGGAGCGCCGCCAGCGCCCGCTTGCGCCGCCACAGCACGGCTACGGCCACCAGCGCGGCCGCACCGATCCAAGGCGCCATCACCAGCACTTCATGGCTGCCGGGCTGGAGAAGCGTACGGTCGGAAAGCGCAGTCGGGCGTGAAGCATCGACCCCCCGGAGGTAGCGCAGCGCATCCAGAAGCGCGGTCGGCGAGCCCTGTGCCCAACGAAAACCCCAGCCCGCCTCCCCATCGGGCGGCGACCAGGGCACCCCCGTGAGTCGCGAGGCATCGAGCGCATAGCGGTAGACTGCGGCCTGCAAGGAAGCCGCGCTGGCCGGATAGCTCCAGGCCCCCGTAAGCCAGGCGGCGACCGTCGCAGCGACCGGTGCGAGCGCGGCCACGACCCGACCCCGGAACGACACCTTGCCGATGGCCCCCGCGACCACCGCAACCGGAAGCAAACCGAGCAAAAGTAGCACACTGCGCAGATCGGCGAGGGGGAGGAAGTAGAGGGCGACCGGCGCCGCAACCAGCCAGCCGACCGTGCCACGAGCGAGCGAGCCCGCGACGGCGGCGGCTGCCGCAGCGTGGAAAAACACTACTTCCGGGTAGAAGCTGACCGTTCGCGTGAGCACAACGAGCGGGCCGAAGCAGGGGAGCCAGGCCACGGCCAGCCACGCCGCTCGCCGCCCGGCGAGGGCTCGCGTCCACAGGAAGATCGCGAGCACCCAGCCAACGGCCGAGATCAGCGCCGCATGGACCAACGCAGGAAGGATGCCCCACTTCAGGGCGAGCACCCCCGGGAGGGCACCCGCCAAAACGCTGCGCTGCGAGGGCCAGAGGTCCCATCGGCCGTCGCCGAAAGACAGCACAGCGAAGCAGTAGTCCTGAAAGTCCGACGTTGAAACGGCGAAGCCGGTGACCCGCACGGAGGCCACGACGAACGCGAGCATGCCCACCCCGAACGCTGCCGCTGCGAACGGTTCGAGGGCGTCGGTGAGGGTCCGCCGCGGCACGCCGCAAGGTAGCACAGCGCGGGCCCCGCATGATAGCCGACCGAACTCGGAGCGACCCATGTCTCAGACGCGTAGGATCGGCCTGTCCCTCGGCGCGGACCACTGTTGGCCCGCCTGCTACGAGGAGATCGTCCGAACGCTGAATCTGTCGCTGCCTTTGGGCGCCGACACCGTCGATTTCGCGGTGGAGCGCGTTCGTGTCGAACCCTTCGACCTGGCGGCCCCCAAGAAGTATGACCTCGTGCTCGACCGGATCACCCACTGGTTTCCGACGACACGCGAATGGGTGAAGAAGATCGCGCTCGACGGCACCTATGTACTGAACAACCCGTGGATGATCCAGTCCGCCGAAAAGCACACGACCTATGTGGCGATGATGCGCCTGGGCTTCCCCATCCCAAGCACCTGGATGCTACCGCCGAAGCAATACCCCGACGAGCCGGACACCAACACGACCGTTCGCAGGTACAACAAGCTTTTCTCCCTGGAATCGGTGGGAAACGACGTCGGCTATCCCTCGTTCATGAAGCCCTACGACGGGGGCGCGTGGCGCGGCGTAAACAAGGTCGATGATTTGAAGGGGATGCACAAAAGCTACGACGAGTCGGCCACGCAGGTCATGCATGTGCAGAAGGCTGTCGACAACTGGGATCTTTTCGTTCGCGCCATCGGCATCGGTCCGCAGGTGAACTGCATCAAGTACGACCCGGCGGCACCGCTGCACGCCCGCTATGTGGTGGACTTCAACTTCATGGACTCCGCCGGTTGGCAGACCATGCAACGCTACGCGCGCGTCATCAACGCGTTCTTCTGCTGGGACTACAACTCGTGCGAAGCCCTGCGCTCCAACGGAGTGTTTCACCCGATCGACTTTGCGAACGCCTGCCCAGATAGTCAGGTCACCTCCCTGCACTACCACTTCCCGTGGACCGTGCGCTCGCTGGTGGCCTGGTCGCTGTTCGCCGCCTACACGCGAAGGAAGCCGAGGATCAACCCAAACTGGCAGCCTTACTTCGACATCGCTGACCAGACCGAGCTGCCCTTCGAGGAGAAGCTCGCGCGCTACGACGCGCTCGCCCGCGACTATTTCGAGGCCGAGCGCTTCGAGGAGTTCCGGCGCACCCACCTCAAGAACCTCGACGAGGTGTGCATCGCGTTCTTCCGCACCGAACGGGCGAAGGAGATCACGAGGGAAAAGGTGGCGATGTTGTTCCCCAAGCACGAAGTGGAAGAGTTTACCGAGCACTTCTACGGCCTCGTGCAGTTCTGGTGCAAGACCGAAGCGGAGCGCCTCGAGAAGTCCGTTTGAATCAGCCCGGTAGAGTCGGCAAGGTCGGCCGACGGCTGGCGCTGGTCCTGGGAGGACTGGTGGTTGCGCTCCTCGTGGCAGAGGGAATTGGGCGACTCGGCGCCTTCTCCCGCGGCTCCGACCTCGTTTTCATGGGCCCGATGCGCTACCCCAAGGACATCTACGTCCAGAACGGGGTGATGACCTACCCCAACCCGCGTTTCAGCGGCACGATCCAATCCTTCGGCTACTCGGTGCGGCCCACGTTTAGCGCGTGGGGAACTCGGGGGGCTGTCCCCAGAAGCGGAGAGAGAACCTGGATCACGGTCGGAGATTCCTTCACGATCGCCTTGCAAGTGAAGGACAACCAGACCTTTTCGGCCCGACTCGCTGAGGCGGAAGGCGTCCAAGTGCTGAACGCGGGGGTCGACGGGTATTCCACCTGGAAGGAAGCCCTGCGCACGGTTCAGTTGGGTCGCCACTTCCCCCCCGAGGTGGTCATCGCCAGCTTTTTCACGGGGAACGACTTTTTCGACAATCGCCAGACCGTCACTCACACTCTTGACAACCCTGGTTTGGGTCCGGGAGAGCCGGGAGCCCCCGAGTATGCCATTCCCGTAATGGCCTTTCCGATGCGAGTGCCGAGCTGGCACGAGAGGCAGTTGGAACGGCTGCGAAACTACAGTGTTCTCGTCGCCCACTGGTGGGTTTGGAAGGAAACCAAGCAGGCCCGAACGGGGATGGACCCGAACGCCCGGCGGTTTCGAGACGAGCTAGGCCTCTTCACCGCCGAAGGTCAGGCAAAGGCTGGGAAGGACAAAGAGAAGACGGAGGAAGCGTTCCGGTTTTTCAAGGCCGCGACGAACGCCGTTGGCGCGCGGGGAGTGGTGGCCGTCATGCCGCCGACCTTCGTGATGGACGAGGAGACGGCACAGGCGACCTTCCGCTCCGTGGGCCTGAAGGCAACGCCTGACCTGGACTCCGCGCAGCGCACGGCGGTCGTGGCGGCGCAGGCGGCGGGCCTGCATGTGTGCGACATGCTTCCTGTCCTCCGAGATGCCGTCAAAGCCGGGGAAAAGCCGTATCTCCCCTTCGATGGCCACCTCAGCGTTCGCGGCCACGAAGTGGTGGCCGTTGCGTTGCAGGCGTGCATCGCCACGGTGCAGTGAAGCTGCCCATTGCAAACCGGCCCCGACCGGCGCACAATCCCCGCCATGCTCACTCGCTCCCTGCTTCTCTCCCTCGGCCTCCTCGCAGCCACCCAAGCCCACGCAGCCACCCTGGAAGTCGACGACTCGGGCACGGTCACCTACACCACCATCCAGTCGGCCATCGATGCCTCTTCCGATGGCGACTACATCCGCGTGGCGAACGGCTCGTACTACGAATCGATCGATTTCGCTGGTAAAAGCGTCTATATCTTCTCGCGTGGCGGCTCAGGCTCGACGACCCTGGACGCAGGGGGGGCCGCCACCTGGGCCGTCACGGCCAACTCGGGCGAAGGCAGCGGCACCGCCTTCCAGGGGTTCACCATCCGGAATGCGGGAGCAGGCGGAGTGTACGTCGCGAGCTCAGAGCTCCTGCTCCGCGATGTGACCGTAGAAGACCTGGGCACCACCGGATATTACGGCCCCGGCCTCAATGCTTCCGATGCCACCGTAACCGTTTCCGAAAGCACGTTTTCGGGGATCACGGGCTACGTCGGCGGCGCGATCTACGTCACCAGCTCCACGCTCGACATCTCGGACACGACGTTCACTGGAAATTGGGCGTATTACGCCAGTGCTATCTACGCGGCCTCTCGCTCGACCGTCACCCTCACCGACAGCTCGGTGGATGCCAACGACGAATACTACGGCGGCGCGGTCTACATCTACAACTACAGCGACCTGACCAGCACCGACACCGACTACACCAACAACGAGACCACCTACGGCAGCGGAAGTGCGCTTTTCATCTCCACCAACTCCATCGCGACCCTGAGCGGAGGCGAGGTCAGCGACAACGACGAGATCTACTCGTCCTCGGGCTACTACGGCGCCGTGTGGGTGGAGAGCAGCTCCGACTTCAGCGCCACCAGCGTGACCTTTGCACGCAACGAAGGCTACAGCGGTGCCGCCGCCACCATCTACAGCTACTCTTCGGGCACCTTCGACGACTGTACCTTCGAAGACAACGTGAATGACAGCTACAGCACTGTGCACGTCTCGTCAGGCAGCGATGCGACCATCGCCAACTCCTCGTTCACCGGAAACCAGTCCTTCGGCTACGGCGGCGCGCTGTACTGCGGCAGCATCTGCACGATGGAGGTGACCAACACCACGTTCGACTCCAACACTGCCAGCTACTACGGCGGTGCAATCTACGCTTACTACTACGCAGATCTCGAACTCGACGACGTGACCTTCACCGGGAACACCGGCAGCTACGGTGGCGCCGTGTACCTTCAACAGACCTATTCGCCGCTGCTCGCCACGAACACCACGTTCGACAGCAACGAGGCCTCGTCCGGGTACGGCGGTGCGATCTACGCCTACTACTACGCAGATACCGACATCTCGGACAGCAGCTTCACCAGCAACACGGCCGCCGGCGGCGGCGGCGCCGTCTACGGCTACTACACCCTTGGGGAGCTCGCGTTCACCAACACGTCGTTCACAAGCAACACTGCTTCCGCCGGCGTAGGTGGAGCGATCTACCCGTACTATTACACCGGCCTCAGCCTAGATTCCTGCACGTTCGAAAGCAACGAGGCGTACACGGATGGCGGGGCGATCCACACCTACTACGAAGCCAAGCCGATCACGATCACCGACTCCACGTTCACCTCGAACACCGCGCTGCACGGAAATGGGGGTGCGATCTACGGGTACTACGAGGTGGATCTGGATCTGGAAGGCAACACCTTCACCGACAACTACGCCTATTCAAACGGCGGCGCACTCTACGCCTACTACCTGGTGAACACGGATAGCCTCAACGACACCTTCACCGGCAACACGGCGGACAAGAGCTATGGCGGCGGCATTTACCAGGATGCCTACGGAATCGCGTATGGCGACAGCTCCTTCGTGGGCACCCAGCTCATCAACAACACCGCGGGCATCTCGGGTGGCGGCATGATGCTCAACTACCAGGGCGAAGCCACGCTGGATGGCATGGAAATCCGTGGCAACACGGCCTCCCGCGACTACGGCGGAGGTCTCTATCTTTACGGCAACGGCGACCTCACGGTGACTCACAGCACCATCTGCGGCAACACCGCCGACGAGGGCGGCGGCGTGTATTCCAGCGCCACCAGCGCGAGCGCCACCTGGGAAAACAACATCGTGCAGGAAAACACGGCGACCTACGGGGCCGGCCTGGCGTTCTCCACCGAACACACGCTCGCGTTCACCAACAACACCGTAGTCGGCAACGACGCACCGAAAGACGGAGGTGGCCTCTACCTTTACAGCGTTCATGGCGCATTCTCGAACAACCTCGTGGCCTGGACCGCGGATGGCGATGGGATGGTCGCAGACGACGCCGACTCCTCCACAGGTTCCACCTTCACCTACAACGGCTGGTACAACAACGCGACAGACGACGCGAGCGGGTATGTGAGCAGCGCCGATCTCGCGACGTTTACTGGGAATATCTTCGTCGATCCCGATCTGTACGACTATTCCCAGGATGGCGATTGCACCAACGACGTGCTCGTGCCCAACGCAGGCAGCCCGTTGACGGATGCCGGCGACCCCGCGCTCGCCGATCCCGATGGCAGCGTGAGCGACATCGGAGCCTTCGGGGGCGCGGGAAGCACGCTGACCGACGCCGACGGCGATGGCTACGCCAGCGAGATCGACTGCGAAGATGCCGATGCGACCATCCACCCCTTCGCGACCGAAGTCGTGGACGACGGGATCGATCAGGACTGCTCCGGTGCCGACCTCACCAGCGCCGACCTGGACGCGGACGGAGATGGCTACCCGACCATCGCGGCGGCCGGGGGCACCGACTGCGACGACACCGACGCCGCCGTGCATCCCGACGCCACCGAGGTCTGGTACGATGGCATCGACCAGGACTGTGACGGCAAAGACGACGATCAGGACGGCGATGGGTGGGGGACTGCGCAGGATTGCGCCGACCTGGATGCCAGCGTGAGTCCTTCTGCTGCGGAAGTGCCCTACGACGGGGTGGACAACGATTGCGACCCGACCACCACCGACAGCGACGTGGACGGCGATGGATTCGACGCGGCAGCCGTGGGGGGGGCGGACTGCGACGACAACGAAGCAACGATCAACCCCGATGAAACTGAGATCTGGTACGACGGGGTGGACCAAGACTGCTCGGGAGGCAGCGACCACGACCAGGATGGCGATGGCCACGACGCCGCCGCCTCCGGGGGGGACGACTGCAACGACCTCGACGCCACCAAGATCATTCCCGAAGACTGCGGCCTCGGAGGCGACGATACCGGAACCGGCGGCGACACGGACACGCCCGGAGGCAGCGACAGCGGCAACCCCGACAAGGTTGAGACCGGCGACGGCTGCGGCTGCGACACCGGCGCACCTTCCGCCGCCGTGCCGGCCCTGCTCGTAGCGGGGCTGCTGCTCCGGCGCCGGCGCGCCTGAACCTCGTCAGCGGTAACGGAAGACCATCGTGCCACCGGCACGCAGCTCGCCGTGGTCGAAGGTCGCTTTCGTCCACGTGACTCCGTTGATGTCCACGCCCTCCAAGGTGGTCCCCTCCCCTTCCTTGCGAACCTCGAAGGTGCCGCCCGCGACAGGCATCTGCACGCGGTCGAATTCCGGTTCCGCGAGGATATAAATCCTCGTACCCGCGATCGGGTAGAAACCCGCCGCGGCGAACAGGTACCAGGCCGAGAGCGTGCCCGCGTCGTCGTTTCCAGCGAGCCCGTCCGGGTCGTTGTGGTACTGCGTTTCCCGCACCCAATCGACCCACTTGGCCGCCCCAGCGGAATCCCCCCACAGCGCGAACAACCACGGCGCGTGGATATCGGGCTCATTTCCGTGCCAGTAATAGGCGCCCGGTCCGAGGATTTGCCCTTCCGCAACAGCGTTCTCGAAGAAGGCGGTCAGGCGTTCCCGCGCCGCGGCCTCCCCACCCAGGAGCTCCGCCAAGCCGGCGGGATCCCACGGGGCGAGCCAAAGATATTGCCAGGCATTCCCCTCGACAAACTCATCCTCCCACGCGATTGGGTTGAGATCCTCCTCGAAGGACCCGTCCGAGTTTCGAGCGTGAAACCAGCCCATCTCGGGGTCGTACAAGTTCTTGTACAGCCGGGCGCGCCAGGCAAAGTGCGCCGCTGACGCGGCATCTCCCATCGTTTGCGCCGCCATCGCCAGCGCCTGATCGGCCCACGCCAACTCCAGCTGCCACGCAACGCTGCCACCCAAAACATCAGCGGGAATGAAGCCAAGCGCCTCCAGTTCGGCAATGGCCGGACGGGCGTTGTAGGGAATCGAGCCCTCCCCTCGCGCCTGCGCCACCAAGCGCGGCCACGCGCCCTCCACATCCCAGCCTGGCACCTGCTTCACGATGGCATCTGCAAGGGCAATGTCCGCCGGAGCCCCGATCATGGAGCCACCATCCGTGCGTGCGACTGGCCACTTGGGGAACGCGCCTCCCTGTTCGTGCATCGCGACCAGAGACTGTGCGAAGCTGGCCGCGTAGGTCGGATAGAAAAGGTCGAACGCCGGGTGAGCGGTTCGATAGGTGTCCCACAAGGACAAGTCGCTGTGGTAGGACCAGCCCTCGGCCTGGTGAACCTGACCGTCGAACCCCACATAGCGCCCGTCCGCATCTGAATACTGCGTAGGCATTTGAAGCAGGTGGTAGACGGAGGTCCAGAAAATCGCCGCGTGGTCGTCATCTGCCCCTTCGATCGCCCAACCTTCCAGTTCCTGCGACCAAAGGTCCCGCGTTTCCTCAGCGGTCGCCTCCACGTCCTGGTCGCCGGGAAGTTCCAGGTCCAGGTTGGCTTTGGCGGCCTCGACATCCAGGAGGGACACCGCCAGGCGAAGTCGGGCCTCATGCCCCGCCAGGTGGAGCACGGTTCCCACCTCGCTCCCCGTGGAATCGGCGGGGGCGCCCTCGAACACCTCTCCCTCTGACCACACCGATGCGCTCACGATGCCGGTATCCACCACAGCATAGAAATACAGGGGGAACGACCCGTCGAAGCTGTCGTCGTTGGTCATGTGTCCCGAGATCACGCCGGCTTCGACATCCACCTCGATCCGTGAGCCGAGGTTCTGTCCATAGGCCACATAGCCCAGGTCGATCGCCAGGGTTGGGTCTTCCATCCCTTCCGGGAAAACGAACCGCGAATGCCCAACATGTGCCGTAGCGGCGACCGTGACCGCGATGCCATCTCCAAGGCGCACGTCGTATCGACCCGGACTGGCCGATTCCTCATCGTGCGAAAACGTTTGCCGCCAGTCTTCGGGACCGCGAACAGAATCCTGCAAGCCATCCGCCGGCATGACGAGGATATCGCCCAGGGCGGGCACGCCGACGCCATGCATGTGGGTGTGTGAAAAACCCTCGATGTAGGTATCGGGATGCCAGTAGCCAGCACAATGAAAGGCGCCGAGACCGAGTCCCCCGTTGGAGGTGTCCGGTCCCAGCTTCACTAGCCCGAACGGAGCGGTTGCGGCCGGCGTTGCCGAGCCGACGCGGAAGCCTGGTCCGCCCGAGGCGATGAACGGGTTCACGGCGCTCACCGGGTCGATGGGGGCGAGTTCCGCATCGGGAGCACAAGCGGGCAGAAGGCACAGGGTCAGGATGGAGCTTCGCACCAGGCAGAGGCTATCGCGGGCGAGCCCGACGCACCCTACTCCCAGCACGTCAGCCACACCTCAAGCAGGTGGCGGTCGGCGTCGGACAACGCCAGGGCCGGCGGCATGCTGCGCGTGTCCGGATGGGTCACGATGAGCACGCGGTCGCGCAGTGCCAGAACTTGCGCCTCGGTGTCGAAAACGACGGACTGCGGCGCACCGTACCGATTCACCGCGCCGCTGGCATGGCACGACTGACAGTTCTCGAGGATCAGGCCCGCGCCGACATTTTCCCAGGTCGCGACCGGCTCCTCGAGACAATTCAAGTCGGAGACCGCGGGGGGGGATTCGGTTGCACAGGCGAGCCAAAGCGCCGGGATCATGCGAGCAGGCCCGCGATGGCATCGGAGTCGATGCCCTCCGCCGCCGGGTCAACATCGGCCATCCTGAGCAAGGTGGCGCCCATGATGTCTACGCTCAGGAGGCTGCCCGCCGCGCTGTCTTCACCGGTCATGAGATCCACCGGATTTCCATATTGCTCGTCGTCGAACGAGCCCACCACCCGGTCCCCGGTAAATCCGCCGCCGATGTACATGACGCTGGTGTACGGCCAATGGTCCTTGCCGCCGGATGCGTTGAGCGTAGGCGTGCGCCCCATTTCCGACATCACGACGATGGTTGTCGTGTCGGCCAGGGCGTTCCCATCGGAGTCCGTGGTGGTGGCGAGCTTCGCCACGAGGGTGGAGAGGTCGGAGAACAGGGACTCGAACAGCTCGTTCTGGGTAAGGTCGTTGAGGGAATGGGAATCCCACGCCGTGAGCGAGTTTTGCCGCGGGTGCATCAGCGACACCACCCGACTGAGCCCCGTTGCCAGAGCGCGAACGCCAAGATCCAGTTGTTCCGACAGTTCTGGGCCGCTGGTGAGGTCGATCGAATCCCCGAGCGCCTTGAGCTCGCCCGCTCGCGAAAGCGCCACACCGTAGGCCTGGGCTGCGCGGGCGCGTGCCGAATCGGCATCGGACCCGCCACGGTCCGCCTGGGAGAGCAGCCACCGGTCGATAGCTGACACTGAATCCCCGGGAGGAACGGGCATGGGAATGTCGCCTTCCGTCAGCGCAGCCCCCGTGACCAACCCCGAGAGCTGGTTGGCGCTGCCCGCACGGCACACGAAGACCCCGTTA
>CAMBIK010000119.1 GCA_945867435.1 Klebsiella pneumoniae
TCTAAACCGCCTAATTTGACCCTGCAGGGTCCGTCAATTCGCCCCCCATTATTAATGGCATTTAAAACCACGGTGGGTTGGTACCAGATTTCTTTCAAAGTCCAATGGTCACCGCTCGAAATGGGGCGTTGCCAGCCTGATCTGCTGCCCTCGTTGCGCTTACGGAGCCGTGTACACGTCCCCGCGGCCCGCCACCACCACTTCGTTGGTGGTGAGCGACGAGTCAAACGTGAACACGGCACCCGCGCGAGGCCACACCGCGGCCCCATCGCCGGCATCCACGTCGTAGAACGCGAGGACGCCGGTCTGGCGCGTCCAATCTCCGATTTCGACCGACGCTCGCGTGAGGCTGGCATCGATCACATCCCCCGCCAGGGAGCTCGTAGCGAAGCTGTTCATGCCCAGTTCGCCGCCCGCGCACAGCGCCGTGTTCAGGGTGCTCACCGGCATGTCGAAGATGTACCAGTGAATTGCCCGTACATCGCTGGGACCGAAGTCGGCCCCGGCACTATCCTGCGAAAGCGCGCTCCAGTCGAAGACCATCTCGGGGCATTCGCACACGGGCTGGGTGGACATCACCTGCGCGAAGCAGTCGGTGTCAAAGTCACTTTCGTTCGCGGTGTCTTCGGCCCCCGAGTCGCCAGAGTCGTCGGCCAGGCCGCTGTCCTTGGCGGCAGAGTCATCGACGGGCGGGCAGGCGAGGAGGAGAGGGAGGAACATGGGAGGGCCTAACCCATGACACACCTGACGGTCGGCGGCTGGGTTAGCGTGCGAAATGCCTGACCCGTGGAAGCCCTGTTCGGTGTGCAAGAAGGCCATTCTCGGCGGGGGTCGGTGGTACAAGTGCAGCGTCTCCACATGCAACTCTACACGATTGCCCTTGATTTTCTGCTCGATGGGGTGTTGGGATGCCCATGTACCCACGCTGAACCATCGCAGCGGCGTGTGGGCCACCGAAGAACGCGCTCCCTCGGGAAGCCCCCCAGGCGAAGCTGAGCGGCGCATCGTGCGGCCGGCCCAGGCGTCCGTGGAGTCGGAAGATGTGCTGATCGTGGCTAGCCGACTCAAGGACTTTGTGAAGGTCAAGTCGGATTTCAACACCTCGGCCGATGTGATGGACGCACTTTCGGCGATCGTCCGAGATGCCACGCTGGACGCGATCGACCACGCCCGTTCGGAAGGGCGCCGGACCGTCATGGCCCGAGACTTCCGCCTGCGGTGACCCTGCTCCTCGCCAGCCCCTACCACCTCGCGCTGGATCCCCCGGAGGTGGCCGCGGGCAAGCCCTATCCTCCGCTGGGCACGCTGGTATCCGCCGCCGAGCTACGAAATCACGGGCATCGGGTGGCGTTCTATGACGCCACGTTCAACGCCAGCCCAGTTGCCTTCACCCATGCCCTGGACGGTCACCGTCCGGGAAAGGTCGCCCTGGTCTCGGACCCACACGCCATCCCGATCAAGATGTGTACGACCGCGCAACGAAACGCCACGCTTGCGATGGTTGCGGCGGCCAAAGAGCGTGGTGCTCAGGTGCTGGTGGCCGGTCCGGATGTGACCGACCACCCTGAGCTGTACGCCCAGGCCGACGTGACCGTGATCGGCGAACACGATGGCGCGCTGCTCGACTGGGCGGCGGGCACCCTGCCGAGCGGGAGAGCACCCCGCCGCCCCAACCGGGCGGCCCTGGACACCCTGCCCGACCCGGCCTGGGACCTGGTGGATGTGCCGGCCTATGCATCGCGGTGGCGTGCGCACCACGGGACTTGGGAATTGAACCTGTCGACGGCGCGCGGCTGCCCCTACCGGTGCAACTGGTGCGCCAAGCCCACCTGGGGTCGGGCGTACACCGTGGCTTCGCCGCAGCGAGTGGCCGCGCAGATCCGGGCCGTGCGCGAGGACTATTCGCCGGACGCTCTCTGGTTCACAGATGACATTTTCGCCGTCAAGCCCTCCTGGCTCGCTACGTTTCGTGCTGAGGTTGGTGCGGACCCCGTGCCCTTCCGCTGCAACACCCGAGCCGATCTGGTGCGGGAGGGAACCTACGTGCGCGACCTCGCGGCCTCAGGCTGTCGTGAGGTCTGGATGGGCGCCGAAAGTGGTAGCGATGCCATACTCGCGGCGATGGACAAGGATCAAACGCGCGCCGACCTGACTCTGGCGGTGCGCAGACTCCGCGACGAAGGGATCCGGGTCGGCTTCTTCCTGCAGCTCGGCTACCCGGGAGAAAGCCGGGCCGATGTGGAGAGCACGCTTCAGATGATTCGCCGGCTTCGTCCAGACGAGATCGGGGTTTCTGTGAGCTATCCCCTCCCCGGCACTCCCTTCCACGAACGCGTCAAAGCCCAGTTGGGACGCTCGAACTGGGCAACCTCGATGGAGAATGAGGTGCTGTTCGCAGGTGCCTATCCCCAGGGATTTTACGACGCAGCGCGGGAGGTGCTGCGGGCCGAACACGCCTGGATCGCCTGGCACCCGACCCCCTCCTGGGGTGGCTTGCGGCGTGCAGCAGCCCTTCCGTACCACGCGGCGCGGTGGCCGCTCCACCGCGCAAAGATGGGCTGGTACGGTCGCTGATGCCGCATACGGCAGCTAGCTCCGCTTCGCCCTGGGCTGAAACCGCTCCAGCGCCCCAAGGTAGTCGATGGGGTTCGGCCCTAACGGCGGGCAGTAGGTCCAACCGTGCGACAACAGCCCTACCGCTCCGGCGGGAAGCACGCCTATAAGAGGCCGAAGTCCTCCTCCATCGGCGTGGCCACGCGCAAGTACATCCTCCACCTCGTGCAGCGCCGCCTCGGTCGAAAGTCCACTCCCCACCAGCACGGGGGCCAACGAGGAGGGCGGGAGCTCGCCAATCGATACCAGGACCACCGCGGCCGCATACCAGGTTCGAATCGGGATCACACGAGGGCCAAGCTCGGTAAAATCCGTGACCGGGCGCCCGCGGTCCAATCGGATGAAGATCCGGTCCACGCTGTCGGCCAACGAAACGCGGCGCAGCGAAGCGAGCGTGGCCGCAATCTCCTCGCCGTACGCTCCACCCGCCTCCAGGACCCGCGAAAGCTCCTGGGCTCCGATCTTTCCGGCGATGGCGTCGGCATAGACCGAGTACACGACCGCGTCGATCTCGGCATCGTCGCCAAACAAGCTCTCCCGAATCACGGCGCCGAGGCCCACACGCCCCGCCACCAGCAGGGGCAGCTTGTACCCGAACTGGGAACGGACGGCGCGAAGCCGGCCGCGCTTCAGGTTTCGAAGGTTGTCCTTCAGCAAAAGCGAGTCGTAGGTCACGCCGTCGAGCCGGAGTTTTTCCTCCAACTTCTGGCGCATCTGGGTGGGCGAACCGCTCACGATGTGCAGCCGGGACCGCCACCCGGGCACCCCCCGCCCCAGCTCCCGCACCAAGGCCGTGGCACCAGGTACCGCCTTTTTGGCCGAAGCCGGCTCGAGCGCCGTCCGCCAAAGCCCCCGGAACGAAGAAAAGTCGGTGAGCAGGTAGGTCTTGTCGAGGTCCCAGCGATACACCCGGAGTCCCGGATCAATCACGTAGAACCTCCAATCCTTCGCAATCCCCGCAACGGAGCCGACACGCGCGGCGCCAGCGCGGCCGCAATAGCGCCATCTTCCCCGGGGCGACTCGACACCCGAAAGGGCAGCGGGGCCAGGTCGCTCACGCGACTCTCGAGCACGCGGCCTGTCGGCCCCTGCAACATCGATCCGCCGCACTCCACCGCAGAGACCCCGACGAGCAACGCGGCAAGCTCACGGATGACACCCACCATCGCTTCCACCATGCGGTCCACGGTGGCGAGGCCCGCAGGCTCCCCGGCTTCCAACGCATGCCGGAGCGCGCGACCGGAGTCCTTGGGATCCACGACAACCCCCGCCGCCGCCAGCATGTGCGCCACCCCGACGTTGCTCAGGCAGGTGCGCATGGCACCGGCAATCGGCAGGTAGGTGTGGGGGATCGCGTCAGGGCCCACATCCACCACCAAACGCCCCATCTCGGTGGCGACTACCTCTCCATCGGCATCGATCCAACAGCCGCCGAAGCTGGTGCCGATCTGCAACCGCACCAGCCGCCGCGACCCCGTAGAGGAGAGATGCCGACCGAGGTTGCTCAGATCATTGAACAAGGCAACGGGACCATCAACGATCCCTGCGGATACGCGCTCGGCGAAGCCGACAAAGGCCTCCCCATCGCCGACGCGCTCCCGCAGGATCGTCGAGAGCTCCAAGACCTGCCCCCCCACGCCCAACGGCGCCGCAAGACCGATCCCCAACGAGCCGATCGGCCTTCCCGCCGCAGCCTCCAGCACCAGATCGCGCGCCCGGCTCACCAAAGAGTCTATGCCGAACGCACCTTCCGGCCAGCTCGGGCCCCCCGCGCTGCCCACCACGGCCTCCCCCTCCAGGGCGACCACCTTCATACTTGTCCCGCCGATATCCAGCCCCAAGGCAAGGCCTTGACCGGCCGGGCGAAGCAGGGGCCGGTCCACGCTCGGGAGGTCCAAGCGCACGCCTGGCTCCACGGGCGCTGGAGCGACCACGAACGGGATGCGGTGGATCGAGCGCACCCGCCCGAGCACCGGCTCCAGTTCGCCTTCAGGGACGGGGCAAACCAGTTCGATGGCCGCCGGGTTGAAAAGCAGACTGGCGTTGTGGGCACGGGCGAGCACGGGCCACACCGAACGCCCTAATGCAGGCGCAAAAACCACATACTCGCGGACCGAGCCAGCCGCCCCCCAGGTGGGATGCAGACGGAGGCGCCAGGGAACCGCACGCGGGTGCGCGCTGAGATCCCCAAGCACGTCCGCGAGGACGCGCACGCTACGCCCGATCTTCGATGCGGGTGAGGCGATCGCGCAGCTTACGGTTGTCTTCAGCGAGCCCCTCGACCTCACGACGGAGCGACCCCAACCCCGCCTCGGTGGTGCGACCTTCACGGATGGAGGCGATCGCATCGAACGCGAGGCGACGGCAACGCGCATCGCCCGCGGCGCGGTGAACGCGGGTGAGCACGCCCAACCCGCGGGGGTCGCGAAGGTGTCCCAGCGCCGAGATCGCGGCGACCTGCACGCGATAGTTGCTGTCTTCGGCGAGCACGGTGAGGGTTTCCACGGCGCACGTCCGCACCGAATCCACATCATCGCCCAGTCGCGCCAGAGCGGCCGCGGCGGCGGCGCGAGCGCGAGCCGGCTTTTCGACGGCGGTCCAGGCCACGATCACATCGGCCACATCTGCATCGCGGAGCCCTCCGAGCCCCTCCAGAGCACGGGCGCGCAGCACCTCGCCCCAGCTCGACTCGCCGAGCAACGCTTCGCATTCCGCACGCGCTGCTGGCGCACGAAGGCGGCCGAGGGCGCGGACACGCTCCCCGCGAACGTGAATCGAGGGTTCCGACTGGTGGCCGACCAAGGCCGCGACGACCTCGCCGCGGCGAAACCCCGCGAGGGCCGCCACGACCCGGCGGCGCACCCGCGCATCGGCATCCCCGAGCGCGGCGATCAACGCGGCGACGGCGGCCTCGGCCCCCGTCACGGCCAACGCATCGGCCAGCTCGCAGCGCACGCACCAGCTCTCTTCACGCGTCATCGCGGCCACGAGCGCCTGAAGCGCGGCAGACGACCCCTCGGCGGCGAGCGCCTTCGCAGCGCGAATCCTCGCGACCACCCCGGGGGCTTGGCTCAGCGCGGCAGCCAGCATGGAAGCAGGGGCGGTGAGCGTGATGTCGGCGAGCACACCGAAGTCGGGATCGATCATCACATACGACGGAGCCTCCCGACAAGGAAGGACAAACGTGCGCTCCCGCGCATCCAACGTGAGGGTGTGACGCTCGCCCCCGAACGCGACGACCAACGGAATCACGAACGCCGAGGCCACCTCGTCGCCTTCCTGAGTCTGCTTCACGCTGACCCGCACCTGCCCTTCCGACCAGCCGAGATCCACCCTAAGGCAGGGATGGGCCGCACCCAGCACATACTGGGCGAAGAAGCGGTCCAAGTGACGACCGGAGACGTCTTCGAACGCTCGCTGAAGGTGCCGGGTATGCACCGTGCCATTGCCGTGGCGCTGGAGGTAATGTCGGGCCCCAGCCCAGAACGCTTCTTCCCCGAGCAAAGTTCGCAAGGTGTGGAGGACGAGAGCACCTTTCTCATAGAGGTGCCGGTCGAACATGTCGATCGGGTTCTTGAAGCGGTACGACACGATCGGGCGACGGTAGCGACCGCCATCTTCTGCAAGATAAAGCTGAAGATGTTCCCACAAGTGGTACTCACCCTCGTCGCGACCGCGGGCGTGATGGAACCACAGCGTTTCGGTGTAGGTCGCCCAGCCTTCGTTAAGCCAACCCTGCGACCAGTCCTGGCAGGTCACGAGATCGCCCCACCACTGGTGGCCTAGCTCGTGAACAACGAGGGAATCCATCTCAGTGTCGAGGGCGGCAACATCATCCACCAAAACAGAGTCGATAAGCGTAGTAGCGGCAAGGTTTTCCATGCCGCCGAAGATGAAGTCGTACACGACGACCTGGTCGTACCTGGCCCAGGGGTAGGGACCGTACAGCGAGGCGAGAAACTCCACCATGGCAGGTGTCTTTTCGAAGGCTCGGGTCACCTGGGCCCGAGGCGTTCCCCTGGGAACGGCGTAGTTCACCGGCAACGTTCCCGCGTGGTCGTGATGCATGTCCAACTTGGCGACCACCACCGAGAACAAGTACGCGGGCATCCTCGCTTCCACCACCCAGTCCTCCCCCTCGCGACGGCCGTTGCTCACCACATCGAAGCCGGGCGGAGCGTGAACGGTGATCCGCCAGGGGTGCTTCACCGAAGGGTGGTCGAGGCAGGGGAAAATATAGTGGGCGTCTTCATCCTGGCATTGGGTCCAGGCCTGAACCTCACGGTCCGGCTCCGCCGGCGTGGGACCGACGAAGTACAACCCGCGCCTGGGAGTTCCGTGCCACCGAACCACGATGGACTCGGCGTGCTGTACACACAGCTTTCCATCCGCCACGCGGAAGGCCAGGGCTTCCCCGTCGGGCGTGGCCACCTCATCCACCACAAGCTCGTCGAAGTCCAGGACCAGCTCGCCGCTCGCACCTGCCAGCCAGCGCACGTCGATCCGAGCTTTCCCGCGCAGAGTTCGCGCGGTTGGGTCGATCCACAGCTGGATGGCATAGGCGACGATATCGATCACGCGATCGGGACCATAGTTAGCCTCGACTCCCGGTTCCGCGAACGAGCGGCGGTCAAGCGCCCAGCCTCCGAAGGCGCTCTCCAGCAACAACGACTTGTCCGTGAACCCAAGGTTCGGCATCGGCGGCTCCGTGTGGAGCGCGGCTATCATGCAAAGGGGGAGAGGGCCCCGCGGGCCGCCAAACGGCCCCCCTCACCCCGCCGCGAGCCGGCTCGGGTCGGGCAAGAGGATGTAGCCACGAAGCTGATCACCCAGGTAGGCGCAGCCTTCCACCCCATTTTCGCCCAACCACGCGGCCACATAGGCCACGAGCAAGGCCTCGACCCGTTCTTCGAGTTCGCCGAGGCGTGTGCCATTGAGATCGGGCAGGTGCACAGTCATCAAGCCGTCGAGGGGCGGCGACATCAGCAGCTTGGGGGAACCGGTGAAGAGGCGTTCCTCGATAAGCTCGCGGATACGGGCCACCGCTTCCTTGCGACTGCCGATCGGGCCGCCCTTCATCCGAACAGGACGATCCACACCGAAGAGGAGCACCTGGGCCGCTTGGGTGTGGGTTTCCACGAGGCGCTCGTTCGCGCCGCTGGCCGGGTCCACATCGAAGCCCATCCGAACGAGGCCCTTGGCCATCGTGCGTGGGTGGGAGGCTGACACGGTGTTGTTGGCGTACTCGTCGATGCGGTAGACATCGAAGTGTTCGCGCAGGAGGCGGTCGCATAGGCGCGCGCCGGAGAGATTTTCTACGACCACCGGGGCGTTCATCGCGAGGATGCAGCCCGCTCGGCCTCGATTTCTCGCGATCCACCGCAGCGTGTCCTCGTGGGCACGCAACGAATCCGCAGAGACGACGCGCACGCCGCCCTCCACAGGTTCGATGACTACGCCACCCGAGCTGTCCCGGGGGGTCCATCCAATATCGAGACCGAGATACCGCATTCTAGCACCTGCCCTGCTTCACGAGGTCTTCCAACGCGTCAACAACCCACGGAGAGTCTTCAGGACCCCCGCGAGCTTGGCACCCCCCACCCGACCGAGCTCGACAAGCCCTTCGGCCATCGTAGTGAGCGCAGGTGTGTAGGGGTACCACCAGAGCTCCTTCTTTCCACGCGAGCGATCCAGCACCACGGTGCGCGGATGCACGAGTCCGTGCAGCGCCCACTTTGATCCCGTGGCCCCGTAGCCGCTCGCCTTGCGTCCACCCCAGGCTGCACCGCCCATCGGGCCCGAAAAACAACAGTTGTTGACGTAGCTGACGCCGCAGCGCACCCGACGAGCGAGCGCCTCCCCTCGCGCCAGATCCTTGGTCCACACGCTCACGCAAAGCCCGTAGGCCGAGTCGTCGGCCGCCGCTACGGCTTCGTCTTCCGAGTCGAACGAGGCGATGGCAAGCACAGGACCGAAGGTCTCTTCGCGCCACAACGCCGCATCGCGAGGAACGCCGGTCAACACGGTTGCCGGGTAGAAAAAGCCGGTGCCCGTGGGACTGCCGCCGCAGTGCAGGGTGGCCCCCCGTGCGACCGCATCCTCGACCTGAGCATGCACCTTGGCCAGAGCCTCGGCGCTGACCAGGGGGCCGATGTCATCCCCCACTCGCAGCTCACCCGCGCGCGCTACCAGAAGGTCCACGAACGGCCCGAGAATGCGGCTATCGACCAACGCCCTTTCCACGCTGGCGCAGTCCTGGCCTGCGTTGTGGAAGGCGCCCCAGAGCACCCCTTCCACCGCCCGTTCCAGCCGCGCATCGTGCAAGACAATGGCGGCATCCTTGCTACCCAGCTCCAGGGCGCACGGGATGAGACGGTCTGCGGCAGCGGCGGCCACCTTGCGACCCGCGGCAACGCTGCCCGTGAACACAACCTTGTCCACGCCGGCCTGGACCACCGCCGCGCCCTGCTGAGGGCCGCCCAGCACCGTGACAACCAGGTTGCTCGGCAAAACCGCATCCATGATCTCAGCCAGCAGCTGCCCACATCGAACGGCATGCTCGCTGGGCTTGAACACCACTGCATTCCCTGCGAGCAGCGCCGGAACGATCGTGCGCATCGGAAGGTGGATGGGGTAGTTCCAAGGCATGATGAGGCCGATCACGCCCAGCGCCTCGGGCACGACCGAAACCCGCTTGCCCGGGTAGTTCACCGGGTTCAAATCGAGGGTGACGGGCTCGAGTTCATCCTCGATCACCCCGAGCCAGTGGTCGAACAACTCCGCCATCGTGACCACTTCGCTGGTCCACGCTTCGCCCGCAGGTTTGCCGATCTCGGCGCCCAGAACCGCCACAAGATCCGGGCCGCGCGCCAGAATGGCGTTCCCAAGTTTTCGCACCACCTCCATCCGTTCGTCGAGCGGACGTGCGGACCAGAGCTGCCCGGCCTCTCGCGCGGCCGCAACGAGCCCCGCCACGGCCTCTACCTCTGTCGCGGGCACTTCGCCGACGCGAAGCCCCGTAGAGGGGTCGTTCAAGACCATCAGCGTCGAGTCCCCATCGGCCATTCGCGACCCCTATCGCGCGGGGAACTCGCCGGCTCTTCCAGCGCCCACCGCACAGCCGGCAACCTCGACGCCGCCTCCTGCAACGGGCCGGCCGACGCCTCCAAAAGCGCACGCGCAAGGGCGCGGGCCTCCCGACGTCCCGAATCGAGCTTCGAGGCATGGAGCACATCAAGGAGTAAAGCCGAATCCTCGGATTTCCTGGCTTCCTCTTCCGCGGCTTCCAGCACCGCGGAGTCGCCCCCGACGACCGCCCCGACCAGGTACAGCAGCGCGAGCTGCCGGGGCGCGCCGAGCTCCCCGAGCCGCCCGACCGCAGACGACACAAGACGCACATTTGCCGTGAGCAATCCCGCCAGACCGTCATGAAAGTAGGCGCGGATCACATCGTCGGCCGCACGAGCCGCATCCAAGCCGGCGAGGTGGGCGGCAAGGGCGGCAAGCCCATCATCTTGCGCCCGACGGAGGTCGGCCAGCACCTCGAAGTACAGCGCGCGCACCTCATAGGGCAACCCAGTACCGATGCTCCCGCCAACGCGGGCAAGGGCCTCCTCGCTCGCGCCCAGATCGCCCACGCCGAGGAAAATCCATGCGTTGAGCACGCTCACATAGACGCTGTGAGCCCGAACATCCCGGCGCCCTTGCGCCTTCGCAGCCAGCGCGGCGAACTCCAGAGCCTGCCCGAAACGGCCCCGCAGCCGCTGCACCCGCCCCAATGCCAGGTAGGCCTCGGCCAGGGGGGTACGGCGGTCCTTGCCCTTGAGCACACGGATCACGCTCATCAGCTGCCGTTCCGCCTCGCCGGCACGGCCCGCGAGCATCCGGGCGTGGGCCTGCGATATCCGAGCGCGGACCCACACCCGGTCCGCCGCCGTGGCCGCCTTCCCGGCCGCACCGAGTAGAGAATCCGCCGTCGCGAGCTGGCCGCGGATTTTGGCGAGTTCACCGAGCGCGAGCAAAACCTCCGGATGCCCGTCATCCAGTCGTTGCCCGACGTGCTCCACCAGTCGTTCGCCAGGCTGTGTACCCAACGCAACCACCAACTCCAGTTCCAACGCCTCAATACGCCTTCGCGGTTCGGCCATGCCCTCGGCAGGTAGCAGCGAGGACCCTGCGGCCAACGCATCTCGCGCTTCCGACAGCCGACCCGCGGTGCGCAGCGCCGTGGCGCGGGCGATCGCTCGACGCGCCATCCATTCCTCAGGGAAGTCCGCCGAGGTTTCCATCCGGTCGAGCAGCCGCAATGCGGTCAACGGGCGACCGGCGACCGCCAGCGATTCCCCGAGCTCCACCCAGGCCGCGAACGCGGCTGGCGAGCGTTCACCGAAGGCGCGGTGCTGGGTGGCAAATCGCTTCTCCCATTCTCCGGCGGGACGACGCGAAACACCCTCCGCCAAGACGAGATGCAGCACGGCGCGCCGCTCCGCGGGAATGGCTTCCCCCAGCACCTTTTCGATCGCGTGACGGTGAAAGGCAATCCACTCCTCACCTCCCTCCACCGAGAGTTCCAAGATGCCCTGACGCGTCAAAGGCAGCAGCTCAAACCCCGACCGGTCGCCTCCGACGAGGTCCAGCAACAACGAAAGTGGCATCGCGTCGTCTGCCACCACCAGGAGATCCAGCGCGTGGCGGGCCGCAGGGTGCACCCCAGCGATGACGCGAGCCAGATGTCGACGGGACCCATCTCCAACGGCGATACCGGCTGCAGTCGCCCACCGCCAAGAAGGCGTGCCGTCCTCCAGCACGCCCCCGCACCACAAGGTGCCCTCCGAAACTTGCTCACGCACGAGGGTGGTAGCATGGCCCGCGAGACCGCCCGATGCTGCAAACAAGGCCGCATCGAGACCTTCCGGCACGGCATGGCTGTCCAGCATGGCCTGCAGCAGCATCCGCGTTTCCAGCAGATCCAGAGGACGAAGCACGAGGTGCCGCGCGCCGGGCGTTGGACCCAGGTCGGTGCCGAGATGCACCACGCTCAGTCCGGGGATGGTGCTGACGTGATTCAACAGGGCACGGGCTTCCTCCCCGAACGCATCCACGTCCTCTGCGAGCAGCATCAGCCCCCCCTCCTCGGCCAGGCCGCCAAGGAGTTCGACCAGGTGGTCGCGATCTGAGGCCTGAGGCATGCCGAAACGGGTCAACTCGTGGCCGAGATGTTGAAGCACGTCTTGACCCGTCAGGCGCGGACGTCCTCGCAAACCGACCACCTCCATGTGTACGTCGGCGGCGAGCGTACGCGCGAGCCGGGACAGCGGCGCGACCCCCGAGCCCGCAGGACCGGTGACGACCACCCAACCCTTGGCATCGACCACGGCCTCGATCGCGCCTCGTGCGGACTCCCTTCCCACGAGCGTCGGGCGGCGCAGCTCCCGTCGAACGCCCGTGGTTCCGGTGAGCATGGCCAAGGCAACGGCAGCGCTCGCCGGCCGGGCGGAGGGGTCGCGGGCCATGAGCCGGTCCACGAGGGCCGCCAATCGTACCGGGATG
>CAMBIK010000120.1 GCA_945867435.1 Klebsiella pneumoniae
CGCGTCATGCTTGTCCTCGGCCAAACATCCACAACCGCGACCGAGTTGGTTCGTGGGGAATGGGGCAGCTTCGGCGGCGTGTCCGCCATCGCCACCTGGCACCCCGGCGAGATCGGGGCAGACGTAGCGCGCAAGCGGCCCGCGTTCGAAGCGCTTCAGGCCGTGGCCCGACGCCGATAAGCGCGGCCGTCAGTCGTCAGCGATTAGCCGGGTCCGAGGCGGCTGAAGGCTAATTGCTGACAGCTACTTCCTGACCTTCACATCTTTGAGGAGCGCTGCGAGCTGCCCGAAGCCGCGCACCACGGGGGCTGCCGAGGGGCGCGAGGCCGGGGAGGCCGACAGTTCGACCGCCTGCCGAATACCAAGGTCGATCCTGCGCCGCTCCAGGTCGATGCCGAGCACGCGCACCTTGACCACATCGCCTTCCTTCACCACCTCGGAAGGGTGGTTCACTCGCCGATCCGCGAGATTCGAGATGTGGACCAGACCCTCGAGCGCGTTCGGAAGCTTGACGAAAGCACCGAAGTCTCGAACCTGCGAAACCGTGCCTTCGAGGACATCGTTCACGCTGAGCGTACCCATCCGCTGCGAAGCCACCGCACGATCCTCCGCTTGGACCAGCGCCCGGCGGCTGACCACCACATCCCTGCCCCGAAGGTCGTGAATCAGGAACGTCAGGGATTGACCGACATGGGTTTCGTCGGTGACCTCCGCGGCACCTGTGTGGGACGCCGGGCAGAAGGCCTTGATGCCATCCGCGAGCATCACCTGCCAGCCCGCCTCCCCCACTGAGAAGATCTTGCCGTTCACCGGGAGCTTCGCCTTGCCCGCTTCAACGAGCATCTCGCGGGCGGCGCTGCCAGAAGGGCTGCGGGTGAGTCGGAGCTCACCATCGGTCGAAACGACAAAGGCATCCACGACCTCGCCGAGGGCAATCTCGCCAAATTCCAAACGATCGAGGGCCGCATCCGCCTTGCCACCCACATCGAGGAAAACGTTCTGCTGGCCAATGCTCGTGACGCGACCCCGCACCCGCTGGCCCTCACGGAAGGTAGGACGAACGCCGCCAGAACCGACTGAGTCCATCATGGCGCGAACGGCGGCGGGGTCCAGCTCTGCGATGGCGCGCAGGCCATCGAAGTCAGTGACTTCGCGAGCCGAAGGCGCGGCCGGGGGGGGAGGCGCGGCGCGGCGCGGCGCAGCGACGACCGCGACAACGGCGACCACGGGTTCCTGCACTTCAGGGCCGGGAGCCAGCGGGCGTTCTCTGGGGCCGCCGCGGCGACGGGGGGAGCGAGGATCGGTGACTTCGGACATGCAGGCTCCAATGGCGACACACGCTGGGCGTGCGTGACCGGCGCCGCTATCCTAAATGAGCCGAAGGGGCATGCCGCTGCGCTCGGGGAAGCCACCCCGCTGCAGGAAGTTGCGAATCGGTCCTTGCTGCCCGCCAAAAGGAGTTCTACAATCTGAGTGACCCATTATGGAAGGTCTTATATGCTTGTGATAACCCCGAAGGTAGGCGACGTCGTCACGATCGGAGACCATGTGAAGATTATTATCTCTCGCTCGAAGGCGGATGGTTTGAAGATGGCCGTGGACTGTCCGGCCCACTGGCAGATTCAGGTGGTCGAGCCCGTAGAGCCCGAGGCCGTCGCACCCGCCGACCGAACAGCGGCCATCGTTACCACCCGCCGCCGAAGCCGCTGACGGCGTTCGCGTGTTGACTGCTCTGCTCGATGAGTGGGCGTTCGACCTGCCCGAAGCGCAGATCGCGCGGTTCCCCCCGCTGGAACGCGATGGTGGCCGTCTGCTGGTGGTCGGCAGCGACCTGGCCGACCGGCAGGTGCGCGAATTCCCGAGCTTGCTACGGAACGACGACCTCCTCGTCCTCAACGACGTGCGGGTTCGCCGTGCGCGATTGCGAGCCTCGCGCGAAACGGGTGGGGCCGTGGAAGTGCTGGTCTTACGCGCTGAAGGAGATGAGGGGGAAGCGTTGGTGAGGCCGGCGCGCAAGCTGCGACTCGGCGAGGTGCTTCGCGCAGGAACGGGTCACATCACCCTCCTCGAGCGGCTCGAGGAAGGCGTGGTCCGGGTGGCCTTCTCCCCTTCTCTGGCCAGCATCGAGGCTGAGGTTGGGGAAATTCCACTTCCACCCTACCTGGACCGTGCGGCCACTCCGGAAGACGACAGCCGCTACCAGACGGTTTTCCATCGCCGGGGGCCCCTCGAAGGCGCGGCGGCACCGACCGCAGGGCTGCACCTTTCGGAGGACCTGCTACGGCGCATCGACGTTGCGGGGGTTGAACGGGTGCATGTGACCCTGGAGGTCGGCCTCGGCACCTTCCGACCCGTTACCGCCGAGCAGCTCGCAGCCGGCCAGCTGCACCCCGAGCGCTACGACGTTCCGGAAGGCACCTGGGCAGCGTTGGAGAGGGCGAAGGCGCAGGGCCGACGCGTAGTCGCCGTGGGAACAACCGTGGTTCGAACTCTTGAGTCAGCCAGCGCACCTGGAAGGGGCGAGACCCGCATCTTGCTGCAGCCGGGTTGGGTGCCGAACCGGGTCGGAGCGATTTTCACGAACTTCCACCTCCCCCGAAGCTCCTTGTTGATGCTCGTCGCCGCGTTCGGGGGCCGCGAGCGCACCTTTGCCGCCTACCGGCACGCGGTTCGCAATGGATACCGGTTCTTCAGCTACGGGGATGCTTGTTTCTTCCCCGCACCGGGGTAAGCGCCGCGCCCGATGTCGGCCGCCGCGTTCACCCTCCTCTCTCAAACCGGAAACGCACGACGCGGCCGCCTCCGCCTCCCTCATGGCGAGGTTCAAACCCCGGCGTTCATGCCCGTCGGCACGCAGGGCACGGTGAAAGCGCTCACGCCGGAAGATCTCCACACCGCGAAGGTGCAGATGGTCCTGGCCAACACCTACCACCTCTGGGTGCGGCCCGGACATGAGCGAATCCGGGCACTTGGCGGACTACACAAGATGATGGACTGGAGCGGACCCATCCTCACCGACTCCGGGGGCTTCCAGGTCTTCTCCTTGAAAGAGTTTCGCAAGATTACGGAGGAAGGTGTCCGTTTTCGCTCAACAATCGATGGCCAGTGGCGCAACCTGACCCCCGAAGTTGCCGTGGAGGTGCAGGAAGCGTTCGGGGTGGACGTAGCGATGGCGCTGGACGAATGCATCGAGTGGCCGGCGGAACGCGATTTTGTCGCTCGCTCTACCGACCGCACCACGCGCTGGCTCAAGCGCTGTTTGGCGGCTCGGTGCACCCCGGACACAACGGCACTGTTCGGCATCGTTCAAGGGGGGATGTATCCCGATCTTCGCGCTGCCCACGCGCAGGAACTGGGCTCGCTGGACCTCGATGGCTACGCCGTGGGCGGCCTATCCGTAGGGGAGCCCAGGGAAGACCTGTTCGCGATGGCCGAGCTGGCCGCCGCCCACCTCCCCACCCACAAGGTGCGCTACCTGATGGGGGTCGGGTATCCGGCAGACCTCGTAGATGGCGTACTCGCAGGGATCGACCTGTTTGATTGTGTCATCCCGACGCGCAGCGCGCGGTTTGGCGTTGCCTTCACCAGCCGGGGGCGGGTCACGATCAAGCACGCCGCGCACCGCGACGATCCGGGACCGCTCGACCCCGCCTGTCCGTGTTACGCGTGCGCCCGTTTTAGCCGGGCCTACCTCCGGCACCTGTTCACCACCAACGAGATCCTCGCGCCGCGCCTCCTCACCCTCCACAACGTGACCTTCTATCAAGCCATCATGGGGCGCATCCGCTCCGCGATCGAAGCAGGTCCCGATGCTCTTTCCCAGCTGCGCCGCGAGGCCACTGGGTGGACGAAGGCGGAGAGCGGCACCACCGATCCGGAGTCTGAAGTATGAATTTCCCGTTCCTTCCTCTCGCCGCCGAACAGGCCTCACTTGGTGGAATGCTGTTCCCCCTCGTGATGGTGGGCACCGTCTTCTACTTCTTCGTGTACCGACCGAACCAGAAGGACGAAGCAGCCCGCAAGACCCTCATCGCCGGTCTGCAACGCGGAGACAGGGTCGTCACCAATGCCGGCATCCATGGCAAGCTGCACGAGGCTCGCGGCGAAACGCTCGTGCTTGAAGTGTCTCCGAACGCCTACCTCACGGTAGACCGGGATTCGGTCAAGGGCAAACTGGCCGAGCCGCCAGCCGAATTGGCGAAGAAGGACTAATGGAAGCCGGACTCATCGCACGCATCGGGGTGGTTACCGGTGCCATGCTGCTTGGCATGTGGATGCTCATCCCCACGTTTCTCCCCGCGGCCGAGCACGCGGAGATGACGCGTGCCTGCCAGCTCGCCGCAATGAAGGAAAAGCCGGAAGGGGCCGCGCCGCCCCAAGGCTTCACCAAGTTTCTTCCTTGCAAGTTCCTCGTGAAAGGGCTTGATCTCCAGGGGGGCGTCGATCTCACGCTCTATGTGGATGTCGATGAGGCCGTGCGGTCCACCGTGCAGCGCGAGATCCCGACGCTGAAGAGGCTGGCGGCCGACAAAGGGGTGGTGCTCGAAGATGTTCGCCGCGACCGTCGGGAACCGGAGCTGCTGGTTGCCGCCGGCCCCGGCGTCACGCTCGCGCAGGTCAAGGAGCTGGTAAGCGGCCGCGTTGATCGCTACACCTACACGAACACCAAGGAAGAATCAGGCAAGTCCTGGATGGTCTTCCGCATGGCCGACACGCGCACTGCGGAGATCCGCAAGCAGGCGGTGGACCAGGCGCGAGAAGTCATCGAAAACCGGATCAACGGCACCGGCGTGAGGGAACCCTCGATCACCCGCAAGGGCGAAACGGGCATCAACGTGCAGCTTCCTGGAGAAGTCGACCTGGATCGCGCCAAGGCCGCGATCGGCACCACGGCGCAGCTTGGGTTCCTCCTCGTAGACGAAGAATTCGACATGACGCTCCTCGATGCGGCGCTTCCCGCTGCGAAAGCCGCGCTCAGCGAAGCCGACTACCTCGACGACCGTGTGCTCTCCGAGTGGCTCGAAGACCAGGGCACGCTTCACGTCGGCCAACGCCTCTACTGGTCCTACTCTGACAGCGCCCCCGTAGTCCGCATCGCCTCCATGGTCCTCAAGGACGAGGTGCTCCTGACGGGAGACGACGTGAGCACCGCGCGTACCGAGCAAAACCCGCAAACGGCCAACTACTATGTGGCGCTCGACTTCAAGCCGCACGGCAGCACGGTCTTCGCCGACATCACGGGGAACAACATCGGGAAGCGCATCGCAATCGTTCTGGACGACCGCGTCAGCTCCGCGCCCGTCGTGCAATCCAGGATCAACGGTACCGCCAGCATCGAGGTCGGCGGCAACAACCTGGAAGCCACCTTCAAGGAGGCAAGCACGCTCTCCCTCGTGCTGCGCACGGGGGCGCTCCCGGCCCCCGTGACCATCGGCGAAGTGCGAACCATCGGCCCCCAGCTAGGCGCCAAGGCGATCCAGCAAGGCACCATGGCCTCCGCGATCGGCTGCCTGTTGGTCTTTCTGTTCACGGGTATCTACTACCGGGGAAGCGGAGTGTTGGCGGATATCTCGCTGGCCATCAACGGACTTTTGGTGCTCGCGATGCTTGTCGCCTTCGAAGCCACGCTGACGCTGCCGGGCATCTGCGGGATTGCCCTGACAATCGGCATGGCCGTCGATGCGAACATCATCATCTTCGAGCGCATCCGGGAAGAGCTCCGAGGCGGCAAGAGCGCTCGAACCGCCATCGAAACCGGCTTCGACCGAGCGTCCGTTGCGGTCATCGATTCCAACCTGTGTACAGGCCTCGCGGGCGTCGTGATGTACAGCTACGGCACGGGACCGTTGAAGGGCTTCGCAGTCACGCTCCTCATCGGCATCATCACCACCCTGTTCACCGGTGTCTTCGTGTCGCGAACGCTGATGGAAGCGGCCTTCGGCACCCGGAACAACGCACGAGTGAGCATCTGATGTTCGAAATCATCCCGAAGACCTTCTTCTACGACTTCGTCGCACGTCGCTTTTTCTGGGCGATTGTCTCGTTCGTCGCGAGCGGCGTAGGACTTGCCCTGTTCTTTTTTCCGGGACCGCACTGGAGCATTGACTTCTCCGGCGGGACCGAGATCGAGCTGCACTTCGCGAAAAGCACGGAGATCACCGACGTACGCCTCGCCCTGGCCGACATCGGGATCGCAGAGGATGCAGTGCAACAGGTGGGCGACCCCGGCACCTCGCAGTTCTCCGTGCGTCTGCAAGGGGATACCGCCGCCAAGCAGGAAGATCTCGATGCCGTTCGGGACCTGCTCACCGCTGCCCACGGCGCGGCTTGGATCGAAGAGTTCCGGGTAGAAAACGAGGTCGGAGCGCGGATCGCGCTCTTGTACACCGGGGCGCCGGTCCCGGTAGCCGACATCGAACGTGAGCTTAAGGGGCTTCCAGGAGTCAGCGTTCAATCTTCGGGCGATGAAAACACCGTATACGTTCGCCTTCCTGGCGTGTCGGAGAGCATCAAGGCGGCCCTCACGCAGGGGCTGCCCGACAACGAGCTCACCATCGACCGGGCCGATTCAGTGGGCCCCAAGGTGGGCGACTCGATGCGAACGGCCGGCATCACGGCGCTCCTCGTCTCGACCCTGCTCCATCTGATTTATGTTGCAGTCCGCTTCGACATTACGTTCGCGCCGGGGGCGATCATCTGCCTGTTGCACGACGTGTGCATCACTGTGGGCATCCTCGTGGCGCTCCGGCAGGAGTTCGGACTTTCGACCGTCAGCGCGCTGTTGACCCTCAGCGGGTACTCGCTCAACGACACGATCGTGGTGTACGATCGGATTCGGGAGAACATGGAGCGCTACAAGAGAAAGAACTTCGGGGAACTGATCAACGATTCGATCAACCAGACCCTGTCGCGAACCGTCATGACCGCGGGGGCCACCTCGCTGGCGATGCTGCCGTTCCTGTTCCTTGGCGGCTCCGTGCTGCATCAGTTCGCCATGGTCATGCTCATCGGCATCGCGGTCGGCACCTACTCCTCCGTCTACGTCGCCGCCCCGCTCACGATGATCCTGCGCGATTACGAACCGCAGATTCGCAAGTTCATGGGACTTGGAACGGCCGCGGCCCCCAAGGAGGCAAGCTCGGGATGACACGCAGCGATCTCGTCGATGCCCTTGCCCATCGCCACAGCATTTCACGCGTGGTGGCGTTGCATGTCGTCGATTCCTTCTTTGATGGCATCGAAGCCGCATTGAAGAGCGGAGCCCGCGTTGAAGTGCGTGGGTTCGGTACTTTCGCGCCGCGGCGCTACCCGGGGTACTCGGGCCGCAACCCGCGCACGGGCGACTCCATCGCGGTTAGCCCCAAGGTTCTTCCAGTGTTCAACGTGGGGAAGGAACTGCGCCTTCGCGTCGAGGATGGGGGTCGGTGACTGGGCTGCTTGTCAGCCTGGCCGCCGCGCTCGCGGGCGAGGTGTACCTGAATGGCGTGCGGGCCGAAGCGGTGCCGGTGATGTCGCTGGAGAACGTGTCCGTTCGGTTCGACGCCCAGGGGAATGTCTGGATCGACGCCCCGATGTACCGCGTGAGCGTCGCGCCGCCTCCACCCGTTCCAACCGCCTACACGCCGCCCCCTCCCGCGTACAGCTCCCCCGGGTACACGCCGGTTCCGGCCGCCGTGCCCGCCTACGTCCCCGCTCCGGCTCCACCAGCGTTGGGCGAGATCAAAGCGGGTCGCTGGTGGCTGGTCACGGAAGACAACGACAGCCGTGGGCAGGACATCGAGGTGGTGGTGAACGGCGTCTCCGTGCGGCATGTGCGCTCGGGCGAACCCCAGGCAATCGTGGATGTGGGGACATGGCTGCGCTCGGGTACCAACACCATCACCCTTCGCGCCGCGGGCGGCAGCTACGCGGGGGGGATGCTGGTGATCTATGTCGGCCAGGGCAGCGAGTCGGGCGGCACCGTGAGGATGGACGCCCCTGACGTGCGCTATTCGCGCCGCGCGCTCGACCTCGGCTCCGGTGGCGAAAAGTCCTTCATTGTGACGATTCCATGATCGACCCTCGACTGAACTTGACGCGTCAATCGGGCCGGGAGATAGTTGTCTTCCCCGCCCCATCCCTCTCGGAGCTCACCTGTCCCCTCCTTCGGAACACGGTCCCGGCAAGCGGATCTACATCCTCGACACCAATGTGCTGCTTCACGACCCCGGCGCGATCTTCGTGTTTCACGAACACGATCTGGTGCTGCCCATCACGGTCATCGAGGAGCTCGACAAGTTCAAGCGAGAACTGAACGAACGTGGCCGCGCCGCGCGCACCATGTCGCGGCAGTTGGATGCGTTGCGTGACCAGGGAAATCTCCGGGAAGGCGTGCTGCTCCCGAGTGGCGGTATGCTTCGGGTGGAATGCGGTGAACCTGGCGATTGCGGTGAACTCTTCGCAGGCGCCCTGGACAACGCCGACAACACCATTCTCCGCATCGCCATGCGGGTATGGAAAGGCGTGCCCGCTGGTACCCAAGTGGTGTTCGTCAGTCGCGACACGAACATGCGCATCAAGTCGGAAGTGCTTGGTCTGCATGCGGAAGACTTCGAACACGCCCACATCGAAATCGACGAGGCGTACACCGGCGTGGTGGAGAGGGATGTCGATGCAGACCTGATCACCGAGATCTACAACCGCGGATGGGTGACCGAGCCCGACGGAAGTAGGGTTTCGCCTAATCAGTTCGTGATTCTGAAGAACGCAGCGAGCCCCTCACAGACCGCCATGGCGCGCTACGACCAGCGGCAGAAGCGCTTGACCCTCGTCGGGCGCCACAAGGAAGGGGTGTGGGGCATCTTCGCCCGAAATCGCGAGCAGCTCTTCGCGCTGGACCTGCTCCTCGACGAAAGCGTGACCCTCGTGACCCTCGATGGCATGGCCGGCACGGGAAAAACGCTCCTCGCGATCGCGTGTGGCCTGCAGCGGGTGGCCGACGAGAAGCGCTACCGGCGTCTGGTCGTAGCCCGGCCCGTCTTTCCGCTCGGCAAGGACATCGGCTTCCTGCCCGGCTCGGTGGAAGAGAAGCTCAACCCGTGGATGAAGCCGATTTTCGACTCGTTGGAGCTGCTTTGTGGTGGCGATGATTCCGTGGGCACCGGCCACGAGCGGGGCTCGGGCAACGCGAAGGCCGGGAAGCCGCACACCCCGAACTATCAAGCGCTGCTCGACCAGAAGATCGTCGAAATCGAGCCGCTGACCTACATTCGCGGTCGGTCTCTCCCCAGCCAGTTCCTGGTGATCGACGAAGCGCAGAACCTCACTCCCCACGAAGTGAAGACCGTCATCACGCGCGCGGGCGAAGGTACCAAGGTCATCCTGACCGGCGACCGCTACCAGATCGACAACCCCTATGTGGATGCGACAAGCAACGGCCTCTCCTATGTGGTCGAGAGGTTCCGCACCTCGCCCATGGCGGGTCATGTGACCCTCCGTAAGGGAGAACGCAGCGCGTTGGCCGAGGCCGCTGCCGCGTTGCTGTAGGCAGTCCGGTATACGATGCTCGCGAATCTACGGAGGCCGCCTTGAACCTGTCACGTCGTTCGTTCAACCTGTCGCTGCTCGCCACCGCCGCCTGCCGTTCGGGCGGCGTGGAGGCGGCGGAACCCGCGCCCGCTCTCGACTTGCCCGCCGACCCGGCAGCGGTCACCCCGGTGGTGAAGTCTGAAGCCGAGTGGAAGGCCTTGCTCGATACCGAGGCCTACCATGTGCTACGGGAAAAGGGCACAGAGAGGCCGTTCACCGGTCGGTATTCGAAACATCACGCCCAGGGCAGCTACGCTTGCCGGGCTTGCGGCCTGCGCCTGTTCGACCACGGCGACAAGTTCGAGTCGGGCACCGGCTGGCCCAGCTTCACGCGCCCGGCCAAGGCGGACCGCGTGGCCGTAAATCGCGATGGGTCGCTGGGCATGAGCCGCGACGAAGTGGTGTGCGCGCGCTGCGGCGGCCACCTCGGCCATGTATTCGACGATGGCCCCGCCCCAACCGGGCAGCGGTACTGCATGAACTCGGCGGCCCTGGTGTTCCGCGCCGCCGCGCCCACACCCTGACCGGGCGGTTTGCATGCCCGCACGACGCCAGATCAACAACCGCGAGCTGAGCTGGCTGGAATTCAACAGTCGGGTGCTAGAGGAAGCGCGTGACCCCACCGTTCCGCTTCTCGAGCGGTTGCGCTTCCTCGCGATCTTCTCCTCGAACCTCGACGAGTTCTTCATGGTTCGCGTCTCTGGCCTGTGGCGCCAGCACGACGCAGGGGTGACCACGCCGGGAGCGGATGGCCTGACCCCGCGCCAGGCACTCGACGCCGTTTCCGCCCGGACCCACGTCCTCGTCGCCGAGCAGCATCGGATCCTGTTCGAAGACCTGCTGCCCGCCCTCGCGCAGGAAGGCATCCATCTCAATCCATCGAGCGAATGGAGCGACAAGCAGGTGGCCTGGCTGCGCAGCTGGTTTGTCACTCACGCGCTGCCCGTCATCACCCCGATCGCCATCGATCCGGCGCACCCCTTTCCGCACATCGGCAACCGGGCGTTGTGCTTGATTCTCAATCTTGAACCTACGGATGAAGACGAGGACCTTGCCCCGCCGACCACCTGCATCCTTCACATCCCGGCCGCCGTGTTGCCCCGGTTCATGGCACTCCCCTCGCCGGCCGGCACCCTTCATGTGGCGCGGCTCGAGGATGCGGTCCGCCTCAACCTGGACGTGCTGTTTCGCAACGCAACGGTTCGAGAAGCGGGGGCCATTCGGGTCACTCGCGATGCCGAGCTGGACTACGATGAAGATCAAGCTGAAGATCTGCTCAGGACCATCCAAACCGCGGTGCGCAATCGACGGTTGGGGGCGGCCGTGAGGCTTCAGCACGAGCCCGAGGTCTCGGCGGAAGATCTGGCCCGCCTGGCCGAAGAGCTGGAGTTGGACTCCAGCGACATCTACGAGGCCGTTGGCTTCACAGCGTTTGCCGACCTTTTTCAGCTTTACGCGCTCATCGACCGTCCCGACCTGAAGTTTCCACCCTGGACTGCGCCGCCCGTTCCCCGGTTCGCTCGCTCCCGCGACCCTTTCTCCGTGATCGACCGCGGCGACGTGCTGGTGCATCATCCCTACCAGCCGTTCCAACATGTGGTCGACTTCGTGGAGGCCGCCGCCCTCGACCCCGATGTGCTCGCGATCAAGATCACGCTCTACCGGATCGGCAAGGACAGCCGCATCGCGCAGGCCCTCCTTGCAGCGGCCCAGAACGGCAAGTCGGTCGTGGCGCTGATCGAGCTGCGGGCTCGCTTCAACGAGGAATCGAACATCATTTGGGCCCGGCGCCTTGAAGATGCGGGGGCGCATGTGGTCTATGGCGTGACCGGCTTCAAGACGCATGCCAAGGCTGCGCTCGTGGTGAGGCGCACGAAGTCGGGAATCAAGAGGTATGTGCACCTCTCCACCGGAAACTACAACGAGAGCACCGCGCTCACATACACCGACTACAGCCTGTTCACGTCCCGAGAGGATGTTGGGGAGGATGTCACCTGGCTGTTCAACCTCCTGACCGGGTACGCGCGCCCACCCGCCTTCCGCGAGCTGCTCGTTGCGCCCATGCACCTGCGGGCGGGGCTCGTGGCGCTCATACGAAGGGAGGCGGACCACGCTCGAGCCGGCCGGGGCGGGCGCATCGTGGTGAAGCTCAACTCCCTGGTGGACGCAGACTTGATCGAGGAGCTGTACCGCGCCGGAAAGGCCGGCGTTCATGTCGACCTGATCATTCGAGGGATCTGCTGCCTTCGCCCCGGTGTTCCGGGGCTATCCGAAAACATCCGCGCCATTCGCATCGTGGACCGTTTCCTTGAGCACGCCCGCATCTTCCGCTTCGAGAACGCCGGAACTTCGGAGACCTGGCTGAGCTCAGCCGACTGGATGCCGCGGAACCTCGGCGGGCGCATCGAGCTCGCCTTCCCGTTGCAGGATCGCCGTCACCGCCGCGAGGTGGATGCCGTGCTGGAGCTCCAACTGTCCGACAACGTCAAGGCCTCCGAGATCGGTCCCGACGGCGA
>CAMBIK010000121.1 GCA_945867435.1 Klebsiella pneumoniae
CTTTCGCTGCTGCAGGCGCCTTCTTTCCGGCGGCCGGTGCTTTCTTCGCCGCAGGCGCCTTCTTCCCAGCCGATCCCGGCCGGCCGCGCTTCCCGAATCGACCCTTGCTCGGTCCGGCCAGCCGCTTCGCCGCGAGCAGCGCCACGGCATCCTCGGCGGTGAGGCCTTCGGCCGACGTTCCCTTCGGAACGGTAGCGTTGGTCTCGCCGTCGGTGACGTAGGCGCCAAAGCGCCCGTCCATCAGCTTGATGACCTGCCCGCTCACCGGGTCGGCCCCGAGCTCGCGGAGCGCGGACGGGCGCGACCGCGACCCTCCCCCCTTGCCTTCCGCCGGCTTCTCCAAAAGCGCGATCGCCTCGGCCAACGTGAGCGTGAGCACGCTCAGCTCGGGCGGAACGCTGCGCGACTGGGTGCCGGATCGCACATAGGGACCGTAGCGACCGTTGCTGGCCACGACATCGACCCCGGCTGCATCGCTGCCGATCGTTCGAGGCAGCGACAAGAGCGCGATCGCCTCCAGCAGGGTGAGCGAAGCCGGGGTCATGCCTGGGAGCAGCGACGCGCGCGGCGGCTTTTCCTTGCCCTTCCCTTCCCCCAGCTGCACGAAGGGACCGAATCGGCCTTCCATTACGAACACGCCGGTGCCCGAGGCATCCGCGCCAAGGCTCATGGGTCCGGCTGCCTTCTTCTGGAGAGCGGCGGTCGCCCATGCGACCGTGACCTCGTCGGGTGCCATGTCGCCCGGGATGTTGGCCGTGCCGCCGTTGCCATCGCTCACATAGGGACCAAACTTGCCCACGCGAGCGTGCATCTCGCCCGGGTTGTCGCCTGCGATCTGCAGCCGGTAGAGCGGCGCACTTTCGGCCGCCATGGCCTGCTCGAGTCGCGACTTGAGCCCGCCGTCATGCAGGTAAAACCCGCTCAGGAACGTGCCGCGATCGTTCTGTCCAAGGGCGATCCGGTCCAGATCGTCTTCCACCTTCGCGGTGAAGTCGTAGCTGACAAGCTCGGCGAGTTGGGCATCCATGAAGTTGATGAGCAGCATGGCCAGATGCGTCGGCACAAGCGCGTTGCTTCGCTTGAAGGCGTACCCGCGCTCCAGCACGATGTCGATGATCCCGGCGTACGTGCTCGGACGGCCGATCCCGAGGCGCTCCAGCTCCTTGACGAGCGAAGCCTCCGTGAGGCGGGCCGGGGGCTGCGTGGTATGCCCCTTCGCCGTAAGTTCACGCGTGACCAGGGCTTCACCCTCGCGGACGGCGCGGATCGGCCGCTGCTGGTCTGCCAGCTCGGCATCGGGATCGTCGGACCCCTCGACATAGGCACGGAGAAAGCCGGGGAACGTGACCGTGCGCCCGCTGGCCCCGAAGCGCGCGTCGGCAACCTTGATCTCGACGTTGATCTGCTGACCGTGCGCGTCTTCCATCTGGCTCGCCACCGTGCGCTTCCACACCTGCTCGTACAACCACGCCTCGTCGGGATCGAGCTGGCCCCGCGCCTCCTCGATGGAGCGAAAGCTCGTTCCGGCGGGGCGGATGGCCTCGTGGGCTTCCTGGGCGTTCTTCGCCGCGCTCTTGTAGCGGCGGGGCGCGGGAGGCAGAGATTCGGCACCAAATTGAGGACCGATCAGGGACCGCGCGGCCTGGATGGCCTGGTCGGACAGGTTCACGCTGTCGGTACGCATGTAGGTGATCCAGCCGCGCTCGTAGAGCCCCTGGGCCACGCGCATGGTGTGCTTCGCGGTCCACCGGCGCTTGCGGTTGGCTTCTTGCTGGATGGTGCTCGTGGTGAACGGCGGCAAGGGCCGCTCCCGCCACGGCTTCGATTCCACCCCGCCGACATGCGCGGGCTGGCCGGAGAGGCGAGCCACGAGCGCCCGGGCCGCGGCCTCGTCGAGATGCAGCGTTTTTCCATCGGCCAGGCGGCCGGTGGTCTCATCGAAGTCCTTGCCGCGCGCCACGCGCCGACCCGCCACCGACAAAAGGTTGGCAGAAAGACCATCTTCCTTCGCGCCAAACTGACCCTCAAGGTCCCACCAGGAGGCACTGCGGAAGGCCATCCGGGCGCGCTCGCGGTCCACCAGCAGCTTCACCGCCGGGGTCTGCACCCGCCCCGCGCTGCGAGCCCCGGGAATCTTGCGCCACAGAACGGGGCTGACAGCGTAGCCGTACAGACGATCGAGGATGCGGCGGGTCTCCTGCGCGGCGACGAGGTGCTCGTCGATTTGCCGAGGGTTGGCCAAGGCCGCATGAATCGCCTCGGGCGTGATCTCGTGGAAAACCATTCGATGAACCGGAACCTTCGGGTTCAGGATCTCGCGCAGATGCCAAGAGATGCTCTCCCCCTCGCGGTCCTCGTCTGTCGCGAGGTACACGACGCTGGCTTCCTTCATCAGAGCCTTGAGCTCCGCCACCTGCTTCTTCTTCTTCTGCGGCACGACGTAATAGGGCTTGAACCCTTCCGCGATGTTCACCGCGAAGTCTGGATCTACGCCGGATTTCTTGATATCGTCTGGAATGTCCTTCGAGGTTTCGGGCAGGTCGCGAACGTGGCCGACGCTGGCCTCGACCATGTAGCCGCTCCCCAGGAACCGCTCGATAGTCTTCTTCTTGGTCGGGGACTCAACGATCAGGAGGGGTTTGGCCATGGCGGGCGACGAATACCCCGCGACCGCAATCGGGGCCAAACATCCTTTCGGGCCGGATAGGCTAGGAGGCATGGGAACGACGGTGCTCCGCTACCTCGATTTCCTGCGTGCCGAGCGCGCAGCATCGCCACACACGCTGAGGGCGTACGAGCACGAACTATCAGGTTTGACCTCGATGATGGCCCCTCGCGACCTGCTCTCCGCCACGACCGCCGACCTGCGAAGGTGGCTGGCACAAGGCGCAAGCGCGCCAGCCAGCCTCGCCCGCCGAATTTCCAACTTGAAAGGATTCTGGCGCTGGGCTTTGCGGGAAGGCCTGGCGGCGCGCTCCCCAGCGGAACGCCTGCGAGCCCCAAAGGTGAAGCCCCCCTTGCCGAGGGTGCTCCAGGTCGACGAAGCGAGCCGTCTCGCCGAGCTTCCTGAGAGCGCGCGCGACCGGGCGCTCCTCGAAATCGCCTACGGCAGCGGGCTGCGCGTCTCGGAGCTGGTGGCGCTCGACGTGGACGACGTCGATCTCGCCGAGCGGCTGGTCACGGTGCGGCGCGGCAAGGGAGGCAAGGACCGCGTGGTGCCGCTGGGAGGCGAGGCCGCGGCGGCGGTGAGCACGCTGGTAGCCCAAAACGGAGGTGCCACAGGCGCACTTTTCATGAACCGGCGCGGTGGGAGGCTCTCCGTGCGGTCCGCCTACGCGATCGTAAACGACCAGGGGGTTCGCGCTGGCCTCTCGGATGTCCACCCCCACGCCCTCCGCCACACCTTCGCCACACACTTGCTCAGCGCGGGTGCCGACATCCGGTCGATACAGGAAATGCTTGGACACGCCTCACTTTCCACCACCCAGCGCTACACGCAGCTCGACCTCGAGGTGCTGCAACGGGCCTACCGGGACGCGCATCCCCACGCCCGCCGGCGCGGTTGATCCTGCGCGCAGTCACCGTCTGGGTTGGTTACCCGGTACAGCGATGGCCAAAGAGCCGCTGACCCCCGTCGAGCTCGCCGAAATCGAACGCCTGGCTAGCCAGGTCAAGGTCGGCACCTCGTACGCCTTGCTGGGCCTTGACCAGCGGGCCGCCACCGCCGATGTGGAGTCCGCCTACCGCGATTTTGTTCGGGCCTGGCATCCCGACCGCTTCTTTTCACGCGACGCGGGCTCCTTGATGTCGGTGATCGACCTGAACTTCGTGGAGGTCACGCGGGCCTACCGTTCGCTCCGGGACCCCGGAAAGCGAAGCCTTTATGACCGCGAGCTGCGGGACAGGCGCGTGGTCGTGGCGCAGGTCGGCACCCCTGATCGCGAAGACCGCGTCGGCTTCGAGGTGAAGCTCGAACGCGGGCCCGCCGGCGCGGCGCGGGTCACCGGGGGCTCGGCGGTAGTCGTACCGCCCCCCGCGCCGAGTCGCGCCGCCGAGTCGCTGAACCGGCTGCGGGCGCAGATCGTCGAACAGTCCAATCGTGCGAAAGGCTATTACGAAGCAGGCTTGAAAGACTACAACGAAGGCCGCTTCGCGAGCGCCGAGAGCGTCTTGTATCTCGCGATGCAGTACGACACGGCCAACAGCACCTACGGCGACCTGTTCAAGCGGGCGCAAACCAAGGCCCGCCAGGCCCGGGGGCAGGCGTTTCTTGCGCTCGCCTCTCAAACGGAAACGTACGGCAATCCGCGGGATGCGATCACCAACTACCGAAAGGCCGTGGAATGCGATCCCGAGGAAGGAACTTCCTACTTTCGGCTCGCCGAGCTGTTGCGAAAGGTCGAGGAAGGCCCCCGTGAGGCGCTCGCGCTGCTTCGAAAGGCCGTACAGAAGGAACCGCGCAACGTAGACTATCGAATCGCCCTCGCCGGAATGTACCGAACGCTGAACCTGGGCCAGAACGCGGTGCGCGAGGCCCAGGCCGCCCACGACCTCGAACCCAGAAACCCCAAGGCAGTGGCGCTGCTCAAGCAGCTGAAGACGGGCGGGGGCTAAGGCCCGCCAAACCTTGCGCAGAGCGCCTTCGCGGCCGAACCGAGATCCGGGTGCTTGCAGGCGTAGTGAAGTTGGGCTTCAAGCAGCCCGAGCGGGTTGCCCGTATCGAAGTGCTGACCCGAAAAAACGTGACCGTACGCGAGAGGGAGCCGTGCGAGCGCGTCCGTAAGTTGAATTTCACCCCCGGCGCCGGGAGCGGTGCTCCGGAGCAGGTCGAAGATGGCGGCCGGGAGAACGTAGCGGCCGACAATCGAGAGGGTGGAGGGCGCATCCTCGGGCTTCGGCTTCTCCACCATGCGGTCGACCCTCATCAACGAGTCGGTCAGCATCGGCCCCGCGCAGATGCCGTAGCGGTTGGTGCGCTCGCGCGGAATGTTCTTCAGCGACACGACGGCCCCCCCCCGTTCGGCGTGCACCGCCAGGAGCTGCAGAACCACGGGCACCTCGGCATCCACGATATCGTCGGGGAGGATGACCACGAAGTCGTCGTTCCCCACGGCGGATTCGGCGCAGAGCACCGCGTGACCGAGCCCCAGACGGCGGTGCTGATGGACCACCACCCGCTTCTGTGCATGGCGCGCCACCCGCCGGACCTCGGCCAGCAACGCCAGCTTGCCTGCATCGGCAAGCGAAGCCTCCAGTGCCGGCGACGCTACGAAGTAATCCTCGACCTTGGACTTCTCAGGCGAGGTGACGAAGATCAGCTCGGTGATGCCCGACTCTACTGCCTCGGCCACGACATAATCGATGCAGGGGCGATCCAGGATCGGGAGCAGCTCTTTCGGGACGAGCTTCGTAATCGGCAAAAAGCGAGTTCCAAGGCCGGCGACCGGCAGGACGGCCTTCGTGACCCCCACCTACTACAGGTCCCGGCTCGAGTTCTCGAGCTGCTCCAGTTCGGTCTTGCAGTCGATGCAGTGGGTGGCCACGGGGCGGGCCATCAGGCGCTTCTCGGCGATCTCGTTGCCGCAGCTGACGCAGATGCCGTAGTCGCCCTTGTCGAGCCGAGAGATGGCTTCCTTGATCTTGTGGATGAGGACGCGCTCGCGGTCGCGGATGCGCAGCTGGAAGTCGCGGTTGGACTCCATCGACGCGAGGTCGATGGCGTCGGCGAGATTTTCTTTTTCCACCGTGAGGTCGCCCAACGTAGCCCCCGCCTCGCTCAACAGGGCCCGCAAGCGTTCGGTCAGCAACGTGCGAAAGAAATCGAGGCGATCGGCTTCCATGACAACTCCGTGCAGAACGGGAAGAACTGTTGAGGGGGAGTGCTTGACCGCCCCTGACAGCCTCTTTACTACTGCCACCCATGCAACTACGCAAGCTCTCCGCGCTCGTCGGCACGGCATTGTCAGTATCTTCCGCCACGGCCCACGCGGAAGAATGGGAGGGGGCGCGGTCGGCCGGCCGCGGCGGAACCGGCCTGGCCAACGGAAACGATGTGGGCGCCATCGCTGAAAACGTCGCCACCATCGCCCTATCGGAACGCTACGACCTCGGCGGGGGCGGTGTCGCCGGCCCCGACGACACCTGGCTCGGCCGCATCGCCGCCGTCGACTCGCGCACCAGTCTGGTCACCCTGGGCGCCAGCTACACCTTCCGCACCGACGACGTGCCCCCCGCGACCGAGTTCATTCCGGGTTGGACTGTGCTGGGCGAAGCGATCACCAACACCACCAGCCACCAGGGGCTCACGCTTGGCATGGCCTACCCGCTCGCCAATCGCAAGGTCGCCCTGGGGCTGACCGGGCGCTACGACTGGCGCGCCTCGGAGACGTCCGGCGAATCCAACGGCTTCAACGTGAGCCTGAGCGCAGCGGCGCGACCGCTGGCTCCCCTCACCCTCGCCCTCGCCATCAACAACGCCTTGGACCTCGGCTACGAAGACACCCGCCGGCTTGTGGATCTCGGCGTTCGTTGGGAGCCGGGGCCGTACCTCGGGCTCGAGGGCGAGCTCACGACCGAGTGGATGGGCGACCCGTTCGAGGAATCGCTGGCCGAGCACGTTGGCGTCGACTTCGGGGTCACCGAATGGCTTCGACTCGGCGCTGGCTGGCAGCACGAAGATGGTCTCCATCAGGTGGGGGGCGGGTTGGCCTTGGTGAGCGACAAAGCCGAGCTGGACTACAGCCTTGTCGCGGATGTGGATGCCGAACCGGCCCGGCTCTGGCACGGCATCGACGTGCGCCTCCACTTCTGATCCGCCGCGAATGCGATAGCTTGGCGCCATGTGGAAGACCCTGTACGAGCAGCCGGGCGGCGATATGGCCGTCAACACCTGGGGCGTGATGATCACGGCGGCCTTTGCCGCCGCCGCCTATGTCGTGCACCACCGTACCAAGAAGGTGGGGATCAACCCTGACTGGATGGTCTGGCTGTATGTGATCGCGATCACGGCCGGTCTGGCGGGGGCGCGGCTCCTCCACTTCACGATGGCCACCCCGAAGGAATTCTTCGAAGATCCCATGATCTACTTCCGCATCTCGCAGGGGGGGTTTGCGCTGCTCGGGGGCGTGATCCTCGCGGGCATCGGCGGCGTGATCTTCGCCTTGTACCGGGGCATCGATCCCATGAAGATGTGCGATGCGGTGATGCCCGCCGTGCTGCTTGGCGTCGCGATCGGCCGCGTCGGCTGCTTCTTCGCCGGCTGCTGCCACGGGTCCATTGCCCCCCTCCCGGACAACGCGATCGCGCTCTTCCCGGACAGCTTTTCGGGTGGCCAACTCTGGCTGGTGCCCGGTCCGCCCTTCCTCTTGGAGATGACCAACGACGGCGTGGGCGAGAACCATGTGATCGTTCTGGCCACGCAGCTCTACGAAGTCGCGGCAACCCTCGCCATCTTCCTGTCGATGTCGTGGCTGTGGCGTCGCCGAAGGTTCGATGGGCAGGTGTTCGGCACCACGCTCATGCTTTACGGTCTCTGGCGCCCCTTCAACGAGACGCTGCGCGGCGATGACGTGCGCGGGACCGAGTGGTTCGGCTTCCTCAGCACGTCGCAACTGATGTCGATCCCGGTCTTCCTCATTGGCTTGGTGATCGTGCTGGTCAAGTTCCGGTCGGGAGTCAAGCCCGAGCGCCCGTTCGAGCCTTCGGATGACGACCTTGTGTCCGGTTCCACCCCGACGATCTGAGGTGGTGTAAGATTCTGTCGCGCCGCCCGTTGATCGTCACCCATGGCGCATTTTCCCCCTCCCAAGTGCATGAAACGCCCACACGCCCTGGGTGACGGCGGAGAGGGGGAGAGCACCACGCCGAGCGCGTTAGGAGCGCACTCGGCGCCGCAAGCCGGAAACCGCAGGTTGGAGGCTGCCGGGAATGGTGCGGTAGGGGGAGATGGCGGCCAGCCATCTCCCCAGTTGGAGGATAGGCTGGGCCGAGGAGGCCTCCCTGGTCAACGAAGCCGAGCTGCAACCCATCCTCGAGGAGAGGACGATCGTGGAGGGGCTCCTCCGCGGCGATCGGGTGGCTGCGGGCACTCTCTACGCCTGGTACGGAGACGCGCTTTTTCGTGAGGTCATTCTTCCCCGACTGCCGATCCGCGAGCTTGCCGAGAGCGTCCTGGTGGACACCTTTCGTACCGTGTTGGAACGCATGGAGACCTACAAACCGGAGTCCGACAAGTCCATCTACTTCTGGCTGCGACGCATCGCGATCAACCGGTCCATCGACGTTCACCGCGCCCACCAACGCACGCGCCGCCTTGAAGAGGCGCTCGTCGCAGAGCTGGACCCGATGGAGGCCTCGCCCGCGCCGGATCGCGGCGCGCACCTGGAAGACACGCGCGCCCAGGTCGAGGCGGCGCTCAGCCTGGTGGCTCCCCGCTACGCGGAGGCCCTGCGCCTCCGGCTCCTTGACGACCTCGATCGAGACGAATGCGCGGCCCGCATGGGCGTGTCCGTCGGCAACTTCGACGTAATCCTCCACAGAGCTTCCGCGGCGTTCCGCAAGGCCTTCCAAGCCGATGACGACTGAAGACCCCCAGCCCCGCCTGCTCGCCGAGTGGCTCGCCGCCCCCGCGGGCACGCCTGCGCCCGAGGGGCTCGACCCGGAGGTGGCGGCCGCGGTGTACGCGCTGCGCCCGGACCGATCACCCGCGCCGCGCGTCGCGATGAGCGACATCTTCGCAGCGGTGGCATCGGGGCCGTTCGCGCGGGCAGAGGGCACCGGCACAGAGACAACGACTCCGGCCGGCGGGTTCCCAGGCGTCGGAGCGCGGCGCACCGCAGGGATCGAGGAACGAGCCCCTCGCAAGAGGGCGTCGCGCTGGTGGATGACCCCGGCGGTGGGCCTGAGTCTGGCCGCTGCGGCCGCGCTCCTGATCGTGATCCCCACGTCGGAACGCTATGTCTCGCCTGACGCCGGCACGCTCGCGGAGGAAGGGGATCGCGCCGAACAGGCGGCACCGCCAGCGGCGGCACCGCCTCCGCTGGCAGCCTCCGCGCCCATGATGCCGAAAGAAGGGTGGATCCCCGAGTTGATGTCAGGGAGCGGCGGGGTAGCCCAGGACGGCAACGCGGAGCGCCGAAAGGAAGAGGAACAGTCCCCCACGCCAGCCGCAGCGCCCGTCGCGGTGAGAGCGCCCCGCGCCGACGCGGCGGGCTCCGCCTACGCGGGGGGCGCCGACGCCGCAGGCGCCGAGCCGAAAGAGGTTGGACTCAGCACGATCTCGCCCCCCACGCCCGCCCTGGAAGCTCCGGCCTCCAGCCGCGAGGCTGTGGCCGAAAAGAAATCCGCGAGGGACGAGGAGTCTGACGAAAATGTCGTTCAGACCGCCACGAAAGCAAAGGCGGCCCAGAGCCCCGCCAAGTCGTCCTCCAGCCGGTCCTCGGATGCTGCGACATCCCCGGCTTCGGTGCCCGCCTCCTCAGAGCCCACGGCCGGCGCGATGTCGCGGGGCAGAGGCAAGGACAGCGTGGCGAACAACCGAAACACGGCCATTCCCGACGATTATTCTGCGTCATGGTACGCGAACCTCAACGACATCGCCCCCGCTTACGTCGCTGCGGCCGTGGCCGGCACGAACGAGGAAGCCATCAGCGCATGGACCGAGCTCATCGCGCATCCCGACCCGCGCGTCGGGCAGGATGCCGCGTTTCGAGCGGCCAACTTGACCCGCGGCAATCCGGGGCGCGCCCTGGGCCTCGTGGCCCGCGGCCTGGCGCGCAGCATGGCCAACACCCCGTTCCGCAGCAACCTGCTCCTCCTAAAGGGCGACCTGCTCCTCGCCCAGCGAAACGAAGCTGCGGCCGAATCCGCCTGGTCCGAAGCGCGGAGTTTGAACGACGACCGCTAGCCAGCGATGTCCTCACCGCCATCGACGCGCAGCACGTTTCCGTTCACCCACCTCGAAGCCGGCGAGGCCAGCAAAACCAGGAAGTCGGCGACATCTTCCGGGGTCGTGAGCCGACCGGAAGGGTTTCGGGCCAACGCCGAGGCGATGAGCCGGTCGGCACCTGGAATCTTGCGAAGCGCGGGGGTGTCGGTAACGCCGGCGAGGATCGCGTTGGTGGTGATGCCCAGGGGCGCCAACTCCACGGCCAACTGACGACACGCTGCTTCAAGCACCGCCTTCGCAGCGCTGACCGGGCCGTAGCCGTTCCACACCATGTGGGAACCCGCGCTGGTCATGGCCCAGATGCGGCCGCCCTGCCCAAGCAACCCGGCCGCCACGAGGTCCTGGGACCAATAGACGAGCGAGCTACCCATCACATCCAAGGTCATCTCAAGCTGCTTCCGGGTGATCGCCCGCTCGCCCACGAAGGGGGCGAGGGTGCCGAACGCCAGCGAGTGCAACAGCCCGTGGACGCTTCCGGGAGGACAGACCTTCTGAACTTCGGCCAGGATCTGGGCGCGAACCCCATCGTCGGCGGCGTTCTGGTTGAAGAACCACGCTTGCCGGCCGGCCGCCACGATGTCCGCACGCACGGCATCCACGACCGGCTGCGTTGCGCGGCGATCGAGGTGAACACCGACGATGTCGTAGCCAGCACGCGCGAAGGCGCGCGCCGCTGCCGCGCCGAACCCGGAGGAAGCACCGAGGATGACGACGGTGCTCATGCCCCGCCTAGTGGGGGGCGGGAGCGGCCGGAGGTGCTGCGGGGGCCGCGTCGGGGGCCGGGGTGACCACTGCGCCGGCTGCGGGCGCCGCTACGGCGTCGACGATGGTCGCTGCCTTCTTCAACTCTTCGATGTAGGCTTCGACCACCTCTTTCGAGACTTGGTCCTTCAGCTTGTCCTTCACTTCATCGAGCGGGATGGACTCACGCTTGTCTTCGACTTCGATGATGTGGAAGCCAAACTTGCTCTCCACCGGACCGACAAGATCGCCTTTGTTGGCGGCGAACGCAGCGTTGGCGAACTCCTCGACCATCCGCCCCTTCTCGAACCAACCGAGCTCTCCGCCTTCCTTGCCTGAGCCCTTGTCCGTGCTCTTCTCGATGGCGATGGCGGCAAAGCGAGTGCGATCCGCCTTGATCTCGGCGAGCGCCGTCTCGGCATCCGCCTTGGCTTCCTTCGCGAAGAGGATGTGACGCGCCTTCACCTGAGGGCGAACGAACTGCACCGCATGCCCGTCGTACCAAGCCTGGATGGCCTGGTCGTTCACGCGGGTGGCGATGGTAGCTTCGATCAGCGCGCCCGCAAGTGCGTTGCGGTCGGCAAAAGCGAGGGCCGCCTTCACCTTGGGATCCGCATCAAGCTTCAGCTTCAGCGCTTCCTGGTACAGCAGTTCGCCAAGCACGACCTGCTCTTCAAACCGGGCCATCTGGCCGCCGGCCTTGATCTGGTCCTGCTGTTTGGGGGGGAGCGCAGCGAGCTGGGCATCGATCATGCCCTGCGTCACGTTTTGGCCGTTCACGACCTTGATGACGGCTCCGGACCGCTCGAGGGCGCCGGGAACGGGGGGGGCGGGAGGCTCGCAAGCGACGAGCATGAGTGCGATGAACGACAGCATGGGGAACCTCGGAAGCTCGCGCTTCTTACCGATGACGGCCCGTTCGTCAAGCCGCAGCGGCGTCATGCGTGGTCGAGAACCCCCGCATTTCGCAGCACCGCACGGACCGCATCCACGCTCAGGCTGTTGCCAGCGAGGTCGTAGCCGACGCGCGCAGGGAAGGCCGGAGGAAGGCGAAAATCGGCGGGAAAGCCGAGAAGGCGAAGGATCTCCTGCGGGGAAAATCGGCGGACGCCGCCAACGTCGCGCAGGTAGCTGCCCGCGCGAACGGGCGAGCGGCCATAGGCCGAGGTGAAGCATGTGGCGATCACCGTTGGATCGCCAGCATCCAGAATGTTCGCCGAGTATCCGTAGGCGCGCACCGTGGCTTCCGACAGGTACAGGTCCGGTTCGGGG
>CAMBIK010000122.1 GCA_945867435.1 Klebsiella pneumoniae
AAGGGGGATTCGCGGTGACGGGTCTCGACGGTCGCGTAGCGGTCGGTCCGCGGTGGGCTGTGGCCTGGGGAATCCACCCCGAGGCTCCCTTCGCATCCATCGACGCCGACGGGGAGGGCGTTGCGGTGTCGGTCCCGGTCACGATTGGCGGCCGTTGGGGTGCCCACACGCGGTCGCTTGCGCCTGAGGCTGGCCTGGATGTAGGTATTCGCGCCGGTTCGGCCGGGGTGGCCACTCCGGTTCTGGCGGTTTGCGGGGCGCTTTCGGGGGGGGCAGGCCGGGCGGGAGGCGTGCGGTTTGAGGTGTGCGTGGACACCGACCTGGTCGGCGTGGGGGTGAAGGGGGGATTCCAGGTGGAGAGCCGGATCTAGTCCCCCACGACGCGCACAGCGGTCGAACCTGTCGCCACGGAGGTGCGGAACCCTTAAGGAACACCCATGCTGCTCGTCGCCCTCCTCCTTGCCGCGTGCGCTGACCCTGCTTCCGAACAGGAGTCCGGCGGAACCGACTCAGCCACCGACTCAGCCACCGACACATCCATCGAGTTGGATGGCGGTGAGCTTTACACGGCAAACTGCGCTGACTGCCATGGCGCCGACGGAACGGGGACGCGTGAGGGACCGGACCTCACGCGTGAGCTGCCGCGGTTGTCGGACGACCAGATTGTCGAGATCATCCTCAACGGGAAGGGCTACGATGAGATGCCTCCCATCGAGGTCTCCGAGGCCGAAGCAAGGGCCATCGTGGCGTGGATGCGCGCTGGTTTCTGAAAAGGCTCGATTGCCACTCCAAATTACAACAACGACTCGTTCCCGACCGACCCCACGCCCTCCCACTTGGGAAACGTTGCCCTTCAAGCGCTGATGGGCATAGGCCCCTGGCAGCGTTTCATCAGCGTGGTGCTGGGACTGTTGGCGTTGTTGATGTGCTGCGGCGGGGGCGCGATGGTTCTCTTCGCAACGCTGGGCCTCGGGAAGGGCCCGGATGGATTCGGGCAGGGCGCGATGGTAGGTCTTGGCCTTGTGTACGCCCTGTTCGCGGCGTTGTACGTTGTGCCTGCGATCTTCCTGTGGCAGTCGGCCTCGGCCATCGCCCAACTCAAGCGCTCGGGTGAGGCCGAGCACGCCACCGCCTCGCTCGTCGCCCAACGCTCCTTCTGGCGCTTTTGCGGGATCACGCTTGCGGTGCTTATAGGCTTGTATGTTCTACTCGTCGGGGCGGCGGTTCTGCTTGGGATCGCCGGCGCAGCGAACATGTGAGTCGGCAGCTCACGCCCATTTTCGCCAGCGGAACCAAGCGATGAGCCCCAGCGCGCTCACCACCATCATGCCTAAGGCACCATAAAACCCCCAGGGGTGGTGCAGGGTGGGGATGAAGTCGAAGTTCATCCCAAACGCGCCCGAGATTACGGTCATCGGTAGCAACAGCGTGCTGACGATGGCCATGTACTTCATGGTCTTGTTCAGGCGCTCGTTGGTGCGTTCTACTTGCACCTGGATCATTCCGGCGCAGACTTCGACCAGCAACGCGGCTGAATCGGCCAGCGCATCCATGTGATCCAGCACGTCCCGATAGTAGATGCGCCCGTTCTCCGTGGTTTCCGGGCTATCCATGAGCCGCTTCACGACCTCCTGCTGGGGAAGCATCACGCGGCGCAGCACGAGGAGATTGTGGCGAGCGGCCACGGTCTCGTCAAGCGCGCTACGCTCACGATTCTGCTCCATCCGAAGCTCGATCGCATCGATGGTCGCTTCCCAGCGGTCGAGCAGGGGCATGAAATCGTCTACAATGGCGTCGATGATCGCGTAAACGACCCGGTCGGCGCCCAGACCGATGCGTTCAGCGTCGTTCAGCAGGACCTCTTCGATGCGATCTACGGCGCTAATCGGCCGGTCGTGCACCGACACCACCAGACCGGGCCGGACGAAGATGCGGAGGGCCACCGTGTCGAGGTCCTCCTCGGTGTTCGTATCGAGGGCGTGAACCACGATGAACCCGTGGGTGGGGTAGCGCTCGTACTTGGACCGACGTTGCTCGTGAAGGCAGTCTTCCAGCGCCAGCGGGTGGAAGCGCCATTCGGCAGGGATGGCCGCCAGCCCCAGCTCGCTGGAGACCATCATGTCCACCCAGATGGTCGCGCCTTCCGGGGCGGAGAGCGCCAGCGCGAAGCCTTCTCCAGCTTGCACATGACCATCCGGCAGGAGTACCCGAGTGCGGACCACGGGATCAGTCCGACCAGTCGATGGCGGCCTCGGTTTCGGTCGGCGTAGCTGTGAGCCAGAACGTTGAGTACGGAGCTTGATCGGCGGCTGCCAGTACATCTACCCCCGCCGTGGGGTCGTTCACGATCACGCCGATCCAGGTCCCGTTAGCACTGACGCGCACGCCCGAGAAGGTGGTGCCCGCGCTGCCCGTGAACAGGGTCACGTCGTCCGAACGATCGATATTTGCGACGTGAAGCTCTTCGTCGGAGGAGTAAACCACGCGGTCGTTGCTCGTAATCGCCCAGATCCTTTCCGACGCTGCCGTGTTCAGCCAGCTTACGGAGCTGCTTCCATCCATCTCGTAAAGGTAGGCATCGCCCGAGCACGCTAGGGCGACTGTGTCGGTATCGAACCAGACCGGCTTCGCGCAGGTCGACGAGGCGATGGTCACCGGTCCCCGGCTGCCGTTCACCGGCGTCACTTCCACGGAAAGGTCCTTTCGCGTGCTTGCCACTGTCAGGCTGTCGGTCGAGATCGCCAGGCCTTCCATGTCTTCGGAAGCGGTGGTGGACAGCTTGATCCTTGATGATCCATCCAGCTCATACACCCAAACGGCGGGGTTGGAAGCTCCATAACCCTGCAGAACAACGAAGTTGTGGTCGGGAGAGATTCGCACGGCCGACCACAGCGAGGAGGGGTAGTCGAAGTTATCGAAGCCGGCACCTTCCGCGCTGCCGTACCACACATACACGTTCAGAAGCGCCATCAGGGTATTGGCGGTCTGGTCCACGTCGATGTCGTGGATGTCCACCACGGAGCCGTTGACTATCATGTCATCCGTGCTGCCATCCCCGTTTATCCGCCACGCAAACTTGCCGGCCGCCACGAGCAGGTCGGGAGGCGCGCCGGCATCTGTGAACAACTGGACCGATTTGCATTCGGCTCCGGGACCCGGGTCGGTGAACGTGCTGACCGGCCAGCCATCTGCCCAGATCGCGGCTACGCCGGTTCCAGCCGTGGCGAGAGCAAAGGTCCCGCTGGCGTCGGTCAGGGTGGAATCCCAGGAGGAAGACCAAACGGTGACCCCTTCGCTTGGAACGCCGCGTTCTCCGAGGATGGTTCCGGTGACGCAGCCTGGACCCGCAAGGGCGAGGCTGGGGCCGACACTGCATTCCCCGGCCTGGCATGTGCCCGCTGCGGCCGGGATGGTGACGGATTCGCTTACGACGACGCTCTGGGCTCCTTCAGTCCACGATGCGCGGTACGTTCGCGTGCCGTTGTCGGAAGGCAAGCACACATTGCCCGCTTCGTCGGTCGTGGACCAGGTGATTGCCCCATCCATGTCTTCCCAGTCCACCACCGCCCCGACGATGGGACCGGAACTGTCACTGACGTCGACCGACACGCATTGGAACGTGGCCTGGAGGTTTCCGAGCCTGGTGCAGGTGCCGGCCTCGACGGTATCGCCGCTGGTGACCGCGAATTCCTTCGACAGCCCCCCGGGACCGACGAGGTGGAAGGTCTCCCCAGCGCGGGCGTAGAGCGTGAGCGTGCTGTCGGACTCGGAGAACGCGAAGTCGCCTTCTTCCCAGAGGAAAGGGGAGGGGGGCATCAGGGTGCCGTCGGCGGCGTACAGGTTGCCGGTGGCGCAGCCGGAGCGGGAGAGTGTAACGGTACCGAGCTCGCTGCAGCCTTCGCATGTGTCTGCGCTGCCCGCGGCCAGCGAGGCGACGGCGCCCGACCAGTGTCCGTTGGTGGCGTCGAGGTAGTCCACGAGGATCGAGGTGTCCGCCGCGGCTCCGGTTACGCAGAATGAACCGTCCTCAGCTGCGAGGGTCTCTGCAAGGTAGCTTGCGACGCCCGCAGCGGTCGGGCGCAGGGAAGCGACGACCGTCGCGCCGGCGGCGGGGTTGCCGTCGCCATCGACGACCGTCCCCGACAGGCAGCCCGCGGGGTCTAGGCGACCGACCGCGTAGGTGCCGGCCTCACTGACTGTGAAGGATGCCACGTACTCGGCGCCAACCACGGTGATTGCTGCGGTGCCGACCGCGGTCCACACCCCCCCCTCCTCCCGGAGAAGGGTCCCTTCGGTACCGGGGCTTTCGGAGATGACGGGCAGGGTGATGGCGATCGCCGATGCGGGAGAAATCGCTGACCCTTGCGCAGCGAAGGCCACGACGACGGCCGCGTATACAGTAGCCACCTGCCCATCTGCACCCTGTGTGCCCACTGGAACCGAGTGGATCCCGGCCGCGAGGTCAAAGGGGTCGAACAGGATGGTGCTCAGCTGACTGGCGCCGAGCGCCGCCGGCGGAACGGTCGCCGTTGCCCCTGCGACCCGCACGACGCCGCCTTGGTCGGCATCCATCGGCGTGGCGATACGAGTCGGTTGCAGGCCCACGCGGATGAAGCGCCCGTCGCTTGCGAACGTTCGTGTGGCCGTGTGCCGGCCCGCTCGCGCGAAGGTGAGGGTGGCTGCATCCTTGCTTTCCAGCGTGAAGCGGCCACTTGTGTCGGTCGTTCCGGAACCATCCCCGCCGAGGGTCACGCCCGAGAGGGGAAGTCCGAGCTCGTCGACCACCACGCCGGTGACGTGGATTCCCGAGGGCAGGCTGCCGCTGTCGCTGGTGTCTCCGGTTTCCACCGTGACACCGGAGTCTAAAAGGACAGCATCATCGCCTTCTAACTTGAACGGTGCCGAGCACGCATGAAGGAGCAATGCGACGAAAGCAAGGGGCGTTGGGGCGCGGCAGATCATGACGGCGCAGTGTATCTCGGATCACGGCCGGAGCGTCAACGGCCGCTTTCCTCCAGTGCATCGGACGTTTTGTTTTGCATCCGAGGAGCACTGCAGCGCGATGCCTTCGTCGGGAACGACCAGTTCGCCGCGGGAAACGGGACGGCCGACCAGCTTTACCGTGATCTCGTACGACCCGGCGGGCACGGAAACCTCGAGGGAGCCCCTTCCCTTGGCCACTTGAGCTCCTTCCGATTCCAGCGCCACCCACTGCGCGCTATCGCCAGGAAAGCTCACCGAAATCGGCGCACCGGCCTGTGTCGGGGGCAGGGGCGTGGGCACGGCAGAGAGTACTTGGGCCAAAGGGTTCGCAGGCGCGGGCTCGGCGGGCGTGGCGGAAGCGAGGTACCGCCATGCAACGGCGCCGCTCAAGACGATCAGGAGGAGGGCGGCCCCGACGATGGCGACGGCTGCAAGGATGCCCCTGTTCGGGCTGGTCCTGCGCGCCGCGCCGGTTGCTGCCCGGCCGGCCCCAACTGGCGCGTCGGCGGAGATCGGCTGGACCGCGACGCGACGCCCCGACAGATCACCTCCCACGTTCTGCGCGCGGTGGGCCTGGCAGAGCGGCAGCACGGATTCGTGAGCGAACCGGTCGAGCATCGGCCCGTTGGCTTGTTCGACGAAGGCGCGAATCAAGGCGACCACCTGCCCGGCGTCGGGCCGAACATCGGGGTCACACGCCAACATTTGTGCGAGCATCTGCCTCAGGGTGAGATCCCACTCCTCGTTCGGCATGCCGAGCGAGTGCAGCCTTGCGATGGCATGGGCGATGGCCTCATCATGTTCGGTTGGATCGAGCGGCAGCTGCGGGAGCCATTCCGTACCCAACAACTCCAGGAGGACCACGCCGAGCGCGTACACATCCCCGGCATGCTCGCCACGATCCCCCTCCCGCCGCTCAGGGGACATGTACTTGAGCGAGCCGAAGCGCAAGGCGCCGGTCTGTGCGGAGCGGAGGATGTGAGAAGACCGGGCCGTCCCGAAGTCGAGCACCCGCACCTCGCCTTCCACGCTCAGCATGATGTTGCTCGGCTTCACGTCGCGGTGCACCACCTGTAGCGGCTGGTCCAATCCCGTGGGGACGCGGAAATAGGCCGCTTCCAAGGCAGAGGCAGCTTGCGCTACGATCTGAAGTGCCACCTTCGCCGGTAGCCGCTGCCTGCGCTCTTGCAACCCGTCGATGAGCTGCTTCAGGTCAAGCCCATCGACGTACTCCATGATGATGGCTGTCTGGCCATCCACCTCGACCAGGTCTTCCACGCGCAGGATGTTCTTGTGACGCAGCCGCCCCAGCAGCCGGGCCTCGTCCCGCGTGCGGTTGACGATGTCCTGCTGTTCCCGCCACTGCTCACGAAGGATTTTTACGGCCACAATCCGGTCGATCCCGCCTGCACCCCTGATCTCGGCCAGGTACAGCCGGGCGAAGGTTCCCGCGTTGATCTCGTGGAGGAGCACCAGCTCCATTCCGCGCGTGCCGGACCCGACATCCATCTGGGGCACTGACTCCAGCGCGGCCATAAGCTGCGGACGGTGTCCGCGCCGGGAGGGAAACGCCGTTGCACGACTGTTCGGCCCGCAATACCCGTGCAGCCGGAGTCTGCCCTCATGCTCGTTTTTGCGTTCGCGTTGCTCGGCTGCGGCGAGCAAGAGGGAGCCACGGGCGGTCCGTCGGGGCAGGTCGCGAAGGCAGAAGCATTGCTTCAGGCTGGTGATCTCAGCGGTGCGGCGGTGGTGTATGCTGCCGCCCTTGCTGCTGCGCCGACCAACGTCGATGTGGTCTCCGGAGCGGCCTATATGAAGCTGCTGGAGGGAAACTTCAAGGCGGCCGACGCGCTCCTTCAGGGGGTCGAGGCCGCTGCGGCGGACCGCCTCCCGGAAATCAAGATGCGTCGTGCGCTGGTGGCCCTGAAGAGCGGCGATCTGGATTCGGTGAAGGTCCACGGGTCGGCGGCGGCGACTGCCGAAGGCCGGCTGCTGGCGGCCGAGGTCAGCTTGGCCGATGGCGACCGTGCTGCGGCAAAGGTTGAACTCAATGCACTTGCTGCAGAAGTTGGGCCCGTCGGCGAAACTGCCGCCGCCTACCTTGCGCTGATCAACGACAAGAGCTCGCTGGTCGCGGGTCTGGCGGAAGTCCAGGCACTCTGGGCCCTCGGGCAGCGTGAGATCGCGGCGCGGGCGGTCGAAGATCTCGCCAAGGCCTACGCCTCCGAGCATGAAGATGGGCCGGACCAGCTGCTGCTATGGGCAGGCCGCTCGGTAGCGGTTCGCGAGTCGGCGATCGCCACGAATCTGCTCGATGCGATCCCGGTCGCCCCCCAGGGCCAGGTATGGCGTATGCAGGCCACACTGGCGATGGTGGATTGCGCCGAGGGCGAAGCTGCGAAGTGCCTCGCTGGCTTCGACCGCATCCTCACAATCTCGCCAGTGGATGGCTACGCAGACGCCCGAGCCACGGCCGCCCTCCTCATCGCCGGTAGTGACCCCGCAGCGGCGCGGAAGCTTCTCGAAGGCCAAGCGGGTGACTCCGTGGCGCGGGCGTTGGCGTCGTTGGGAGAAATGGAAGCGGCGGGAACGGTCGCCGCCGATCCGGTGTTCAAGGCACAACTCACCCCCGAGGCTGGCGGCTGATGATGCGCAAAATGCTCCTGGTGCTCTTCGCTTTTGCCTTCGTGGGTAGCGTGGCTGCCAAGCCGCCCGACGCCGCAGAGGGCGTGCCCGTCAAAGTGGTCGTCAAGGACGACGAGGGTGCCCCGATCCCCACGGCGGTGGTCCGCCATCCGCTGGAACAGGATCGCCACCGCGTGAACAGCGTGGATGGCAGCTGGGAAACCAACGTTTTGTACATGCCGGATGGCACCGAACTGCGGTTCACTCCGGGGCAGACCGTCGAACTGGAGATCAGCGCTCCAGGGTACGTCACGCAGGTCTTTCAGTACCAGATCCGGAAGCGTCGCAACGTGGTGGAATTGAAGCTCCACAAGATCGAAAGTGAAAACGAGCAGATCGAAGAACCGATGGTCACCTTCGGCCGTGATCTGCCTCGCGAACCGACTGCGGAGTAGACGAGCATGCGCCTTCGTTCCCTTGTTTCGTTCGGCGTTGTCGCCGGCGCCGCATTGTTGCTTTCCCCGGCGTTCGCCGGCGGATGGTCTGCCTCTAACGCTGCTTTCCCGGCTCAGCCTTGTCCGGATGGCTGGGCGGGCTGTCTTATCGGGGATGCAGTCGTGACCCCCGGCATGTCGAAGGATGCGGCCGGCCGGCCGATCCCCTCCGACTCCCGAATCGGGTGGTTCGATCTGCGGCCGACCGTGGTGTTTTCACCGTTCTCAAAGCTTTCTGTGTATTCGGGCGCCCTCGGCGGTGCTGTGGCTGCGGTCGAACCGGTGGCTGAGCCTGAGCGCGTCGAGCCTGAGCGCGTCGAGCCTGAGCGCGTCGAGCCCGAACGGGTTGAAGTCGCACGGGTAGATCCCGCGCCTCGTCCTCCTCCCCCCCAACCCGCCCGCTTCGAACCCGCTCCGGTGGTGGCCAAGGCCGCGCCCGCCCCGGCACCGACTCCGCCGCCCCCCGTCGCGAAGCCAGCCTCCGCTCCAGTGCCTGCGCCCGTTGCGAAGGTCGCTCCTGCGCCCACGCCTACGGCCAAGCCGGTTCCCGCCGCGCCGGTCGTCGCAGCCAAGACCGCTGAACCCGTGCCCCCGCCGGTGATGAAGCCTGTGGCGCCGCTGACCGCTCCCGTCGCTACGGATGACAGCTGCGCCGACCTGGTGAGGTTGGAACCCCAGGCCATGCTGGGGCAGCTTCGCCCCGGTCAGGTGAAGTGCATCGACGCCCGCATCGGCACCGAAGGGGCACAGACCACCAAGGACAAGCTCTCTCGTGTCCTGATCGCCAACGCCGAGGGCAAGGGAGACAAGGTGGAATGGGAACGTCTGGTGAAGCGCCATCTGGAGGATGTCGACCGGTCCGACCCCGACATGTGCTTCAAATACGCCACTCAACTCAGCCGCGGCGGCACCGGTCGTGCGCCGGGCGTGATCCGGTGGGCCGATTACGCCCTGGAAAACAAGCAGCGCTGGTCCGGAACGACCTACACCAAGCGGGTCACCGACCTCTACCGGCTGAAGACCGAAGCGGCGAACAAGCTGTGGACCGAGGCCGATAACAACTACGCGACCAAGGACCACACCGAGGAGAACGGGGCGAAGGCCGAGAAGTGGCGTGGGCAGACCAAGGACTTCGCTCGCGAGTGGCTCGACTTCGCCAAGGCGAGCGGTCAGGAAACCAAGAATGCCGTTGCGATCTGCGTGTCAGCCTCGGGCAACAGCGCGTTCTGCGGCGGATGATCGTAGCGATGAGCTTCCTTCCACTCCTATTTCTCGGGTGCGCCGGCGAAGCCACCGTGGTGGCCCCGGTGGCCGCGTTCAAGAGCGCGATCACGCCTGAAGTCGTCGCGGCCACATGGCAGGTGCGCATGGCCAAGGCGGAAGCGCGCGCTCCGTTTGAAGGGCGTGCAAGCTGGGAATCCTGGTTCGGGGGGCGGCGGAACGAGTCGCTTCCCGCGTTCGCGGCTGAAAGCGACAAGCCCGGGCTCGCCCGTGCCCATGGCGAATACGCCGCAATCTACCGGCAGGCGGCGCTGCTCGCCTCGAACGCGATCCTGCAGGTGTATGGAAAGGTGGATCTTCAGGGTAGCGATCCCACAGAGACCGCCTACCTCCTCGGTGTCGCCGGTGTTTTGACCGCGAAGCCCGATGAGGCGGCCAAGTTGGGGAGGTCTGGCGGTAGTTCAGTTGCCGAGATCGCCCGGCGGGATGCGGCCTGGAAGGCGTGGGCCGATGCAGGGGTCGATCCCATGCCCGATGGCCCGTCCGGCGTGGCCGCGATTTTGGCCGGGGAGCTGTTGCCGGGCGGGGCCTTGCTGCCCACGCCGCTGCCGCTGGTGGGGGAACCGGGCACCGTGGATGCCGGCGATCCCGGCGATATGTATGCGCTTTCCAGGTGGCACGAGGCGCGGGCGCGCGAAGCCGACCCGGCCGCCAGCGCGACCCTCGACCAGTTTCTGAACCCGTTCAGGCTGCCCTTCGAAGCGCAGTCGCCGGCGCCCACGGCCGTGGCCGCCGATGTGTGGCTGTTCATGTCGGCGTACACATCCGCCGCTGACCTCCAGTTCTCGGCTCTGGTCGCCCAGGGGGATCTCGCGGCCGCCGAAGCTTTGGCGGCTCAAAGTGCCTACGCAGGCATCGCGAAGTCCTGCGCCGCGGCCGGGAAGGTGAGTGTCGACTGCGTGATCGACGAATGCGCCCATTTGGGGAGCGCGATCGAAGAAGCCATGGCCACGGCTAATGCCGGGGCTGCGGATGGCTTTCACCGCCCGTTCGCCGACTTCGCCCGCGCCGGTGCGCTGCGTGCTCTCGACCTGTACGCGCGCGCCCGCGCCGAAACCGACACGTCCGGAATCCTTCGCATCAACGCTAACGATCGCAACATCGATCACGCCAAGGATCCGGTTTTCATCCTCTTTCTCGCGGCCTGGGATGCGGGCAACCGCAACACCACCCGGTCCACCGAGCTCGTCCACCAGTCCCTGGGCCTTGTCCCGGGACTGGTCATCGCGCGTGCCCCGCTCGATGCCCTCCACGTCCGACTCAGCCGGAACGCCGTCCCCGGCGTTCCCACGCACTGAGGAGTCTCCCTATGTCGCCCTCCGCCCGCGGCGTCCTCGTCGCTCTCTCTCTCGCTGCCACCACCCTGCTCGCCGGGGCGCAGCTCAGCTTCTACGAAGAGCAGCTTCCCGGCACGCTCAACCCCCTGTACGCGTCGTCGATGACCGACTTTCGTTCGCAGGAGCTGGTCTTCGACCGTATCTTCTACCATTCCCCCATCGACAACCGGATGGTGAGCCGGATCGTGGAAAAGTATGAGCTCGCGGATGGCGGCAAGTCCTACAAGCTCACCCTCAAGTCGGGGTTGAAGTGGCACAGCGGCACGCCCGTCACCTCGAAGGACGTGTGTTTCACGGTCGCCGCGATGCTCGACAAGGGAACGACCAGCCCGATCGCCGAAGGCTACCGAAGCATGCTGAGTGGCTGCGATGCCACCGCGCCCACCATCGCGACCATCCACTTCACGAAAGTGTTCCACAACCCGCAGGAGCGCCTGATGTTCGCGCTGCTGCCCGCGGAAAAGTTCACCAGCACTGCGATTGTGCCGGACACGGACTTCAGCCAGCACCCCGTGGGTTCAGGGCCGTTCAAGGGCAGCAAAGGGCGCCGCGGCGTAACCTTCGAAGCCTACGCAAACGGGCATCACAACCCGGCGATTGCTCAGCTTTCACTGCAGGAAGTGCAGGACCCGGCCGTTCAGGTCACCACGGTGCGGAACAACGGCGTGCAAGGCATCATCGCGGTGCCGCCGCAGTACCGCCCCGACGTGAGCGCTTCCGACGAGCTTCAGTTGAAGAGCTACGACCTTCGTTCCTGGTGGTTTGTGGCCGTCAACACCAAGAAGGGTGCCCTTACGGTGGCCAAGGTGCGGCAGGCCTTGGACCTCATCCTTGACCGGAGCGATCTTCGCCAGCTCACCATCGGCGTGAAGCCGGGGGAAACCAACAGTCCCTGTGAGTTCATCTCGGGCCCGTTCGTGCAGTCGTCGCCGTACTACAACCGGCAGGTCCCGTTCCGTGAGAAGTCGGATCGCGGCTCCGCCACAAAACTGTTGACCGAGGCGGGGCTTACGCAGATCGGGGGCCGTTGGCATTACAAGGGCGCGCCTGTCACGCTCAACCTCGGCATGTTGTCGTCGCTGGATAACGAGGC
>CAMBIK010000123.1 GCA_945867435.1 Klebsiella pneumoniae
GCGTGGGCCAGCCAGCAACACGACCTGGGCCGGTTGTCGTTCTACGACGCCGCTGCCGACTCCCTCGACACCATCACCGGTTTCGAGCTCAACAGCGAAATCGAGCACTGAGGACCACCATGCTTACCCTTCTGATGATTGGCTGCAACCCCTGGGACATGCCCTACGAAACCACGGTCTTCGAGGAACACCTCTGGGATCCGTCTGTCGCCGTGACCGAGGAAGGCGTGTATGTGCGCTTGCCGACCGCCGGCAAGCTCGTCCTGGTGAAGCCGGATGGCACATGGTCGGATGTGGACCTCGATGGCGCAGCCCCCGAGACCCTCTCGGCGGCCCCGGATGGAAGCGGCGTGTTCGTCGTCGCCTCGTGGTCCGTGTGCGATGACAACGATCCCTTGGTCGTGTACGTCGATCAGTGCGCGGACACCAAGCTGACCACGGAACGAGAGATGGTCTTCGTCCGGAACGGCGAACGCGTCGGCGGTGGCGCTCTCCCCGGGGTGTCGGCCGCGCTTGATTCCGCCGCCTGGACCGGTGACGCATCGATTGCGGCGTTGTACCTCAACCCGGCCAACGCGTCGTCGGTGGTGGTCGATGGTTTCTTGAACCTCAACGAAGTCACGTTCATCGAGGCTCAGTCGGCCACCGTTCACCGCGTCTCCGTCGGCTTCGCCGCCGAGGCGGTCTTGTTCACCGACGACAATGCGCGTGCGGTCGTGCTCTCCCGCAGTCAGGTCGCCGTCGTGAACCTCGCTGGCAGCGATGAGGATTGCGATGCGTGGAGCTCGTGCGTGACCTACCCGCTCACCCTTGATGCCGACCAAACGGTTACGCCCGACGATGTGGTGCTGGTAGCCGATGGCCGGTACGCGCTGGTGAGCGTGGCCTCCTCGAAGGACCTGTATGTGCTAGACTTGCTCAACGAGTCGATCGACCTGATCGAGCTGGCCGGAGTGCCGAGCGCGGTGGTGGACGACCCCGACCACGGTGTGACTGTGGTGACCTACGGTGGGCACGCCCAGGCCGACGTGATCGAGCACGAGTTCTTCGAGGTCAGCTCCATCACCTTGGAGGAACCCGCCACCCGCGCCGTGCTCACCCCCGTGGGCGTCCTTGCCTACAACGATGTCACGACCAACTTCAAGGATGTGGCGATGATCGACCCGGTAACGGGCGATTGGTTGGAGTCGCGGGCTGAGAATCCAATCTACGAGCTCCGTGCGGGAAGCCGCTTCGCGGTCGCCACCATGCTCCCCGAAAGTGGTGCTGGCGGCCTGTACGATGCCCACTACGGCCTCGGGATCTTCGCGCTGAACGCACCGTCCAGCGAGGACACCACTGACCCCGTGTCCCTCGTCCTGGAATCTTCGCCCGTCGGCTTCGAAACCCTTGAAACCGACAGCGCCGACTACGCCCTCCTGCTGATGCAGGATGTAGACACGCTGCTCAAGGTGCGCTTGAACGATGCGGCGGCCACCAAGATCGAGCTGGAGGCGCCGCCCCTCGGCATCTTCGCCTCGCCAGGCGACCGCTTCGTCGTGACCGAGAACAGTCCGCTCGGCATGATCAGCTTCGTGGATCCGGTGGCGGATTCGCAGGTCACCGTGACCGGCTTTGCGACCGTTGCCTATGTTGAACGCCCTGTCCTGCCGCGCCGCGCGGCCTCGGAGTGAACATGCTTCCCCTTCTCCTCGCTTCTGCATTCGCCCAAGACGCATCCACCCCGCCCGCAGCGCCCGCGGAGTCGGTACCGGCGCCGGTACCGGTACCGGGCCCTGCGCCTGCACCGGCCTCCGCGGTGGAAGAGGCTGCTCCGGAACCCATCGAGGTCACCGTGGTCGCCCCGCCAGAACGCAAGATCCAGGTGGATCTCTCCGTGGGTGGCACCGCATTTGAGCGGGATCCGTATGGAACGCTCACCGAATCCGGGATCACCAGTTGGGGCCTGCGCGCCAGCTACCGAGTCAAGCCCTGGCTGGTCCCGTTCGTCGGTTTGTCCATGACCGAAGACACCCAGGCGCACGCGATCACGTCGGCCTGGGGGGATGCCACGACAGAATTCGTGACCGGTCTCTACCAGACCCAGGTCTTCGTTGGCGTGAAGCCAACCTGGTCGATGAACCGGCATTTCGGCGCCTACGGACTTCTGCAGGCGCAGGGCCTCTTCGGCACGCTCCGCATCGACGACGACCCGGACGACGACGAAAACCTCGGTCAGGTCGAGGCCGAGGGCTTCGCTCCGGGTGCGACGCTCGGCGCGGGCGTGGAAGCCTTCGCCCCCACAGCCGGGGCCGTTCTCGTCGCTTTCTACCTGGAGTTTGGCTACAGCGCCTACGAACCGTTGTCCCTAAGCGATATCGCGACCATCGATGCTTCAGGCGTTGCCGTTCGCGCGGGGGCTGGGGTTCGGTTCTGAGGCCTGCGCGGTCCACACTCGCGTTCGCAAAATCCAAAGCCCGACCACGGTCAGCACGATCGATCCGTACTGCGCCGGCGTGAGCCCGGCGTAGCGCGTGTCCGTTTCGATGGGGCGGAAGAAGTCGGAGGCGAATCGACAAGGCCCGTACAGGGTCGCGAGCATGCCGGTGTAGAAGCCGGTGGGCCGCCGAAGCCGGTTGAGCCAGGTGAACAGCCCGAAAGCGCTGGCCGACCAGATCGCCTCGTACAGTCCGAGATCGTGGCAGGCGACCGTCGGGTTGTTGCCCGGGCACATCCCATACACGCCCAGGTAGAAGTTGGTCGGCGTGCCCGCGTGGTCATGGGCGGAGAAGCACCCCATCCGGCCGAAGAACCAGCCCAGCGTAAGTCCGTAGGCGATCGCGTCTGCGTTTGGCCAGAACGGTAGCTTCTCCTTGCGGAAGAACCACACGGTGAGCACGATGCACACGAAGAAGCCGCCGAAGCTCGAAAGTCCGTGCCAGAACTGGAACAGCACGGGTACATCGTCCCCATGAGGGACACGAAAATGGGCGATCTCTGTAAAAAACCTTGAGAATCGTTCAAGATCCCCGGTCATGGTCCCAGGCTCGTACATCAGGAGGTGGCCCCAGTGGCCGCCGACGAAAACGCCGAAAACCAGCCAGCCGATCAGACGGTTGATGCCGTCGGGGCTGCCCCCGAACCGCACCGCCTGGGTCTGGGCCACATTGCCGCCGAAAACGAAGCCGAGGGCGACCAGGATCCCGAAGGCGTGGATTTCCATGCCGACGAATGGAATCGTGAAGTAAGGGTCAGTGAAGTATGGAATGAGCGGTTGCATGCGTTGGTCGGCCTAACCCTGATGGCGGCGTGGTGATAGATGCAGTTCCATGGCCGTGATCAACTTCGCCCGACGCGAGATCGAGGTCAAAGTCGTGTACTATGGTCCTGCGTTGTCGGGAAAAACGACCAACGTGCAGGTGCTGCATGGACTTTTCCCGGCTGACCAGCGGGGCGAACTTCACAGCATAGCCACGGCCGAAGAACGGACCCTCTTCTTTGACTACGTTCCCGTTTACCTGGGCCAGATCGCAGGCTTTACCGCGAAGTTCAAGTTGTTTACGGTGCCGGGTCAGGTGGTGTACAAGGAAACCCGGAAGGTGGTCCTTCAAGGTGCGGATGCCGTGGTGTTTGTCGCTGATTCTGCGTACGGGCGCGCCAACGCCAACATCGACTCTTTGATCGATCTCGAGGAGAATCTTAAGTCGCAAGGCCGTGATCTCGCGAGCATCCCCTTGGTGTTCCAGATCAACAAGCGCGACCTCGCCGATGCGCGTTCCACCAGCGATCTCGCCGCCGACTTGAATCCCTTCGGCGTTCCCATGTTCGAAGCCGTGGCTTTCGAAGGCAAGGGGGTGCTCGAAGCGATGCGCGCGGTCACCGACCTTGCGGCCCAGCGCCTTCGCGACAACCTGGCCGGCCGTGAAACGGGGGTCACCCTGACAGCGGTCGACCGAGCGCTGCCCGAAAGCGACCAGCAGGTGGTGCAGGAACACCTTGAGAAGATCAAGCGCGTGCGCCCATTGGAAGACCGGCGGGCCCAGTCTCTTCGGAGCGCCGGCGGGGTGAACGCCGCCGACGTGGATGCTTTCCTGCACTCAAACGTGGACCGCGCCGGCGAGTTCCCGGACAGGCTTCAGGAGGATGGCGGGATCGGCCCCACGGAGGAGGTGCCGAAGGCGGTCGCCCCGTCTCCAGTCAAGCCCGCACCGCCTGGAAACCCGATCGAGGCGGCGGTCGATTCTGCCGGCTGGGTCGGCGCTCGCGTCGATCAGGTGGTCGGCGCCCGTCTGGAAGCCGGCGCCGTGTTCGTCGATGTGGTGATCGATCGCGGCGGTGAACGGCGGACCCACGCGGTGAAACTCGTGTCGCGGCCCATGCCTCACGTCGCCCCGCCCTCCGGTCCAGGCGTGTTTGGTGTCGTCGGGGCCGCGGTGGCCGCGGGCTTGGTGGGCGTGATGATCGGCACGATGATCGGCCTCGCCTTCGCGCGGAACTGAAAGTGGGGGAAGGCCGCAGCGGGAAACGCTGGATCGTGCGGGAGGGGCCGCCGGGAGAAGCGGCTCGCTTGGCCACGGTGTTGGGCGTGCATCCGGTGGCTGCCCAGGTTTTCGCCGCCCGCGGGGTGAATGAGGGCTTTTTTCAAAGCGGGGCGAGCGACCTGCACGATCCGGCTTCGCTGCTGGGTCTCGACCGCGCCCTTCAGCGGCTTGAATCGGCGCGTGCCGGCAAGGAATCCATCCGTTTGGTCACCGATTACGACGTGGACGGCACCACAAGCTGCCTCATCCTGCACGCAGCTCTCGACCGTCTGGGCGGTGCAGCGGTCAGCTACCACATCCCCGATCGCTTCACCGAAGGGTACGGGCTATCCCAGCGCGCGGTCGAGAAAGCAGCGGCAGACGGTGTGAACCTCCTCGTCACTGCGGATATCGGCGTGCGCGATCACGCCACCGTCGCGCTCGCGCGGTCGCTTGGAATGGATGTGATCGTCGTGGACCACCACTTGCCAGCGGGCGAGTCGGTGCCGAGGGATGCGGTGGCGGTGCTCTGTCCCCCGCAGGTGGGGTGCGCTTACCCGAACAAGTCGCTGGCCGCGTGCGGCGTGTCCCTGAAACTGGCCAGCGCCTTGCTGGTGAACGATCCACGCCGTGCTGAAATCCTCGATTCCATGTTGAAGCTGGCGGCCATTGGCACGGTGGCCGACGTGGTGGATCTCGCCAACGCGGAGAACCGCGCCATCGTCACGCTTGGCTTGCAGGGTCTCAACCGCGGCGGGCACTCTCCGGGGTTGACCGCGCTGCTGAGCGTGGCGGGGGCCGAGATCGGCGGCATCACGGCGGAAACGTTGGGTTGGCGGTTGGGCCCCCGTATCAACGCCGCGGGCCGACTCGCCGATGCCAATGCCGTCGTGCGCCTGCTCCGCGAGCGGGATCCGAACGCCGCCCTCGCGCAGGCCTCCCTGCTCGACGAACTCAACCGCGAGCGTCAGGACATCCAGGAACGATTGGTCGAAACCGCGCTCCTCTGCGTTCCGGATCCGCTCCCTCCCTTCGTCGTCGTGGCGGGACCCGAAGCTGATGGCTACCACCGCGGCGTGGTGGGGATCGTGGCCGCGAAAGTGCGGGACCGCGTGAACCGCCCCGTTGCGATCGTGTCCATTGTGGGTGAGTTGGCCAGTGGCAGCGTTCGTTCCCTGCCCGGCGTCCACGCGACGCGGGCGCTGGATTCTGTGTCGCGGTACCTCCACCGCCACGGCGGGCACGCAGCGGCCGCCGGATTCACCATCAGTGCAAGCGATCTTCCCGCGTTCACCGAAGCACTTTGTGCGTTCGTGGTGGAAGAGGCGGGCACCGACGCCCTGGTGGGCGAAGCGTTGATTGATGCCGTTGTCGATCCGGCCCAGGTGGATTTGCGGCTCATCGCCGACCTCGCCCGCCTTGAGCCCACGGGGAAGGGAAACGAGTCCGCGTGCCTCCTGGTGCGGGGAGTTCCGGCCGATGTGGTTGTCATGAAGGAACGACACCTGCGCTTCCGGGTCGGGTCCCTGCGCTGCATCTGGTGGGGAGCGGCCGACCGTCGCGAGTGGCTTCAGGGCGCGACCGAGGTCCTCGGGAGGCTCTCGTCCAACTCGTTCAACGGCCGCACGAACCCGCAGTTGACAGTCGAAGACGTTCGCTGAGCTTAGCTACGCTGATCTTGCCGAAATTCAGACGCCGTTACGAGAAACGGCCCGCCGAAGCGAGCCGTTTCAGTTGGTGCGGAGGAGGGGACTTGAACCCCTACGGGTGTTACCCCACTAGGTCCTGAGCCTAGCGCGTCTGCCATTCCGCCACCCCCGCGAATGGCGACGCTGTTTAGTCTCCGGCCGCTGCGGCGTCAAGTCGGTAGACCTCCCAGTGCCTCGCGGCGTAGACTCGCTCGGCATCTCGCGTGAGCAGGCGGGTGAGCGTTTCACGAGGTTCGACAAACTGGCTGCGCCAGTCAGCTTCGGGAAGGAAGGCGTAGGACTTCCGCAAGAAGCGCACATCGCCGACGAGAAGCCACCGCACGCCCTGCGCGTGCAGGTCCAAGAGCGCCCGGTCGCCGTGCGTGGCGATCCACTGCCGGGTCGGGGTGTGGTCTTCTACGGAGCCGAGCCGCCAGGGTTGGCCGACCCAGTAGCCTTGCCAGGCATAGAGGAGCGCGACGGGCGCATCGGCCGGCACCTGGTCGCGAAGGTACGCGAGCGCGCCCCACGCCGGCATCTCCTTCTGCAACCAGGCCTCTTCGGTCTGCTGGCGGGTGGCCACGGGCCAGGCGGTGCGCGCCTCCGCGATGAACGGTCCCTCGTTTTTGGGCACGGAGAGGAGCGCGAAGCAGGCCGCCGCCACGCGCCAGGGGCTGGCTGCTCCAACCACAAGCGCGACGCCCGCGAGCGGTAGCAGGTATCGCATGACCTGGGCGGAGGATCCCCAGCCCACGAAGCCCGCGGCGAGTACGAAGAGGAGGGGGCGGGCGGGCCCAGGTTTTCGGCATGCCCACGCTGCCCCTGCGACCAGCGGTGCCCACCCCCATGAGAGCTGCCCGAGGTAGGCGAACGTGTCCAGGCGGGAGCGGAAAATCACGTCGAAGGGGAGCCGCGCCGCTGCTATCCAGGTGTGTCCGATTCCGTACTTTTCAGGGTAGACGAAGTGAAATCCCTCGACCGCCGGCCAGCCAGCGTAGGGAAAAAGCGGGTGCAGTCCCTGGACCACGTTTCGGCACCACCACGGCGCAAGCACCACAAGGCCCGCCCCGGCGGCGATGGAAAACGTGAGCAGGACGCGCTGCATCTGCGCCACGCGGGCGACGCGCACGTCGGCCTGGGAGGCGCCCCAGAGGCAGACGAGCCCCGCCGCCGCCGCCGCTGGCGCGGCCGTGTACTTGGCAGCGAGCGCGAGCCCCAGGAACGCCCCCACCAGCGCAGATGTTCGTGAGTCCTGCTTCTCCATGGCCAGGTGGGTGCCAAGCAGCAGCCACATCGCGGCGGGGAGGTCGTTGTAGGCGAGCCCGGCTTCATGGGCGAAGGTGTAGGAAGCGGCCAGCACGGTGGCGGGTAGAAAGCCGCGTCCGGGGCCGAATCGCGCCTCCGCGAGCTGGCTGCCACCGACCAGGAGTGCGCCGGCCAGACCGAGGTGCCACAGGCGGGCGGCTTCGGGTCCACCAAGGGCGTACGCCGTGGCGAGGACCGCGTGGATTCCCTGCGGCCGGGAGCCATCTGGAGCGTCAAAACCACCGAGGAAGCTGCCTGTCTCCGCGATTCGCCGCGCCAGCGCAAGGTGCTGGTAGATCTCGTCGGTGTCGGTGGGCGGGGCCAGCGCGGCGACAAGGGCCGGCGTAAGCAAGAGGGCCCACAACCAAGCGGCATGGCCGCCGCTGGCCTGCGCTCGCGGGAACGCCGGGCATCGCAGCCAGCCGCTGGCAAGCAGCAAGAGGCCGAACACGGCGGAGGTGGCGTTGAGCAGTCCGGTCGCGGCGCACAAGCAGGCCCAGGCCGAATGGGCCCCTACGCCAACGCCGAACGCGAAGAACCAGCCGGCGCGCGTTTGCAGAAGCGTCGGCGCGAACGCGTGGAGCAGGGCAGCACCCCCGCCCAAGGCGGCCACCCCCATCGCGGCAGATGACCCGAGCGCGAGGAGGGTTCCCACAGTGGATTACGGGCCGGTATCCTCGACACCGCAGCAGGACACGGTGTACTTCACGTTGTCGGTCGTGGTCTCGCCCGTGCAGTCCGTGACGGACAGCTGGAAGTGGTACTCGGCATCTTCGCAGGCACCCGGTTCCGTGGGCTCGGCATCGCTGAGCTTGGCGGTCGGGGTGAGCGTGTCGGCGTTGGTGAGCGTGGCGCTGCCATCGGTCACGGTCCATTCGATGGTGTACGGGTCACCGTCGGGGTCGTTTGCGCGAGCATCCGAACCGAGGGTGACGGTAGAATCGGTGCATTCATCGCAGGTATAGACGTAGCCTGAGGGGGTACATTCGGCGTTGCCACCGCTGATCGCCTGGTCTGCGCCGGCGTCGGCCACCGGCTTGCTGTTCCAGCTACGCTCGCTGGCCGTGAGGGTAATGCTGTCCGGGACCGACCAGTTCTTGCCGTCGTGAACGGCGCAAGAGAGCACATAGGTCCCGGCCACATCGGGCCAGAAGGTGGGGGTGGCCGCAGAGGTGCTGGAGAACGAAGTCTTGTCGCTCGCAAGCGAGTTTGTAGGTGCGCCCTGGAGCTGCCAGAAGTACTTCAGGGTATCGCCATCGGGATCGACCGAGCCGGAGCAGTCCAGTTTGATGCTCGTGCAGTCCTCGATTTCCTGGTCAGGGCCTGCGTTGGCGGAGGGCGAGCCATCTTCCCCCGTGACCGTGATGACCGCCGCATCAGCCGTGGAGTTGGCCAGGCCGTTATTCACGACAAGGTTCACGGTGTAATTTCCGCGCGCGTCGGGGGTGAAGGTGGCGGCGGCGCTGTCGGACCCGCTCAGCGCGGTGACCGCGGAGGAGGTCGGCTTGTCGATGAGGGTCCAGGCGTAGCTGAGCGCGCGGCCCTGGGGGTCGAACGACTTCGAGCCATCGAGGCTGATCAGCGCGCCGGCCGGACCGGTGGCATCCACGCCCGCGTTCGCGATAGGCAGGGTGGTCGGTTCGGTGATCGTGACGATGACATGGTCGACGAGCGAGTCGTCTTTCCCGTCGTTCACGATCAGGTTGATGATGTAGGTGCCCACCCGGTCTGCGGTGAAGTTGGTCACCACGGATTCCCCGGTGTTGTTCACGGAGAAGGGCATTTCCTTCGTAGCCAACTCAGAGCCGTCAGGAACGCGGTCGAAGGCCCAGGCGTAGGTCAGGCTGTCGCCATCTTCGTCACGGCTACCGCCGCCGTTGAGCAGCACGGCGGTGTCGGCAGACTGCGTAATGTTAGGGCCGGCCTCAGCAATCGGGAGATGGTTCGGTGCGACCACGGCCGCGCCGGTATCGGTATCCTTGGCGCCAGTACAGCCCACCATGAGGATCCATGGGGCGAGAGAAGTCAGGGTGCGCATCGCGAGCTCCTAGTACGTACCGGTGCAGGTGTAGGTGATGGTAACGGAGTCCTCGTCGGTCTCGGAGCAGTCGTTCACTGCCAGCTTGACGTTCCAGGACTTCGTAATCGCGGAGTTGTAAGTCGAGGCAAAGGCCGCGATCGCCACATCGGTGGTGGGACTGGCCGGTGCCGCGATGGTGACTTCGCCCGTGGTCTCTGTCCAGAAGAAGTCGAGCTCGTCGCCGTCGAGTTCATCGATGGACGCGGAGCCATCCAGGGTCACGCTGTCGGCGGGGCATTCGTCGCAGGTCCAAACGTACGACGCCGTGGTGCAGTCGGGGTCGGCGGTGATCGATTGGTCTTCGCCCGCGTTGGCCGTCGGCGGGTTGTTTTCCGTGTCGTCGACGAATGTGTACGAGACGATGTCGGGCGCGGAGCACTGTGTGGGGTCGCACACCTGGAGGTGGAAGCTGTATTCCCCAGGGATGTCCCAGTGGAAGTACGGTGCGGCCTGGTTTGGGTCGTTGGAGAAATCACCGGCCGAACCGGAGGGTGCGCTGAGCAGCGACCACACATAGGTGAGCGGGTCCCCGTCGGGGTCGTAGCTGCCCCAGCCGTTGAGGTGGAAGTCAGGGGGGGTGCACGGCGAGAGGGTCTCGCTGGCGCCGGCATCGGCGATGGGGACCGCGTTATCGCTGGCCACGGTGATCGAGCAGTAGTCGGGCTCGGAGTAGTTCGTGGCATCGCCCACCACGAGGCTCACGACGAATACTCCCGCGCAGTCGGGCACCACGCTGGCCACGGTCTGGTCGCCGTTAAACACATCGCTGCTAGAGAGCGCTGAGCAGTCCGGCGCCGAAGACAGAGACCAGTCGTAGGTGAGCTTGGCGCCCTCCGGGTCGTCGCTCGCGGAGCCATCCATGTCGACGCGGTCGTTTTCCGCGGCGGACTTGTTTTCGCCACAGTCGGCGATCGGCGGTTCATTTCCCGAGGTGACCGAAATCACCGACAGGACCACTTCGCTGGCATTCCCGTCGGCATCGGCGGCGTAGGCTGCAAGCACATAGGTGCCCACCACGTCGGGCTTGAACGAGACGTTCGTGGGGTCGGAGATGCCGATGGCGGTGCTGTCGAGCTCCGAATCCAAGGGCTTGGCATCCAGCGACCAGGTGATGGTCGGGACGTCGTCCTTCACGCAGGGCGTGGCCTTGGTGGCCACGACCGCGGTATCGCCCAGCTCGATGCTCTGGTCGGTCAGAGCCTCGATCGAAGGCGCCGTACACTCGACCTTTGTGCCGGTGTCGGTCGAGTCCTTCTCGGCTACGCACGCGACGAGTGCGCAGGTCAGAAGGGCGGGGAAGATGCGGAGAGAGGCGGAGAGGGTCATGCGGGTCACTCCAGAGCGCTGGACGCTTCGAGCGAGGCGTGTGAATCGGGGGATGGTGCAGCGTACTGAATCCCGGGGGTCATCGTCAACACCAATCGAGCCTCGATCGAATCACCCCATCGGGGGAGGGGGTAGCTTGCGGCGTGCGGGACGTATCCTGATTCCCTTGTGGCTGGCGACCCTACTTGCGTTCTCCGCAGGGAATGCGCGTGCGGAGGGCTGGTCGGTGGGCGCGCACGACCGGACTCCGGAATCCGATGCGGGCCTCGGCGGCCTCGCGGCCGTGCGTTCAGGTTGGTCTCCGGGGCTGGTCCCGCCGTTCCGCTCTGGCGCGCGCGACCGGTTTTCGGCAGGAATCGAGGCGTCGGGGTGGGTGTCGAGGGGGGCCAGGCTGAGCGTGGATTGGGAGTGGCTTGTGGACGACACTCCTGCGATGGAGCCGGTGTCGGGTCCGGGCGATGTACACCTCGCCACGGCGGCGCGGCTGCTTGAGGGGGGGGAATGGTCGGGCGGGCTGGGTTGGGAGGCGAAGCTGCCGAACGCGGCCAACGAAACCGAGTTGGGCACCGATGAGACCGACGTGACGTTTGGCGCGTGGGGGCGCTGGGGGCGCGGGCCGTGGTCGGTGGCTGCCGCGGCCGGCCTGGAGGTGCTCGGCAACCCGCTCCGCTTTGCGAACCAGGACGATGTACCCGTCGTGCGCCTTGAGGCCGCGTGGCAGCGCGGACCGTGCGTGGTGCGAGCGCTCTCTGAAACCGAACTTGCCACCGCTCGCAACCCGGCGCGTGCGCAGTTTGGTGGCTCCTTCCGTGTCGGGCAGCGCTGG
>CAMBIK010000124.1 GCA_945867435.1 Klebsiella pneumoniae
GCGCGGGCGGGCGCCTGCGCATGCTCGACCGAACGTTCCGATGTGCCGATGGGTGGGTGCGGGGCGAGAAGGATGTGAGCAGCAAGGACTGGTTCTTCAAGGCTCACTTCTATCGGGACCCGGTTCAGCCCGGGAGCCTGGGAATCGAAGCGCTGCTCCAGCTTCTCCAGGTGGCGATGATCGACGCGGGGCACTGCGCCCAGCTTGCCCGACCGCGCTTCCAGCCCATCGCCAACGGCGAACCGGGTACCTGGAAGTATCGCGGCCAGGTAGTCCCAGAAAACCGGTTGATCCAGTCCGAAGTTCATATCTTGGAGACCAAGGCCGAGGCCGGCGGCGTGCTCGCCTTCGCCGAGGGCCACCTGTGGGTGGATGGCAAGAAGATCTATACGATGCCCCGCTTTGCGATGCGAGTGGTGGAAGATGAACGCCCGGAGACCCTGCGCTTCCCCGTTCCTGTGGACCACCGCCCCACCTGGACCGTACCCGCCACAGCGATGCTGACCATGGCGATGCAGGCCCTGGCGTGGTCAGGCGCCACAACCCTTGAAGAGGGTGTGGCCGGACGATGGCTCACGTTTCCGGATGAACTACCTCGTGATGTTGCGATTCAACGCATCGTGACGCAAGGCGGCGACTGGGTGGTGATTGGCGATCTCGTCGCCCCGCATTTCAAAGCCCGCATCGGCGGCGATGCGACTCTACCGCCGCTCCCCCCGCTCCAGAACCCGCGCCCTGACTCCGCTCCCGCCGCGGAGCTGTACCGCTCGGGGCGCCTGTTCCACGGACCCAGCTTTCAGGCCTTGGACGGCGTGATCGTGCGGGGCGACAAAGGCGCAACCGCCGCGCTCCTTCCCGGACTGGCGCCCGATGTGCTCTTGGATGGCATGACCCACGCGGTCCCACACGACCAGATGGAATCGTGGTTCCCGGTCGCCCCCGGCAGCGCCGCCTACCCCATGAAGCTGCGCCGCCTCGTGCTGGCCGGATCCCTCCCCTCGGGTGCCACACGCGTTGAGGCGCGGGCCCTGGACCTGGACAAAGGCCGGCCTGTAGTCGGCCTGTGGCTGTTCGATGGCGATACATGTATTGCCTATCAAGAGCTTGAGGAAGTTCTGCTGCCGAAGGGGCGCATCGGCATGGCTCCCCCAGAGGCGCGCCGGGCGTTCCTCCAGGGCCAATACAGCCCCGATGTATCACTGAGCCGTGTGGAAGCTGGGTCCGCCACGCTTTCGTCCGCCGAAGTGCGTGCCAGCGACTGGCTCCCGGGCACCATTGCTGCGGTGTATGGCAGCGAGAATGCGGAGGAGGTGTGTGCCCGCGAGCTGGCCGGTGCGACCTTCAACGTTCACCCCAGAGACATTGCCCTACAGGGAGACCTGGCGTGGTGCGGCGCACGTCCGCTGGACACGGTTCGATTCGAGCCGTCGGCCCCATCGGCCCGCGGCACGGTCACGCGGAAGGTGGCCGAGCGAAAGCGCCAGGACCTCGGTCCGGTGGCGAACTGGTGGCGCGCACAGCTCGGCACCGCGTCCTGGCCCGGCGAAGCCGTGCTTGAGGCCCTGGCAGCCGAATGGCTCGGCGAGTTTCGCGTGGAGGACGCCCTCGCGCTCCGGGCCCTGACCGGACCGGTCCTGTTCCTGGCGAACCATGAGAGCTACTTGGAGAGCGTTCTCTTCACGGCCATCGCAGCCGCGCACCTCAATCGCCCCATCCGGGCCCTGGCCAAGGTGGAGCACCAAACGCGCTGGTTGGGCCGGCTCCATGCCGCGATGACCAGCTACCCGGGTCACCGCGACCCGCCGCGAATCGCATGGTTTGACCAGGATCGCCCGGCGTCACTCCGGCATGTGCTGGATGCGATCCCACGCGATGTCTCGCTGCTGGTTCATGTGGAGGGCACGCGGCAGACCCAGGTGGGCGAGCCGATCCGCAAGGTGTCCTCGATCTGGACCGACCTGGCGATCGAGCGCGGCTGGCCCATCGTCCCCGTCGCGTTCCGAGGCGGGGTGAACGGTGCCAAAACCGATGTGCCCGTGGCACGCCAAACCCACATCGTCGGGCACCCCATCCCGACCGAAGCGCTGCGAGCCATGCCCTATGCGGCGCGGCGGCAGGCCGTGGCGGAGGCCATCGACGCCTTGGGGGCCGACATCCCGTCGCCGCCCGCTGATACACCTACATGTGTCACTCAGCCCGGCGCAAGGATCGTGGAGGTGCTGGAGGGAGCGCTGGCCAACGCCGACCCGTCGTGGGCGGCGCGAGTGCGGGCGGTAGGCATGGTGACGACTCCCTGACAACAGGCGTGCATCGGAGCGTTCGCTGGGATAGCCGCCAGCGGTCTCCATGCGCTTCCAGCACGTCGCCATCGAATCCGTTGCCTACGAGCTTGCTCCCTCGAAAGTCTCGTCATCGCACCTTGAAGAGCGCCTCAACGGCGCGCTGGTGCGGATGCGACTGCCCCCCAAGCCGATCGAGATGCTCACCGGCATCACCGAGCGCGGGTTTTGGGAGCCTGGAACTCGAGTTCATGAAGTTGCCACCCGGGCCGGCCGGAAGGCCATTGCCCAAAGCGGGGTTGACCCGAGCCGTTTGGGCCTGCTGGTGAACACCTCCGTGTGCAAGGACTACCTGGAGCCTTCGATGGCCTCGTTGGTCCACGGTGATCTTGGCCTCCCCAGCACCTGTCGCAACCTCGATGTGTCCAACGCGTGTCTCGGGTTCATGAACGGCATCGAGCTTGCAGGCCAGCTGATCGAAGCGGGCGTGATCGACTACGCGCTGGTGGTGGATGGGGAAAGCGCAGGCCCAATCGTGAACACCACGATCCACCGGCTTCACGAACCCGACAGCACTCCCCAAGATTTTTGGGACAACTTCTCCACGCTCACGCTTGGAAGCGCGGCCGTGGCCATGGTCCTGTCGCGGGCCGAGCTCTCTCGCAGCCCCCATCGGGTCAACGGCAGCGTCGCGTTAGCCGATACAGCGAACAACCGACTGTGTCTCGGCACCAGCGAGCGCATGGTCACCGACAGCCCGCGCTTGCTGAAGGCCGGTGTGGCGTTAGCGAAGCGCACTTGGATGGCGGCGTCGGAGGAACTCCCCAACTGGTCCCACGATGGCATCCAACACTATGTGTGTCACCAGGTCGGGAAGGCGCACCTCTCCGCGCTGTGCACCGCCCTGGAGATCGATGCCCGGCGTTGCCACCTCACCTACCCCACCTTTGGGAACGTGGGCCCCGCGGCGGTTCCGCTTACGCTGGCGTTAGCGGCAGATTCCGGGCGAATCCGTACGGGTGAACACGTGGCGCTGATGGGCATCGGGAGCGGACTCAACGCCGCGATGATGAGCCTCACCTGGTAGCGGAAGTGGACTGGCACAGGGAATACCCGTTTGCCGACCACTTCCTGGCGGTAGATGGTGGTCGGATGCACTACGTGGATGAAGGCGCCGGCCGCCCCATCCTGTTCGTCCATGGCAACCCCACATGGAGCTTCTACTGGCGAACCTGTGTCACCGCGATGCAGGCAAGCCATCGGGCCGTGGCCGTGGACCATATCGGGTGCGGCCTCTCCGACAAGCCGCAAGACTGGCCCTACCGGCTCGCGGGGCACATCGACAACCTGGAGCGTCTGGTCCTTTCACTCGACCTACGCGACATCACGCTGGTGGTACACGACTGGGGCGGCGCCATAGGCTTCGGGGTCGCCACCCGGCACCCGGACCGCTTCCGCGACATCGTCGTCACCAACACCGCCGCCTTCAGAGCGCCACACATACCGATACGTATCGCCATGTGTCGCATTCCCATCCTCGGCGAATGGGCGGTCCGCGGGCTGAATGGGTTTGCAGCTGCAGCGACGGTGATGGCTACGGAAAAGGGGCTGAGCGCCGTGGCGAAAGCAGGGTTGCTCGCCCCCTACGCGTCCTGGGCCGACCGCATTGCCACGCACCGCTTTGTCCTTGACATCCCGATGGCGGAAGGACACCCGAGCTGGACCACACTGGCCGCGGTCGAGGCCGGGCTCCCGCTTTTGGCCGACAAGCCCATGCGCCTGGTCTGGGGGGAACGCGACTGGTGCTTCACGCCGTGGTTCCGCGAGGAATTCCAGCGCCGCTTCCCGCAAGCGCTCAGCTTTCCGCTGGCGGACGTGGGGCATTATGTTTGCGAAGATGCAGGTGATCGCTTGATTTCCCATATCCGGGAGCAAGCGGCGTGAACGTTGCCCACCACCTGGAGCGTGCGGCACAGCTGCGCAAGGACGAGCCAGCCGTGATCATGGCGGCAACAGGCGAGTCGATCTCCTTCTACGACCTCGATTGGAAAAGCGGGGCGTTCGCGAAGGGACTGGCCTTGGAGAGCATCGGTGCGGGCGATCGCGCGCTCATCATGGTTCGCCCGGGAATCGACCTGATCCTGACGATGTGGGGTTGTTTTAAGGCCGGCGTGATCCCAGTGCTCATCGACCCAGGCATGGGCCTCGGGAATTTCCTGAACTGCGTTCGTCGGATGCACCCCGCGGCGCTCATCGGCGTGCCCGAAGCCCACCTGCTTTCCTACGTGACGCCCTGGGTGTGGGACAACCTGCATCGTCGGGTCTACGCAGGATGGAAGGTAGGATTTGACGGGGCAAGTCTCACGGAGCTCATCGGTAGCCCCGGCGTTGACAAGCCTCGCAAAGTGGAAGACGACGACCCGGCGGCCATCCTGTTCACTTCCGGCAGCACCGGACCCGCCAAGGCCGTGCTCTACACCCACGGCAACTTCAACGCCCAGGTGACCGCGCTACGCGAGACCTACGGCTACCGCGCAGGGCAGGTCGATGTCGCCGCCTTCCCCCCCTTCTCCCTCTTCGATGCCGCCCTGGGAATCACTAGCGTCATCCCCGACCTCGACGCCACGAACATGGCAGCTACCAAGCCAGAGAAGATCGCTGAGGCGATCACGAAGTACGGCGCCCAGAACGTGTTCGGTTCGCCGGTCATCTGGCGCACCTTTGCGCCATGGGCGGCGGCACGCGGGCTCACCTTCCCCACGGTGGAAAGGCTGATGATCGCAGGGGCCAGCGTTCCTCCTGCGTTGGTCGCCCAGCTTCGCGGATTGTTGCCCAACGGGGATGTCGGCACACCCTATGGTGCCACGGAGGCGCTTCCCGTGGCGACCGTGTGGGGAAAGGACATCGTGGAGCGCTTCGAGGCGCGCTCCGCCGAGGGCGCCGGAACCTGCCTCGGGAAGCCGGCTTACGGCGTGGAGGTGCGGGTGCTGCGGCGGTCGAACGATCCCGTACCGGAGGCGGAATCGGCCTCCTGGTTGCCACAGGGTGAAGTCGGGGAGCTGTGTGTTCGCGGGGGGGCCGTGACCCAGGTGTACGTCGGCGAAGTCGACGCCAATGAGCACGCCAAGATTCCCATCGACGAGGACGTTTCCTGGCACCGGATGGGCGATCTCGGCTATTGCGATCCCGAAGGAAACCTCTGGTTGTGCGGACGAAAGTCGGAAGCGGTGGGAGATTTGTATCCGGACTGCATCGAGGGGCGCTTCAACCCCGACTGCGGTCGCACCGCGCTTGTGGGTGTAGCAGGCGAGCCGTGGCTGGTCATCGAGGGGGCGGTCGACGAATCCAAGCGGCGTAAAGTGATGGAAAGCGGCCTCGTCAAGGGCGTGCTCTTTCACCCCAAATTCCCCGTAGACCGGCGCCACAACAGCAAGATCCACCGCGCCACCCTCGCGGCGTGGGCCAAGGGTCGCAGGTGAACGCGTTCGTGACCGGCGGCCTCGGCTTTGTCGGTGCCGAGTTGGTGGAACAACTGCGTAACGCGGGCCACAGGGTCACGGTCGCCTCGCGACAAACCGGCCTCGATATAGGCGATCGGGCCGGGCTCGTGCGAGCGATGGCTGGCCACGACACCGTGTTTCATGTGGCGGCGAAAGCCGGCGTGTGGGGGCTGCGAAGGGAATTCGAACGCACCAACATCGTCGGCACCGAGAATGTGATCGCGGCCTGTCGTGAGGTGGGTGCGGGGCGGCTCATCCACACCAGCTCGCCAAGCGTGGTGTTCGATGGCGGCGACCACATCAACGCGCGCAACGACCTCCCCTACCCGGCCTCGTACCTGGCCGACTATCCGCGAACCAAGGCCGTGGCCGAGCAGCTCGTGATCGCGGCGAATGGACCCGAACTGGCCACCACGGCACTTCGCCCCCATCTGGTCTACGGGCCCGGGGACCCGCACCTCCTCCCGCGGCTCATCGCTCGCGCCCGCGCCGGTCGCCTCCGGGTCGTCGGCGACGGAAAAAATATGGTTTCCCTAACCTTTGTGGCCAACGCCGCCGCCGCCCACATTCAGGCTGCCCAGTCCCTCATCGCCCACACCGCTCCGGCGGCCGGCCGAGCGTGGTTCGTAAACGACGCCGAGCCGGTCGTGCTCTGGGAATGGCTCGGGTCCCTGTTCCAGCGCCTCGGCCTTCCTCCGGTGTCCAAGCGGATTCCGGCCTCGCTCGCCTACGCCGCTGGCACCCTGGCCGAGTGGGCCTGGGCGGGGTTGGACCTGGCCGGAGAGCCGCCGATGACCCGCTTTGTTGCCTTGCAGTTGGCGACCAGCCACACCTACGATTCGGCCCCAGCGCGGGAGGCGTTCGGTTTTGTGCCGCCCGTGAGCGGGGAGGAGGCCTTCGAGCGGACGGTGGCGGCGTTGGGGGTGCCGCCCTAAGGCTTCGCCCATTCCTGGCGATAGCCGACCTTCGAAGCACCCGTTTCGTCTACCTCGACCATCGAGAGCGCGGCGCGGGTCGGGTCAAGCACGAGATACCCGAAGCCATTGGTGGAGGCCAGATACTTCGAGGTCGGCTGCGCCGCATTGACCTTCCGGATGTCGCCACCGGCACCCGACACGATCTCCACCGGGGCCTGCCCATCGTCGAGAACCTCCAGGTTGTGGTCGTGGCCGCACAGCCAGAAATCCACACCCGCCTTGGCCAGGGCCGGCTCGAAGATGCGCATCATGTCGGCGCCATCGCCGTGAAGGCCGGAGCTGTGGATGGGGTGGTGCCCGTACGCCACGCGCCACGGCGCGGCGCCGCCTTCGCCCGCCCGACCCGCAGTCAGCCCCGCCAGCCAGGCGAGCTGTTCGGCAGGAACGACACCCGCCTCTTCACCACCGGTGTCGACAACGAAGAAGTCAGCCGCCCCCCTGCTGAAGGTGTACCAGGCGGCAGGCTGCTTCCACTTCTTCGAGGTGCGGGCGTACGCAAGCTCCGCCTCGACCTTCCCGTAGTGATCGTGGTTGCCCAGCGCCACCATGAAAGGGCCATCGAAGCCCTCCCAGTAGGCCTCGAACTTCTCTTTGAAGATTGGGTCGTCGGCGGTCTGGGCCCCGTTCGGGTAAAGATTGTCCCCAAGATAAGCAACGAAGTCGCAGCGCTGTGCTTTGCACCATGCCTTCACGGCTTCTGCACTTCGCTTCTGGCCCGCGCTGCCCCTTCCCGCATCGCCGATGAAGACAAAGGCGGTCGAGAGCTTTGGATCGAGCGAGACAGTTTCGGCACCCGCGTTCCGAGCGGCAGGTTCGTTTGGAGGAGGTGCCAGCACACGGGAGGCGGAAGGAAGCTCGAGGCCTGGTTCGGAGGCGGCACAGGCGAGGATGAGGGACCAGATCATGCGGCCCCATGTAGCGCACGCTCGGCGTGCCTGCCCTCACTCGTCGGCGAGGTCGTCCTCGGGGAGCGTGGGTGCGACACCGCCTTCCTCGTGGTCGAAGGCCGCGACTTGTTCATAGTCCAACATCGCGGCGGAGGGCCGCGCTTCCGCATCCAGCTCCTCGTCGAAGGGGCCGATCACCTCGCCCAGCACGTCGGTGCGCGCCTCGCCGATGCGCCGCCGGCGGCGATATTCGATCCGCAAGGGCGTTCCCCCAAACCCATACTCCTGTCGAAGTTGGTTCTTGAGGTAGCGGTCGTAGTGTTCCACGACACCTTCCGCGTTGTTCACGAACACACAAAAGGTCGGGGGCCGCACCCGCACCTGGGTCATGTATTGGTAGCGAATCGGGTGGTGATGCATCTGTGGAGGGCTGTGCCTGGCAATGCACACACGCAGGAAATCGTTCAGCTTGGCCGTTGAAATCCTGGTGTTGAAGGAAGTAAATACGTCGTGTGCGAGGTCGAGCAGCTTGGTACAGCCCTTGCCCGTTAGCGCGGAAATATACAGGACCGGCGCAAAGGTCGCGTGCGGCAGCTTGCGCGAAAACTCATCCTCCAGAACGGCGACGTTCCGGTCTTCGGTTTCGCGGACCGCATCCCATTTGTTGACCAGCATGATCAGAGCGCGACCGCGTTCCACCACCAACCCGGTCAGCCGGGCATCCTGCTCCGTGGGGCCTTCCACCCCATCGAGCACAACAAAGACCAGGTGGCAGCGCTCGATAGTGCGGAGCGAAGCCCCCACGGCCAGCTGCTCCACGGCATCGTCCACCCGGGCACGGCGGCGAATGCCCGCGGTGTCCACCAGGCGAAAGCGCTGACCTTGGTACTCCATCACCGAATCCGTGGCATCCATCGTGGTGCCGGGCATGTCATGGACCACATGCCGGTCGGTGCCGAGGAGGCGATTCATCAGCGTGGACTTCCCGACGTTGGGCCGACCGAGCACCGCGATGCGAATCTCGCCCTCCACCTCGACCTCCGGTTCCCGATCTTTCGGAAACCGCGCCACCATCGCCGTCATCAGCTCCCACAGTCCGCGACCGTGCTCGGCAGACAGCGGCACGACTTCGTCGAAACCGAGCGCCCAGAACTCGGCCGCCCGGTCGTCGTGTACGGCGTCATCGCACTTGTTCACGGCCACCACGACCGGCTTTCCGGACATGCGGATGAGCTGCGCGGTGGCTTCGTCTGGAGGGGTGATGCCCGACTGACCATCCATCAGCAGGATGACAACATCCGCCTCCGCCACGGCCGTTTCCGACTGAGCGCGCATCGAAGCGAACAGCGCATTGCCCGGCTCGGGCTCAAAACCGCCGGTATCGACCAGCATGAACTCGTGTTCCAACCAGGAGGCCGGACTGTAGTTGCGGTCCCGAGTCACACCCGGGCGGTCATGGACCAGCGCCTTCTTCTCGCCCACGAGGCGGTTGAACAGGGTGGACTTGCCCACATTGGGACGACCGACGATAGCAACGATGGGCAGCACGCGCCGCGGCTATCATGGACAGGGGGAAAGGGCTCGCCGCCCTCTCGCCCTAACGCAGTGTGCCCTCCAGCCTCCAAGCTTCGCTTTCCGGCCTACGGTCCCTGTAGTGTTGATAACGCGCCCCGGCCACCGCTCTCCCCCTCACCGCAGTCACCCATGGCGCCGAGACGGTTCACGGTCCTGGGAGGCGCGGAACGCGCCCTCGGTGACTCTCACGGCTCCCATGGACACAGCGCCCGCAAGGCGCAGCTACCGCATTTGGGGGCCCTCGCGGTGCAGTGGTAGCGCCCGAACAGCACCACGCGGTGCCCGAACGCCGGCCACCCTTCCCTCGGCAGGCACCCCATCAGGATGGGCTCCACCTTCTCCGCGGTCTTTTCCTTGTGCCATCCCCAGCGCCCGGTGACCCGAAAGGCATGCGTATCGACGGTCACCCCGCTTGAAATGCCGAAGGCCGTTCCAAGCACCACGTTGGCTGTCTTACGCGCTGCACCGGGAAACTTGATGATCTCCTCCATCACCGCCGGCACTTGCCCGCCGTGACGCTCCACGAGCATGCTGGATGTGGCGATCGCGTTCTTCGCTTTTTGACGAAAAAACCCGGTGGGCCTGAGCACCGCCTCCACCTCTGTGGGGTCGGCAGCGGCCAGCGCAGCGGGGTCGGGCCAGCGTCGGAACAGCTCGGGCGTGACCCGATTCACCATCACGTCGGTGGACTGCGCCGAGAGCTGCGTCGCGATGAGGAGTTCGAACGGGTTGCGAAAGTCCAGCTCACACTTGGGATGGGGAACCATCTCAACCAGGGCCTCCAGCCAGGGACCCACGTCCCGCGGGGGGCCAACCGCGGTCAACGCCGGCGCCGAAGCGCCAACGCCATCGCGAATCCACCGAGGCCGAGAGCAGGAGTCGCGCCCGTGTTGCAAGCACAGCCCTCGTCGCCCTCGTCGCCGCCATCGCCCGAGGTGTCGCCGGGGGCCGCCGTGTCATCTTCCGCTTCGGCGCAGGCCCCAGGTGCGGGGATGAACCCATCGCAGTCGCGATCGGTGCCATCGCACTCGTCGGCGGGAGATCCCGGGTAGATCGTGGCATCCCCGTCGTTGCAGTCGTCCCCGCCGGCGCCATCGACCTGATGGCCATCGCCATCGGCATCGAAGTCGTCGTTGCCAGCGCAGTCGGAATCCTCTCCGTCGTACCAGATGTCTTCCGCGCCCGGGTATACGGAGTGATCGTTGTCGTCGCAATCCTCGTCCACGTTCGATCCATCTCCATCGGCATCGAAATCCCCATCGCCGGAGCAATCCTGGTCCACGCCGTCGTAGAAAATCTCGTCCGCGCCGGGGCTGATCTCGGGGTCGGCCGGCTCGCAATCCTCGGTATCCGCCCAGCCATCGCCATCCGCATCGAGCCCCCCTGTGTCGAACGCCAGGTCGAGAATGCTCACATCGCCCGACCCGGTAAGCGCCGTGACGCCGACATCCCCCGAAACGCCGGAAGCATCGCAGTCGGTCGCGGCGTCGTACACCTTCACGTCGTCCACCCAGACGATGGTCGTGGCGCGGTCGACCACAACGGCCAGCTTGGGGTCGGTGCCGGAATCTACGCCATCGACGACCTGCACTTCGCCCGTGACCTCGTTCCCGACCCAAACGCCGCCGTGCCCCGCGTACACGGCGCACCACTGGCCGGCGCTGCTGGTGGCCCACACCACGCCAGCCACGCCTACTCCCGTGGTGTGCAGCACAAAGTTCACGGTGGCCGAGAGGGTCTTGTGGTTGCCGACGGTGAGCGCACCCGGGCCGGCCACGGTCTGCGCGCCGGTCAATGCGCCGCCCGACTCCCGCCAATCGCCCTGCTCGATCCGCCAGGGCGGCAAGGACCCATCCTCAAAATCGTCTTCAAACGGAGTGGCAGCGAACGCAAAAGCAACAAGGAGGATCATGGTCAGACCTAAGGAGCGCCGAGTGTAGCCCTCTCAGCGACAGCGTGCCGCGTTGACGGGTGACCTCCCCCGGCGTACCCTGCCGCCCGGAGTCTCGCGGAACCATGCTCCTCGTTCTCGCTGCCGCGCATGCGGCCACAGTCACGGACCTCCCCCCCTTTCTCCGGGGCGACGTCACGGTTTCCTACACCTTCGACCGCCTCCAGGGCTCGCTCAATCAGCACGGCACCCTGCCGGCCGACGATCAAGAAGTGGGCTCCCGCGTGATCAACGCACATGTCATGCGCTACGCCGCCGCCTTCGGGGTGGCTCCGGGTGCCGCCCTGCTCATCGAGGTGCCCCACACCCTGCACCAGGCCGTGGATGTCTCCGACTGGTCGAAGATGGTGTACGACCCGGCCACCGGCACCGGCAGCTACCTCAACAC
>CAMBIK010000125.1 GCA_945867435.1 Klebsiella pneumoniae
GCGACCGCCTTCAGCGTGGCCCAACGCGGCTCATCCATTCCGAATTTCCGCCATTGGCGCTTGATGAACGCGTGCGGCGGCCATGGCCCCGTGCGGGCGATCCACTCCGCGGGAACCGGCGCATCGGGGTCGGCCTCGTACACAAAGAACCGACCTCCTTCCACCAAAACTCGATGCACCTCCGCGAAGACCGCGGCCGGGTTCGACCAGTGGTGGGCGGATTGCACGGCCACAGCGACCTCAAACGTACGCTCCGGGTACACGATCGTCGTCGCATCCATCTGCCGAAAAGTGACGTTGAGCCGGCCTTGCCGATTGGAATTGGCGAACCCCAGCATGCTGGAGCAGGTGTCGATTCCCACCGCATCCACATCGGGCCGGCCGGCCGCCGCATGGATCGCCACCCATCCCGGACCGGTACCCACGTCGAGGAGGCTGCCGCGGTCGATCGCGATGTCCGCGGCGATGAAGCGGTAGGCAGGCTGGTAGTAGCGGCCGGGGCCCAACTGGTAGGCCAGGGCAGTGAGCATGGCGCGGTCTGGGGTAAGCAACATCGGGGTCCTCGGTAGCGGGGTAATCTGGCGACCGATGCGAGACACGTCAACCGCTCTCCTTCCCTTCCATCGGTGGGCAGTCACGGGAGGCACCGGGTTGGTGGGGAACAACCTCGTCCGCGCCCTGCTCGCCCGTGGAGGTCAGGTCGCCGTACTGGCACGAAAGCCGCCGAGGCCCGAATTCGAGGGGCTCGACGTGCGCGTGGTGTCGGGGGATCTCGAGGATGCGGCGGCGCTCCGAGCGTGCTTCGCCGACGCGGAAGTGGTGGTACACGCGGCGGCGATGGTGGAGATCCGCCGTGGGGGACGTGATGAATTTGTCCGTGTGAACGTGGATGGCACCCGCCATGTGCTGGACTGCCTTCCTTTGGGCGCTCGCCTCCTCCACGTTTCCACCGTGGATGCCCTTGGCATGCGCACCCGGGCCGATCCCGCCGACGAGGACACCGCTCCTTCGCCCAACGAGGAAGGCGTGCCCTACGTTGACACGAAGCGGGCGGCCGACAAGCTGGTTCGGAACAGCAGCATCGACTGGCGCATCGTGTACCCCACCTACATGCTCGGTCCCTGGGATTGGCGACCTTCAAGCGGGAAGATGATCATGGAGATCGCCGCGGGGAAGGGATTCGCCGCGCCCCCCGGCGGCAACAACTTCGTGGACGTGCGTGACGTGGTGGAGGCGATGATCGTTGCCGCTGCGCGGCCAAGCGGCGGCAGGTGGATCCTCGGGAACGAAAACCTCAACTACGCCGAAGCCTGGACGCAGATGGCTCAGGAGACCGGAGCGCGCCCCCCGGCGTTCACCCTGCCGAAGTGGCTCACCACCGCGGCATCCGGCACCCTTGCGGCCGCCGAGCGCCTGGGGATGCGCGAGGGGGAGATCAACAGCGCCTCGGTGGCGATGAGCTCCCTCCCCCACTATTTTTCCGCGGAGCGCGCGCGGCGGGAGCTGGGGATGCGACAAACCCCCGTGGCCGAGGCAATCGCCGACGCGTGGGCCTGGTTCAGCGCCGCTCGGTCACCATCTCCACATCCCCCGCCGTGATCGCGACACCATCCACGATCAACGACCCATCCTCACGCAGGGCGGTGGCGATTCCGGTTCTCCCCCCCACGCGCACGGTGCGCCCCAGCGTGTGCGACCGCAAGCGCCACTGATCCAACCGGTTTGGGTGCGAGCTCCACGCGAGGATGGCGCGCAGCGCCGTGTCCCCAACCTCTGCGACATCGAGGGGTGCCCCCCCGCCCAACGTTCGGAGGGAAGATGCCACCACGCCGTCTGGAAATTCGGCCTGGTTCACGTTGAGACCCAGTCCTAGCACCACCCAGGCGATCGATTCCCCGTTCGTTTCAAGCTCCGCCAGGATTCCCCCCACCTTTCGACCGTCTGCGCTAAGCAGATCGTTCGGCCACTTCACCCGAAGGTCGAAGGCCACGGCCAGCCCCGCAGCCGCGCCCAGGCTCAGCAGCGGGGCGTGTGCGACCGGTCCGGGTGGGCGAAGCACCACGGAAAGGAGCAGGTTTTCCCCCGGCTCGCTGCTCCACACTCGACCCAACCGACCGCGACCCGCGGTCTGCGACCGCGCCAGCACAGCTTCGCCATGGCCGGCCCCCGCGATGGCCAACTCTCTGGCGACCCGCTGCGTAGAATCAACTTCGTCGAAGTAGTGGATCACGGCAGAGGGGTGCGTTCGCGAAGAAAGCGTTCGATGCGGTGATTGATGGTTTCTGGCTGTTCGATGATCGCGGCGTGAGTGGCATCCGCGAGCACGAGCAGCTCGGCGCCAGGGATGCGACTCGCCATTTCCTTCGAAAGGCGGATCGGCGTAAACGCATCCCTCTCCGCCCCCACGATCAGCACGGGCACGGTCAACCCGGCGAGGAGGTCCCACGCATCATGTTCCTGCGTTTGCAGCACGGTGCGAATGAACATCCGCATGTCGAGGACCGCGAGGTGTTCCAGGTACGGGGCCATGTCGCTTTTGGTGGCGTACATCGGGTCGACCAGCTTCGCCTGTCGCGTGAACGCCCAAGCCACACGCGACAGGAGGAGGGGGCGAACCAGCCGATGGGTGTGGTCCCCCAACGCCGCCACGATGCGCCCGGCCAGGTTGAACAGCATGGGGGAACGTGGATTATCGCCGAAGGTCTCCAGCGCACGACCGGCGGTGCCGAGGATGAGCACGTAGCCGGTGATGCGTGAAGCGGAGTCCCGCCATGCCTCCAGCCCGACCTGACATCCCATCGAATGCCCGCAGATCATCGCCCTGTCGATGCCCGCGGCATCCATCACGGCGATCATGTCGCGGCTGTGCCGCGCGATGCCCACCTCGCCAAGGGTCGGATCCACCAGCGGGTCGCTACGGCCGTGACCGCGGTAGTCCCAGGTGACCACCGTGCAGCGATCCGCGAAGTGGTCCACCGTGTAGGACCAGAAAAAGGTACTTACTCCCACGCCATTGTTGCATACGATGGCCGGGCCATCGCCTACGGCACGCCAGAACAATTGCATGCCGTCGTCGGCGATAGCCATGCCTGAACGGATGGGCCGGGTGCTTTGGGCCTTCATGCGTCGGGCGATATCTCAAGCAACGCCACGAGGCCGCTCAAGTTCACGCGGGGGCCGCCGATGCCCCGCCCGAGGACTGACTGATGCTGCATCGTCACAACGAGACCACCCCGGCCGAAGACCGCCGCCGGTCCCCCCGCTTCAGCCTGGAGGCCCGGATCACGGTAAGGTCAGAAAAGATGCTCTGGCGCGGGTTGTCGGAAGATGTGAGCGAAGGCGGCCTCTTCGTGGCCATGAGCGTAGTGCCCGCCGTTGGGGAAAGGGTCAACCTCAGGATCCAGATCGGCGCGGAGCCAACCTTCCAGGGGATCGGGCGGGTTCAATGGCACCGCACCAACGCCGCCGGGGAAATCAGTGGATGCGGAGTCCAGTTCATGATGCTGGAGCGGCGGGCCAAGGACATGTTTAAGGGTCTGTTGTCTCGCTCGACCCAATCCCCGCTGCTCGTAGATGTCTGAGGGCGGAGCGGCGAGGCCTGCGGATTCGGGTCCGAAGGCGAGCCCAGCCCGGCCGAGCTTCGACCCTCGGTAGTCGCCCATCGAGTTTCGATTGCCGAACCTCGGCTGTCGAGTCCCGTGCATCGAGCATCGAACTTTCGTGCCGCCGAGGCCCGCTCTGCGGCTGGGCAGCATGGGGACAGCGACACGCACGGCGCGCTAAAAGCGCGAAGCGCGCGGTAGGCCGGACAGCACAGCTCGGAGGCTGGAGGTCATGTCGCGGAAGGGGAAGGGGCGGTTAGCCCCTTCCCCTTCCTAACGAAGCGTGGTGGAGAAGATGGGGATCGAACCCACGACCTCCGCATTGCGAACGCGGCGCTCTCCCAACTGAGCTACCCCCCCCACACGGCAGCCACCTACCCCGCGAAGCGGGTGGGCGTCAAGGGCCCGATCAGTCCAATCCTCGCTCCGCGAGATCCTCTTCGTCCAGGCCCAGGTAATGACCGATCTCGTGAAGGAGCGTGATGCGCAGCTCACGCTCAAGTTCGTCGGCGTCGTGGGCGAGGCGAGCAAGGTTGAGCCGGTACAGCGTGATCGTAGGTGGCAGGGTGCTCCAAGCGTCTTCCCCGCCGCGCTCATGAACAGCGCGACCGGTAAAGCAGCCAAGCAGCTCGAAGGGGTGGGCGTCAGGAAGTTCGGCGAGCACATCGTCGCTCGGAAATTCGTCGACGAGGATGGGCACGCTCGCAAGGTAGGCGCGAAGGCTGGGATGCATCGCCTCCAGGACGGACTCGCTGACGGCTTCGATCGTTTCGTCGTCGAGCGAGATCGGCATCGGAAACGCATCGGGGTCGGCGAGCGACGCGGTCATGTAGTCGCGCGCGGCGCCGGAAAGGTCGTGCGCACGTTCTCGAAGCCCGGCCCGCAGGCGACGCGCCACGGGGTGGCAAGGATCGACGCGCAGCGCGGTGGCCACCAGGACACCACCCGCCGTATAGTCGAGGTTTGCGATAGCGAGATCCGCCATGCACACATACGCGTCCACATGGTCTGGGTCGAGCTCCACGGCGGCTTGGAGCGCCTCGACCGCCTCATCGTCTTCCCCAACCGCAAGCAGCGCCGCACCCAAAAGAAAGCAACCCTCGGCGTCGGGCTGCTTCCGATGGGACTCCTGTGCCAAGCGAAGGGCCTCGTCGGCATCGCCGCGGTCCAGGGCGGCGTCCACCGCGCTACGCAATGCCTCGATGGAGCGTGCCACTACCGCTTCACCGGCTTCAACGCGACAGAAAGAGTCAATGGCTGGTCTGCGACCGTGACCATCGTTTGATACTCGACGAACCCGGCGGCGGAGATCACCACCTTGAACGGCTGCCCCCGAGTAGGGGGATCGATGTCGAGGGTCGACCCGCCCCCCATGTCCGAACCATTGACAACGATGCGCTCAGCGGGAGGCTTCACGCTCAGGTGGAGCACCGCGCGCTCCGGAGGCGCGTGGGAGTCCTGCCAGTGCTGCCAACCGAATGCGCCTGCCACGAGGCTTGCCGCGAACACGAGCCCGCCCACGACAAGCCCAAGGCGACCCGCGCGGGTCACCTCAAAATGGACGATGCGACGCTCACCATGATCCGTGACGACGGTGAGGATTCCAACACCACTTTTCGCGTCCAGTTCGGTGGGAACCAGATCGATAACGATGTCCTGTTCGCGAGCAAGGGGGTCGAGATGCTCGCGGCTGGGAACGATCCACGGAACATCGGCCACGAGATGGCCGGACATGCGTCCCGCGCCAGAATTCTCGACGTGCAGCACCCAGGCGACCCGGCGCGTGCGGGGAAGGTGGAGGCGAACCGCGCTCTTGACCCCCAGCACGAGCTTGGGTGCGCGTTCGCCCACAGTTTGAGCCCCCACCCCCAAGCCGATGGTTCTCCCAAACATGGTTGCCACAGGTGCCCCTTGTTCCGGAGCGAACCGCAGCGAGGGCCCTTCGGGCAAAACGGCCGCGGGCCGGGCTACCGGCAGAGGGGGCGGCCGAACGGGCGTGGCCAACGGAGGAGGCGATGCAATCTCGCTGTTTCGAAGGAGCAGCTCGGCGATGTGTCGACTCTCGGCGGCAGCTTCCGCAGGTGCCGCTTGTCCGTGCACCCCGCGCTGGGCATCGTAGGCGGCTCGAGATGGAGCGTCGCGCACGAGTCGCCACGCGGCATCGAGCGCCGCGAGCGCAGCCGAAGACTTCTCACTATCCTTCAGGCTACGCGCCCAACGATAGCGGTTTCGATAGCCCGCCTCCAGAACTTCCGAGCTGGCCGTGTGCGGCACCTCAAGCAGTTGGTACACATCACTGCCGCCCAGCAAGGCGATGTCGCCGCCTGGGGCAACGCCTGAGGCCGGTTCGGGCTCCGTTGCGGACTCGTTCCGCTCCAACGAAAACCTGGCGCTATACAGGTCACGTTCGTCGATCAGCAGCTTGCGTAAGCTGGCGTTTGACTTGATGAGATAAAGGGCTTCGCTGCGATGCTTCGGGTTCGCCTGCTGACCCTGCGCCCAGGTACGCCGCTTCTTGACAGCCGAGTCGATGGCTTCCGGCGCAGCATCCTCCGGCAACCCGTAGTAGGCGAGCGGAGTGCGGTGCCCCAGCGAGGCAAAAAACCGCTCCATCTCCTCCAGCTCGCGCGTTTCCATTCCGGTGTGGACCCAGTCCCACCAGAGCTATCCCGCCTGGGCAGGCGAGTCCCGCCCGAAGGCACAAGCTCCATCAGGTGATTTTCGCTCGCTGAATGCGCTCTCGAGACACCGCCTTCTGGGCATCGTCCAGACTTCCGCGGAGATTGATGCGCGCCCGCCGCGCGCTCCGAGTCTCGAGGTCGGTCACGTCCACCTCAAGGATCTGATTCACGGTGTAGCGATAGACGACCTCGATCTGAGTTCCGCGCGGCCGAGGGGGCAGCTGATCGAGCACCACTTCCCCGATCACGGCAACCTCATCGCGGTTCTTTCCGTGCCCTTCGGTCACCTCCACCCGCACCGCCGTCATGTTGTCGTAGGCGTAGGAAAAACGACCTCGCTTCTCGCAGGGGAGCGGAGTCAACTCGGGGATCAAGTTGACGATCCACTCCTTCAGGGCACCGTCGAGGACCACGATACCCAAGGGGTGCGTGGCGATATCGGTGATGTGTACGTTGGGGAGGCCGACAGCGGGCGAAGGTGCCTCCGAGACGGGCAAAGCAGGCGAGTCGGAGGGGGCCTCGGCCGAAGGCTCTACGGCCGTGTCGCGATGCTCGTGGAGGGCTGGATGGTCCGGTCGGTGCCGAAACACGGCGGCGAGCCCCGCCCCGACGGCGACACATTCATCCGCGTTCACGCCCTTCGCAGGTTCCTTCCCCGAGAGACGATGGAGCATCGCCGCAATCATCGGCATCCGGGTGGAACCGCCGGCACAGATGACATCGTCGATGTCGCCCCACTTCATCCGCGCCTTCTCGAGAACCAGAGTGCAAGTCTCTTCGCATTGCATCAGCAGGTCTGCCGTGAGCGCTTCGAACTCCTCCCGGGTAATCGTGACCACGCTGCGATGGCCACGGTAGTTCACCGGAATGATCGAACGTGGCTTCGTGGACAGCGAGATCTTCGCGTGCAAACAGCGCTCGTACAATTCCTGGTACGGCTGCGGATCGTCTCGAGGATCCAGCCCGAACTGCGTCTGAAACGCATCGGCCACATGATTGAGCAGGCGGTCGTCCCAGTCTTTGCCCCCGAGCTCCGCGTTGCCGTCGCTGGCCACCGTACGCAGCGAAGCGCCCCGGATCTCCATGACGGTGACATCGAAGGTGCCCCCGCCAAGGTCAAAAACCAGAATGTTGCGGTCGGTCCCCAGGCGTTCCAGCCCATAGGAGATGGCCGCCGCCGTGGGTTCGTTGATGATGGAGAGCACGTTGAACCCGGCAAGTGCGCCGGCATCGGCAGTCGCAGAACGCTGCGCCGCATTGAAATAGGCGGGCACCGTGATGACCGCATCGACCACCGGCCAGCCCAACGCCTCTTCCGCATCATCCTTGAGCTTTCGCAGGATGATCGCGGAGAGCTCCTGGGGCGTGTAGGCCTTGCCGAAAAACTCCATCACAAAGTCGGGTTCACCCATGTACCGCTTGATGAAACGTACGATGTTGCTGGCATCCACCACCACCATCTTCACGGCCTCGGTGCCCACGACGCACGCATCCGCCTCGTAAAAGTGGATGACCGAGGCGGTCGTGGCCTGGCCCTCGGCGTTGGGAAGGATGTTGCACTTCCCGTGCCGGTCCACGAAGGCCATCGCCGAGAAGGTGGTTCCCAGATCGATGCCGAGGATGATGCCTTCTTGGGCCACCCCGCTATTCCTTCGCGGCCGTAGTGTCGGCGCCGAACCTGAACACCGACACCTCCTCTGGGCGTAGAACCTTATCATTTCTGATAAACCCGCGCTTCAGTACGGCTTCGACCTTCCAGTCGTCCGCTTGGTTCGCCGCCGGTGCCACACGCACCGCCTTGTGCACCTTGCGGTCGAAGCGGTCGCTGCCCTCGGTCGGCACCACATCGCGGCGGTAAAGCAACTCAAGGAACTCATCCATCAGGTATTGGAAGCTGTCGGCCACGACATCCGGGCTCATGTCCCGACGCTGCAGCGAGGCATGGAACCAGTTGAGGGAGTCGTAGAACAGGAGCAGGTCCAGGAGAAATGGCTTCTCGGCCTGGAAGATAAAATCTTCCTTGTACTGACGCAGTTCTTCGTAAAGCGTATCAAATGCCTTCTGTTGGGTATCTTCATGTCGGGAGCGTTCCTTTAACAGGGCCGCGATCTCCTCGAGACGCGCTTCGACCGTGGACATGCTAGCCTCCCCGCGCCAGTTCGGTGGCGAGGTTGATGAACGTACCTTGCAGCTCGATGGAGTCGGTGCAGAAGTGCACATCCTCCGGGCGCGACGCCAGGGACTTTAGAAAATCTGGTTGAACCTGCTGACCCACCCCAATGGTCACGATCCTTCCCCCCTGAGAACGGATGCGCTGGGCCTCCGCCTGCGCTGCATCGGGGTCGTCGGGGTGACCGTCGGTGAGTAAGACGAACACGCGTTGCACGCCCGCACGCGACTTCATCACATCGCGGGCGGCAGCCAGACCTTCGGCCATCGGCGTGCCCCCGATCGGAGTGAGCCCGGCGAGCGCCTCCCGCAGTCGGGCCGTGTCGGGGGTGAGCGGGCACTGAATGCCGCCCGGGAACGCGATCACCCCGATCAGGCGGTTGGCCGCGAGCGTGCGATCCACGAACGAGGAAGCGGCCGCCCGGGCATCCTCGATGTTTCGGCCATACATGGACCCCGAGCAGTCCATCAACAGCACGATGGCCATCGGCGCACGGTCGTGCGCAAGGTCCTCGAGGGTGACCGCGCCGGCGGCCAAGCGATGGGCGAGGGTCTGGCCACTATCAAGGTCCATCGCCTCGACTTCCACGATGCCGTTGGCGTTGTAGCGAAAGGTGACGGAGAGCTTGGAGCGGCCCGAAGGCCGGATCGGGATCCCGTAGAACTCGAAATGCCCCAGTACGCTGCATTCCAGCGGGTCCGGGTTTTCGCCCTGGACCAACCACAGGTCCATCGTGCTTTGACCTTCGTGGGTGGTCACGTAGTCGTCGCGAGTGCGATCACACGGAATGCGGCTGTTCCGATCGATAATAATGGAGTTGTGCAGCGAACCTTCACGGTACACCACCATTCCGAGGGAGTGGCTCGTTACGTCGTGGGTGCGGATATCGACCGGGGGGGCCTCTCCCGCAAGGCGGCTGGATTCGATCGCGGCGGTCAGCGCAGCCCCGAGCGCCACGCACTCGTCGGGGTTGATGTCGGTCGCGGGTTCCTTGTCGAAGCGGCCGCGGATCATGTCGCGCACCATCGGCATGCGGGTCGAACCGCCGGCCAACACGATGGTGTCGATGTCGGAGGGCTGGAGCTTCGCGTCGTCCATCACATCGCGGGTCAGGGCCTCGCAGCGCTGAAGCAGGGAGGCGGTGAGATCCTCGAACTTCTCCCGGGTGATCTCCAGCCGGAGAATCTTCCCTTTGTAGTCGTAGAAAAGCTGAACCTTGGGACGCTTGCTGAGCGAGAGCTTCGCGCTCGTACACTTACTGCGCAGGTCGTGGTACGCCGCAAGGTCATCAAGCGGATCGATGCCGTGACGTTGGGCGAATTGGTCGGCTGCATAGCGGATCAGCGCATCATCCCAGTCTTTTCCGCCGAGCTGGTGATCCCCGGTGGTGGCCAGGACCGTGATTTCGTTCCCATGGACACGAACCACGCTGACGTCGAAGGTGCCGCCGCCGAGATCGAAGACCAGGAGCCGCTTGTCGATCCCCGGATTGGCCAGACCGTAGGCGTAGGCAGCGGCGGTAGGCTCGTTGAGCAACGCCAGAACCTTGAACCCTGCAAGCTCGCCGGCCTTCATCGTGGCTCGGCGCTGTCTGTCGCCGAAATAGGCAGGGACCGTGATCACCGCCTGATCGACGGCGTGCCCCAGGCGAAGCTCGGCGTCGTGCTTCAACTTCGCCATCATGAAGCCGGAGAGCCGCTCGGCACTGTAGGATTCACCCCGGTATTCGAACGAGTAGTCGTCATCGCCCATGTGGCGCTTCACGAACTCGACGATCTGCTCGGGATAGGCCACCGCCGCCTGTTTTGCGTAGGTGCCGATAATGATGTCGTCGTTCTCGAACAGCACCACCGAAGGGGTGATGCGTTCGCCTTCCGCGTTGTGGAGGATCTCCGGCACGCCGAACTTGTTGACGTGAGCGATGGCGGAGAAGGTCGTGCCGAGATCGATGCCGACGGCGCGAGTGGTCATTCGGACGATCCGGGCAGGAGCCCGCCTGTCGTATGCCGCGGAGCGAGGCATCGCCATCCCAGCGCCCGCAGCGTGGTGAGAACGCTGTAGATGGGCAGCCCCATGACCGCAAAGGCGTCCCCGTCAATTCGCTCGATGAGCCAGGCTCCACGCCCCTCCGCGCGGTAGCCACCCGCACAGCCCCGTGCATCTCCGCTCGCGACGTACGCCTCGATCTCTTCGTCGCTGAGGTCGGCCCGAAGCGTGACCCGAACGGAGACCACCTCATCGAAGCGGGCATGCGGTGCGACCACCGACACCCCATCGCTCAAGGTGTGGGTGCGCCCCCGAAGGGCTCGCAACTGATCGCGATGTTCCTCATCACTCTCCGGCTTTCCGTACATCCGCCCGTCCAGGTGGCAGACTTGATCCGCGCCGATCACGACGCAATCGGGGGCCGCCAGCGAATCCGCCTTCGCACGGGCGCGCGTCAACGCCAAAACCACAGGATCAGAGTGCACGATGCTGGCTTCATCCACGCGGGGATCCACCGCCTCCAGGTCGAGCCCGACTTGCGCGCAGATTTGCCGCCGCCACGGCGAAGTCGAGGCCAACAGGAGGCGGAGCCCGGAAGCGTTGGGGGGCATGGATGCGGGGAGGTCAGCGGTATACCACACCGGGATGGACGACCTCCGTGACGAGCTTGCCGGCCTGGTTGCAGATGTCGCGTCCAGCCTGGAGGCGCTACGGCTGCAAGGGGTGATTCTGCTGCCGGTCGCGGCCGCAGAAAGAAGGCCCTTGGTAGAGGATTCCCCCCGGCCCACGCGTGCAGCACCGGCACCGCGGGCTGCCACGATCGTTCCGGCCGCACGTCACGCCCCCGCCCCGGCCCCCCCCGCGCCCGCTGCGGCAGGAGGCTTGCTCGGCCGCTGGGCAGAGCAGCTCGTCGGCCCAGACGAACGCCTCGAAGCTGCCATCGTGACCCTTGGGGAGGCGTGCGTGGCATGCGGCGAACCGACCGTTCGTGGCACCGGCGCGCTCCGCAGCGGCCTGGTGCTAGTCGCCGACCCCTGCACGGAGGCCGAGGCGTCAGTGCTCTCAAACATGCTGCTGAAGGTGGTCGGCGTGGA